>NZ_DASZCQ010000072.1:0-61654 GCF_035942955.1 Actinophytocola sp. | reverse complement strand
CTCGAGCAGCGCGCCCGCGGCGGCGAACCGGGCGGAGCACTCCTCGAGCCCGGCCGGGTCGCGGCGCCGCAGTGCGATGGTGTGGGCCAGGTACAGGTCCGGCCAGAGCCCGTCGAGGCGCCCGGCGAGTCCGGCGAGCGGTTCGCTCGCCCGGTCGGGCGCGCCGAGCCGGGCGAGGTCGTGCAGCGCGCGCAGGCAGACGGCCAGCCGGCCGAGCCGGCGGGCTCGCTCCGCGGTCGCCTCGAGCCGGTCGTGGGCCGCCCTCAGGTCGCCGTCCGCGGCCAGCAGCCAGGCGTGCGCGAGCTCCAGGCTGGCGGCCTGGATGTCCGCGTCGCGGTCGATGGCGCCGGTCGACGTCAGCGTGGCGCGGGCCGCGGTGAGGTCGCCGGCCAGCACCTGGGCGTGTGCGAGCGCGCCGACCGCGTCGAGCCGGCCGACCGGACCGGACAGCGTGATCGCGGTGCGGTGCAGCGCGATCCCCTCCCGCAGCCAGCGGATGGCGCTGGCCACCAGGCCGGTGCGCAGCGCGATCCGCCCGCGGAAGCAGGCCCACGCCGTCCTGGCCTGGTCGCTGTGGCCGTCGAGGGCCCGGCGGTACCGCTCGGCGGTCAGCTCCGCCGCCTCGGTCAACCGGCCGGCGTGCTCGAGCGCGGTCGCGTGCGCCAGCTCCATCCCGTCGGCCAGGTAGGGAAATCGCTCGGTCCCAGCCACGTTCTCCGCGGCCGCGATGGCGGCCAGCGCCTCGCCGGTCCGCCCGGCGTCGGCGAGCGCGAAGGCCCGTACCGGAAGCACGTGGGCGACGGCGGCCGGCTCGGTCGCCAACGGCAGCGCCTCCGCGCACACGGCGAGACCCTCCGCGGTGTGCCCGGTCTGGCACAGCAGGAAGGCCCGGACGGCGGCGAGCATCGCCATGGCGTCCGGCGTCCGGACCGCCGCCTCGGCGGCGGACACCACCCGCAGCGCGCGCCGCGCCTGCCCGTGACCGAGCCAGAGGTTGCCGGCCCGCAGCAGCGCGGCGGACGCCCGTTCGTCCTCGCCGGCGGCCAGCCGCTCCAGCTCGGCGAACAGCGGCTCGGCCGCGGCGGTCCGGCCGAGCCACGCGGTCGCGGTCGCCTCAAGCCGCAGCGCCGCGGCGCCGGCGCCGGCGTCCCGCGCGGCACGGGCCAGCCGCAGCGTCAGGTGGTGGTCGAACACCGCTTCCGCCTCGGCCGCGGCGGCCAGCAGCAGCGCCGGGTCGTCCGGGATGCCGGCGGTGAGCTGCCACATCCCGAGCCGCAGCGCGTCCCCCCGGCGGCGCAGTCCCGTGCCGGCAAGGGCGCCGACCAACCGCTCATTGATCTTCGCGGCGCGCAGCGGCGGGCTGGCCGCCCGGAGCAGCTCGCCGATCAGCGGGTGGGACAGCCGGACCTCCCGCCGCCGCCCGTCCTCGGCCAGGCACACCAGCCCGGCGGTCGCGGCCCGTTCGAGGGCCTCGGCCGGCACGATCCGGCGCAGCGTGCGCATCCCCATCGGTTCGGCGAACGCCACCACCTCGGCGGCCGCCCGCACCTCGGCGTCGACGCCGCGCAGCCAGTCGCCGAGTAACTCCTCGAGCGACGTCGTGACGGCCGGACCGTCATGCAGCCGCCACACCCCGTCCGCGCTGCGCAACCGCCCGGACTCGAGTCCGGTCCTGATCAACTCGCGCAGGTACAGCGGGTTCCCCGCGCTCAGCCGGTGCAGCTCGTGCCCGGCGCCCAGGTCGACCTGCCCGCCGAGGGCCGCCTGCAGCAGGTCGTCGACCTCCCCGTCGCGGAGCGGCGGAACCTCGATCCACACCGCCCGGTCCTGGCGCCACAGGGCCAGCAGGGCGTCGCCGAGCCGGTTGCCGCCGCGGACCGTGCCGATCAGGAACGCCCGTTGCGTGCTCGCCAGGTGGTGCAGCAGCGCCGCCGACGGCTCGTCGAGCAGGTGGGCGTCATCGACGAGCACGACGGTCCGCCCGGTGGATCCGGGGCCGGCGAGCGCCGCGCCGGCGGACCGGAACAGCTCCAGCCGGCTGGCGGGCGCGTTGCCGCGCTCGGGTAGGAACCGGGCCACCGCCGCGAACGGAACCTGCGCGCATGTCTGGGTGCCCGACACCGAGGCGACCCGGTGTCCCTGCTTGCGGGCCCTGGCCAGTACCTCGGCGGCGAGCCGGCTCTTGCCGATCCCGGCCGGTCCGACCAGGAACGCGGCGGCCATGTCCGGCCGCCGCAGCAGCGCCAGGATCTCGCCGACCTGGTGCTCGCGCCCCACCATCGGAAACGGCCTCAGCGGTGCCACCTCCCCCTGCACGCCAGCTAACATCCAAAACAGGATTTGATCGTTAGTAGGCTCCGGTACCCGATGCGCTTCGTCAAGCTTCTAAGGTCATGGGATGAGGACCTGGGCCTTGTGCCCGAGCGGCACCGACCCGACGCCGCCGGCGCTGGGCGGGCGGTTGTGCCTCGCCTTCGTCAACAGCGTGCTGTGGCGGCGCAGCCGGGCACCGATCGACCTGATCGGCGACTACCCCGCCCTTGCCGACTACCTGTTGCGGGTCGGCCTGCTCGACGACGCCGAGCGGGACCGCCTGACGGCGGCCGCGGCGGCCCGCCCGGCCAAGGCGCGCGGGGTGCACGCCGAGGCGATCGCCCTGCGGGAGTCCCTGTTCCGCCTGCTGTCCACTGTGGCGGCCGGTGCGGCGCCGGCCGAGGAGGACCTGCGCAACCTCAACGGCACCCTGCAGGACGGGCTGGCCACCCTGCGGCTGGCCGCGCCCGACGGCGGCGGGCTCACCGCGGGCTGGCCCGAGACCGGCCGGCTGGAATGGCCGCTCTGGGAGGTCGCCGCCTCCACCTCGGCCCTGCTGCTCGGCCCCGACCTCGTCCGCCTCAAACAGTGCCCGGGCGAGGCGTGCGGCTGGCTGTTCGTCGACCGCAGCCGGAACCTCAGCCGCCGCTGGTGCGCAAGCACCATGTGCGGCAACCGCGACCGCGCCCGCCGCCACTACCACCGAACCCACGGCCACGTCAGCTGACCCGATCGCGCCGGCATGCCACCACGTCGGCTACGCACCCCCGACCGGCGGCGCGGTGAGGTCGAGCAGGGCCGGGTACGGATCGGGTGTGTCGCGCGGAAAGTCCATTCCGAACTGGACGAGCTCCTGGTAGGGCAGCTGGAAGGAGTTGTCGCCGACCCACTGTTCCACGATGCGGCCGTCCTCGATGCGGATCGCGTGCGTCTCCGACATGGTGCCACGGTCGCCCGTCGGCGGATGCCCGAAGAACGGGCCGGTGTTGTGCCAGTGCAGGACGAACCGGAAGCACGCGCGGGTGCCGGTCGGGTCGTAGAACTCGTCGTGCAGCGTGGTGCGCATGCCCGGGTTGGCCGTGTGGAACGCGGTGATGAACTCGGCGACGAACGGCCAGCCGCGCGCACCCCAGGCCAGCGGCGTGTAGAGCACCACGTCGTCGGCGTACATGGTGCGCAGGGTTTCCAGGTCTGCGGTGGCGAAGGCGCGGATGTACCGGCGTACGAAGGAATCCGGCCCACCGGTCCGGGTCTGCCGCCAGAGTTGGGCGAAGGCGAGTGCCTGCGCGGGATTCCATTCCTCGCCGTACACGGCGCCGGGCCGCCGCGGGGCCTCCATGGGCGCCGAGTCGGCCAGCCCGCCGAGCGATACCGGCGCGAAGCCGGCCGCGTCGATCACGCGGGCCGCGACGTCACCGGCCGCCGGGTCGTCGGTGACGTAGAACATGACCACGCGGTCGGCGCCGGTTCTGCCCGCGGCCCGCGCCTGGAATCCGGCCGTCAGCGTGTTGAACGCCTTCACCGGCCGGGCGCCGGGCAACCGTGCCGCATTGTACTGGGCCGAGGTCAGGCCACCGAGGTCGGCCAACCCGTTGGCTTCGAACGGGTTGGTGGTGTCGATCACCACCCGGCCCGAAAGGTCGCCCGCCTGCTCGAGCGCGATCTCGACGCTGCCCCAGGGAACCGACAGGACGACACGTCGGCCCGCGCGGCATCGGCGGGGCTGCCGGCCGACGCGGTCGGTCCGGCGGCCGCGGCCAGCTCCTTCAACACCTCGGTGGTGCGGCTGAAGCTGAAGATCACCTCATGCCCGGCGGCGGCGAGCAGTCGCCCCAGGTTTCCGCCGATCCGCCCGGAGCCGATGATGCCGACGCGCATACCGGATCACCTTTCCGCCCGCGGTCTCCCGCGCGGGCGAGACTAAACCCTCCGTTATGGACGGTGTCGGCACAAGTGATTCGGGCATGGCCGAAAGACCCGGTCCGGTGACGGAACCGGTGGACGCGGTCCGACCGTCCCGGCGAGACTTCGCCGTGTGGATCGAGTCGACCTGGCGCTGACCCGGTTGCGGGAGCCGGAGTACGCGCATGTCGAGCACCTGGTGGTGGTGGACGACGGCGCGGTCGTCGCCGCGCATCGGCTGGCGGACCGCGGCCTCGGCGAGCCGGGTGAGGTGCACTCGGTGACCAAGTCGGTGCTGGCGACCGTGGTCCTGCTGGCCGTGCGGGACGGCCGGTTGGCTCTGGACAGCACGCTGGGCGGGCTGCTCGGCGCCCGGGTGCCGCGGCCGCGGCGGGTGGCCCGGGTACGGGACCTGCTGGCGATGACCGGCGGGGCGTTGTGCGCCGGGCTGGACGACATCGACCGGGTGATGGAGCTGCCGAGCGGCTGGGTGGCCGCGCTTCTGGCGCAACCGCAACGAGATCCGCCGGGGGAACGGTTCTGCTACGACAACGGCGCCGTGCACCTGCTGGCGGCGGCCGTGCTCGCCGCCGCGGGGGATCCGGCTCAGCTGGCCGCCGATCGGATCTTCGCGCCGTTGGGCATCAGGGACTGGGAGTGGCCGCGCGATCCGGAGGGAATCCCGTTGGGGTACGGCGGGTTGCGGCTGTCGGCACTCGACTAAGGCAAGGCTGGGCGAGGCCTGGCGCACCGACGCCGTGCGTCTCGGGCCGCTGCTCACCGAGGCCACCACCGCGCACACCGGGGGAGGGCCACCGGAGCACCTGCCCTACGGCTGGTTGTTCTGGATCGACGAGATCGCCGGGCAGCGCGCGTTCCTCGCGGCGGGGTGGGGCGGCCAGTACGTGCTCGTGGCGCCCGCGGCCGGGCGGACCATCGTGACGACCGGCAACCCGCAGCGGCTCCATGACCGATCCCGCAGCGCCCTCGACGTGATGCGCGCGTTGGTCGGCTGAGCGGATCACGGCTGCCCCGTCAGGTGCCGGCGTTCAGCATGGCCACGCCGAGCGCGGTGAGCCGGTGGTACACGCGGTAGCCGGCGCGCGTGCTGGCGACCAGGCCGGCCGCGCGCAGGGCGGCGATGTGCCCGCTGGCCGATGCCGGCGAGATACCGAGCCGGCGGGCGACGGCCGTGGTGTGCAGGCCGTCCGTGCCGCCGCCGTCGAGGATGTCCAGCACGCGCGCCCGGGTCCGTCCCACCACGCCGGCCAGCGCGGGACCGGTGGACCGCGCGGACGCCAGGCAACTCGCCAGGCCGGCCGCACCGGTCAGCAGCGGGACGATCAGTGTCGGGGATGCGGACTCGTCCGAAAAGCTCGCGCTGAGAATCGGATCCGGCCAGCAGAACACCGAATGCGCCACGACCAGCCCACGCCCGCCGAGCTCGAACGTGCCGGTCGCGCCGTACGGCCGGTGCAGCTCCAGGTACGGCGGCTGCCAGCGGATCCGGGGATGCAGCCTGGCCAGAGCCGCCGACAGGCCCTCGGCCATAAGCGACGACGCGTACATCTCCAGCCGGCCACGGCCGTGCTGCCGCAGCGCATGCCAGTGCGGCTCGAGCAGGACCGGGAACGCGGTGCGCAGCTCCCGGACGAGACGCTCCCGCGGCTCGACGTCGCCGCCGCCAAGGTCGGCGCTCCAGGACGGAAGCCGCACCCACCGGTTCAGCGCGGCCAACTCCGCTTTCATCAGCCATGGCGGGCAACGACGGATCGACTCGAACGGGTCCTCCCGGACCGCCATCCCATCCGTGAGCGCGTGCAGGTCGAGAAACGTGGAGGTCACCGGAGGTTCGAGGGAGCCGTTCGCACCGGCATGAGACCCCGTCGCCGCCGGGAACAGCGCCGGCGTCATCCGCAGTCGGCCGGTCAACCTCGTGCGGCCGGCCAGGGACCAGGCCCAGAACGGCGACCGGCGGTCCGCATGATGCAACTGCCGGAGGGCGAATCCCAGCTCTCCCAGGACACCCAACGAGGGCCGAAACGTCGTCCGCTCCAGATCCTCCGCCGTGAAACGGATACGCAGCACGGTCGAATGATCCCATCAGGCCCGCCGACGAACGGCATGCGTATTCGGCATGGCATCCATGCCGGAGATGCGTTTGTCGCAGGTCGGACTCCGTGTCACCGTGTGCCGAGCCGGCGGGGTGCTGACGCGCCGGGGACACCGAGGAGAGAACCGGGTGATGGAGGAGCTGAGCCTGAGCGAGGCCCGGCGGCGGCTGCACGAGGACGACGACGTCCTCCGCGAGGCCATCGCCGGACGCACGCCGGAGGAGCTGACCGAGCCGCACACCGTGGCCGGGCGGCCGATCGGCGACTTCTGCGACTCGCTGCGCGATCTGGTCGCCCACCACACGATGTGGCGGGAGATCGATCTGGCGGTCCTGGTCGACGCGCTGGGTGGCCGCAGGCACTGGAGCACGACGGCGAGGTGGTCCACCCGGGCGGCCGGGGCGCGGCTCAACCGGGCCGGTGTGGTGGGTGCGCGGATACTGCTCGTCGACGAGGTGCTCGATCGGTTCGACGCCGCGACCGCCTCGCTGCTCGGCACGCTCGACCGACTCGACCGTCGCCGGTGGACCGAACCGGTGTTTCCCGACGACGACGTCACCCTTGGCCGATGGATCCAGACCCATTTCAGCGTGCCCGGCCAACCCCCCTTTCGCCACGCGACGTTCCACCTGAACGGCGTTCCGGGCTCGGCGGTCGACCCGGCGTGAGTGGTCCCGGCGCCGGAATTGAGTAGCCCGTGGCGGTGACGGATACGGCGCGGCCCGCGACACTCGGGGCTGCTGACGCAGCACCTTCCGGTATCCCACCGGTCCACCGTGAGTCCTATCGCGACCGAAGTAACGAGCCGCGCCATGTCCTTGGCGTCCCGCTTGGCCGGTGATCTGCTGTTGGGCGTCCGGCTCGCCATCGGCGGTGGGCAGGTCACGAAGACCGCGGTGACCAGGCTGGTGCTGGCACCATCGGTATCGGGTTGGCCCTGGCCGTGCTCCTGGTCGGCGCGTCGGCCGGCCCGATGCTCCAGGCGCGGGAAGCCAGGTTCGCCGCCCGGCAGCCGGACTTCACGCCGCTGGCGGGCGCCGACCCGTTGCTGGTGCGCGGATTGGGCACGGGCACGCAGTTCCGGGACAGCTGGATCCGCGGCATGTTCGTGCGCCCGGCCGGGCCGGGCGCGCCGGTGCCTCCCGGGTTTCGCGACTGCCCGCCGGCGGCGAGGCGGTGCTTTCCCCGGCCCTGGCCGAGTCGCTGGCCTCGCCGGAGGGTGAGCTGCTGCGGCCGCGGTTCCCGCAGCGGATCATCGGGCTCATCGGCGAGCCCGGCCTGTGGACTGGCCGGACATCGGCCGTCGAGCGCCGCGGCGCTGACGCTCACCGTGCTGACCACCGCCGCCACCCTGCCCGCCCTGCGCGGCGCCACCCGACTCGCCGCGCTTCGCACGGAAATAGCCGCGCGGCCGGTCCACTCGATCTGGAAATACGCCACGGTCACGAGCATCAGGTACGGCTGACCGGCTCCGGCGTGGCACCATTCCGTCGTGGTGCCATCGACGATCGCGACCACGGACTACCACACGGGCGGGGAGCCGTTTCGGATCGTGGTGGATCCTCCGGTGCCGATCCCGGGTGCGACGGTGGCCGAGCGGCGGGCTCGGGCGATCGAGGATCCCGAGGTTCAGGGCGTGCGGGCGGTGCTGTGCTGGGAGCCGCGCGGGCACGCGGACATGTACGGCGGGTTCCTCGTGCCGCCGGACGACGACGGCGCGCATCTGGGTGTGCTGTTCTGGCACAAGGACGGCTTCTCGACCGCCTGCGGGCACGGCACGATCGCGCTGGGCGTGTGGGCGGTGGAGACCGGCCGGGTCGCCGCCCCGGTGACCGGCAGCGTGGACGTGGTGATCGACGTGCCGTCCGGCCGGGTGACAGCCCGGGTGCACCGCCAGGACGGCCGGGTGATCGCCGTCGACTTCCTCGGCGTGCCCAGCTGGGTGGTCGCCACCGACGTGCCGGTGACCACCTCCCGCGGCCAGGTGCGGGTGACCGTGGCCTACGGCGGGGCGATCTACGCGACGCTGCCCGCCGCCGCACTGGGTTTGTCGGTCACACCGGCGTGTCTCGATCAGCTCGTCGCACTCGGCCGCGAGATCAAGTGGGCGCTCAACGACACCGAGCATGCCATGCACCCGACCGACCCGCGCCTGACCGGCATCTACGGCACCATCTGGGTCGACCACCTCGGCGACACGGCCGGGCACCTGCATCAGCGCAACGTGACCGTCTTCGCCGACGGCGAGGTCGACCGCTCCCCGTGCGGCTCGGGCACCTGCGCCCGGCTGGCGGTGCTGGCCGCCGACGGCCGCCTGCCCACCGGCGCCGTGCTACGCCACGACTCGATCGTCGGCACCACGTTCACCGCCACGGTGCTGAAGACCGTCGACATCGGCGGACGCCCCGCCATCATCCCGCAGGTGACCGGAATGGCCTACCGCACGGGCGAGCACGCGTTCTGCATGGACCCGCACGACCCCCTGGTCCCCGGCTTCCTGCTGCGGTGAGTGTCGAACCCGGCGAACGACAATGTCCGGCGACCGCGTCGGGTAGGCCCCGGCGTCAGACCTGTCCGAGCAGCGCCTCGGCGCGGGTGGGGTACAGGGCGGCCGGACCGGACGTGCCCAGGACGCTCACCGCGAGCAGGTCGATCCACGTCGCCGCGCACCTCCACCACCACGGCCTCGCCGTGCTGGTGCACGGTGACGGACGTCGGCATGATCGCAAGTCGCGACCTCGGCCGACTGCGCCGGATTCGGGCCGGGTACCAGCCGCAAGGGCACCCGCGGCCAGCGCCGACGTGCCGCCGAACCGCCCGACGTCGACCGGTGGCCGCGCGACCTTGCGCGGCGGCCGGCGACCGGCCCCGATCTCCGCACCATGCTGGACAGCTACTCTCGCCTCGACCTCGACCTCGACCTCGACCTCGACCTCGACCGCTCCCGCGCTGCGATCGCGCTCAACGTTCACCGTCATCACCCTCGACGGGTGAGCCCGTCCCGGCGGGGTGCGGGGACGGGCTCACCGTGTGCCGGCCGGAGGACCGGCGGGGTCTATGAGTCGAGCGCGACGGCGATGTCGCTTATGTTCAACGGGAACAGGCCGACGCTGGTCGCGGTCCCGGTGAGCAGTTCGACGGTGAAGAGCGTCGAACGGCTGTTGCCCGGGACCGTGAGGGTGGCGAAGGCCGTGTTCGAGATCGTCTTGCCGCCGCTGAGGTCGGCGAAGATGTCGAAGCCCGCGTTGGGGCCGGCGTCGACGCCCAGCGAACCGGTCGCGATCACGAAGCCGGTGTTGGCCGGCGACTGGATGACGACCTGATCAGTGGTCGTGTTGATGTCGAACAGCGTGGTGTTGCTACTCGAGTTGAGGTCGTTGTTCGTGTAGGCGGCGGCGCTGATGCCGGTGACCGTCGCGGTGTTCGGCCCGGAGCTCAGCCTGCCGTCCACCGCCGTGACGTGGGTGTTGAGGTCGTGCCGCAGGTTCTGCCCGGTGTCACCGACGATCCGCAGCCGATCGGCCGCCGGGTTGAAGTCGACGCCGAAGTTCGTGCCCTCCAACGGAACACTGAGCTGGGAGACGTGCCTGAGCGACACGACCGGCACCGGCGGGGGCGGCGCCGGCGGGAGCGTGACGATGTAGATGCAGCCGCGGTTGCCGAGGGCGTACAGCTGGCCGTCCTGCACGCGGAAGTCGATCCCGATCAGAAAAGTCTCACCGCAGACGAACCCGGTCGGGACCGAGACCCAGTTGAGCACCCCCGGAGTGTTGGTGTTGAACGAGGCCATCAGCCCGCCGTCGCTGGTGATCCCGAACGCCGGCAGCCCGGGCACCGTGGCCGAGCTGCTGCCCGACGACCCGACCGCCAGCGCGGCCGAGGCCGCCACCACCGCCGCCGCGATCCCCTTCTTGATCCATACCTTCACTGAGTTTCCACCCCTCTGGATTCTGATGTGCTGGCGATTGCCAGCCCGCACATCTTCCCGAGGACACGGCCACGGGTTCTTCGTGAAATGTGTGAAACGCGCCGGCCGAAGCGAGATCAACCTGTCATTTCCGGTGAAGCCGGACGCACACGCCGGCCCGGTCGCCAGCCGGCCAAGCACGACGACGGAGTCCCCGCGCGCGTAACCGCATCGCGGTCCTGCCCTCGAAGCTGGATTGTCGAACGCACGTGAGATGGTCCACTGGACCATGATCCGCATCATTGGCCGCCGACTCACCAACAAGGTGTAGGACAAGCTGTCACAGTTCACGATTGCCATCGGCGGATCGATTGGCAGAAACTGGGCGAAATGGGGCTGGGGATCCGACTGGGGAAGGTTGTGACGATGAGAGCCTTGCGGAACGTCATGGCGGTGATCGCCGGGCTGGCGGCGATGGCGCTCGTCGCGCCGGCTGGTGCGGCACCCGGGACGGCGCCGCACCCCGGCGATGACCAGTTCACGCTGCCGGCGCCGACCGGGCGGCAGTGGGTCGGTTCGGATGCGCTGCATCTGGTCGACGCCGACCGGCCGGATCCGTGGGTGCCGACCGGGCCGCGGGAGCTCATGGTGTCGGTGTGGTACCCGGCCGCCGTCCCTGGCGGGCACCGGGTGCCGTACGCCACGGCCGAGGAGTCCGCGTTGGTGCTGGCGGGGATCCCTGTGCCGGCCGACGCGCTGACCCGGGTGCGCATCCACGCGCGGGTCGGGGTGCCGCCGCTACGCACGCCGCATCGGCTGCCGCTGGTCGTGCTCTCGCCGGGCTTCGGCCTCCCGCGCTGGACGCTGACGGCGCTGGCCGAGGACCTGGCAAGCCGCGGGTACGTGGTGGCCGGTGTGGACCACACCTACGAGGCGGCGGCGGTCACCTTCCCCGACGGGCGGGTGGCCGAGTGCGTGGTGTGCACCGGGGAGGTGAACGGGCCGGAGATTGCCGCCAGCCGGACCCTGGACCTTTCGTTCGTACTCGACCGCCTGCTCGGCCACCGGCGGTACGGGCAATTGATCGACCCCCGCCGGATCGCGGCCGCGGGTCACTCGATCGGCGGGGCGGCGGCCGCCGCCACCATGCTCGCCGACCGGCGGGTGGACGCCGGGATCAACCTGGACGGGTCGTTCCAGCCAGCCCTCCAGACCGGCCTGTCCCGCCCGTTCCTCATGCTGGGCGCCGGAGCCCGGCATGGGCTTCCCGGGCAGGACGCGAGCTGGGATGCGACCTGGCCCCACCTGACCGGTTGGCGCCGCTGGCTGCACGCACCCGAGATGGAACACAGCTCGGTAACCGACATCGCCGTGTGGGGCGATTGGGTGGGCCTGCCGGTCCAGCCGCTGCCCGGTGCGCGATGCGTCGAGATCATCCGCAGCTACGTCGCTGCCTTCGTCGACCGGCACCCACGCCACCAGCCCGAGCCACTGCTCAACGGCCCGTCGCCACAGTTCCCCGAGATCGACTTCATGGGTCCGACCGTCTGATCAGGACAGGCGGCCGTTGTTGAATGGCATTCCGCCAAAGAGGCCGGGCAAAGTTGAGAACTCGTTACTGCCAGATTGGCAAATTCCGGGGCGCCGCCGTTGGTCGGCCCTGACCGTCACTGCTCCGCGCTCCGCAGGCGCAGCCTGTCGATCTCCGCTTCGGCGGCATTGATCAGTTGTCGATACTTGTCGATCCGGTCGAACAACTCCGCAACCTCGGGACTGTCCGTGGCCTGGCGGCCCCGGGACCCCGCCAGCTCGTGCGCCGTCAGATGTCTCACGTAGGCCAACTCCGCCGCCTTCGCCCGGCGCGGATTCCACCAGGGGCGGTCCCGCGGGTCGTACAGCTGGTGCTCGCCGGACTCGCCGTGCCAATGGGCCGGTTCGGCGCCGGTCAGCATGCTCATGACGTTTCCTCCCGCGTCGCACTTCGCTGCGGCGTGCCCCGTGCCGGCACGGCCACGACGTCGTTGCCCCGCACGGAAAGCCTGTCCATTCGGCTCCGCGTCGTCTCCGGTCACGCGGCGCTGACCTCGGCGCACTCGCCGGACTTGCGACCTCGACCAGGCCGAGGATTCAGTCTCCGCGACCTGATCGACGCCAGCCTAGGGTCATAGGTCCCCATTCCTGGCAGACCCTATGGCCATGACCAGCCTCAGCAGCTGGACACACCTGGCCAAGAAAGAATGGTCGTGCGCAAGTACTTGCGTACTCGCCCGTCGTCGCGGTTGCCAGCATCGTGAGTGTTATTCCTTGGCCACCAGCCGAGTCGGTAGAGTTCGAGTCGGCTCTGCTTGTTGCCATCGAGTTCGCGAGCACCATGAGCCTGCCGATTGGCCTGGTGATCGGCGACGTCGTCGTGCTGGACTGCTGCTCATCCGCGTGCCGTTGGGCGGGTGGAGTACCTACGTGCCTGGTGGTACCGCCCCATTCCGGCATAACTCCGGGCGTTCCTAGCATCGCCGGTACCGTATGCCGACGTCTTGGGGATTCTCATGGGAAACCGGGTCAGGGACTGTGCCGCGGCCGTGCTGGCGGTCGCGATCGCGGTGAGCACCGCGCCGGCGGCGGTGGCGGCCGGCGGAGCCACCCGGGGGTACTTGGTGAACAGCAGCGTGACCAGCAGCGAGCTGCTGGTGCTCGACCCGGTCGGCAACACGATCACCGATCGGATCGCGTTCGGCTCCGAGCCCAAGATCGCGGTGCGCCCGGACGGCCGGGAGGTCTACGCTTCCGATCCCACCACGGGGCGGGTCCTCGTGGTCTCCACGGCGACCAGCACGGTCGTCGCCACGATCAACGTCGGGGGCACCCCGGGCCGGCTTGCGGTCACTCCGGACGGTCGCCGGGTCTACGTCAACCAGAATCGTGACGGCCGGGTCAGTGTGATCGACACCGCGACCCGCCGGGTGGTCCGGACGATTGCGGTCGACGACCTCTACCTCGGCCTGGCGATCTCACCCGATGGCTCCCGGATCTACCTGTCGGTCGGGGCGAACGGGACCCGGCCGCGCGCGCTCGTGGTGATCAGCACCGCGAGCGACACGGTCACCAAGGTCATCCCCACACCCGACCGGGACGTGTTCTCCCGGGTCGAGTTCGCCCCCGGCGGCCGGTTGGCCCTGACCGACTCCGGGCTGGTCATCGACCCGAGGACCGACACGATCCTGCGGGACATCCCGCTGCCGTTCTGGCTGGCCGACTACCAGTTCACCGCCGACGGCGCCGGGGTCTACGTCGCCGATTCCTGCGCCACGGACAACCGCGGCGCGCTGCGGGTGATCGATCCGGCCTCCGGGGCGATCGTCCGCACGGTCATCAACGGCCGCAACCCCTACAGCGTCACGCTGACCCCGGACAACCGCCTGCTGTACGCCGCCTTGGACGCTGGCCGCAACATCGCGGTGCTCAACCCGGACACCGGCGCCATCCTGGACGTGTTCGGCGTCCCCGACCCCAACGGCAACCCGCGGGTGATCGACATCAGGCTGTCCGCCACCGCCCCGGCCGCGCCACGACCGGGCCAGCGGCTCGCCCCGCACCCGCCACCCCAACTGTTCTGCCAGATCTGAGAACATCACACCGCCACGCCTTCAAGGATCTTCGCCGAGCAAGTCGACGGATTGGCCCAACGCTATCAACGCCGCAGCCCTCTGCTGGCGACGCTGCTGACCAAGGTCGGACTCGCCCTTTGGCGGCCGAGCGGGCGCCCGGATGACCAAACGCTATTGAGCCGCACGCACCTGAGCCTGCTTCTCAAGCGATTTCCCGCCGCAATGCGGCGATGGCGGTGGGACGACGACGATCGCGTCAAGGAGCCTATCCGCTGGCCCATCACATCAGAGCGCGAAATTCAAGACATCCTATATCTCATTCTGCGCTCGGTGTTCGACGACGTGAACGACGAGGACCCCAATCCAAAGGTCGGGCATGCAAGCACCCGATCAGACTTCGGGATACCAAGCCTCAGACTGCTCGTTGAGATCAAGTACATCTACGCCGGCCCGGCGGCCGAGTTCAAGAAGATCGAACAGGAAGTGATGACGGACTCGGTCGCGTACTTGCAGCGCGCGACCCATTACGACGAGATCGTTGTGTTCATTGACGACTCGACGGCCTCGGTCGAACATCACGATCTCACCCGGGACGCACTGACAAAGGTCCCCGGCATCGCGGACGTCATTGTCGTGTCGAGACCAGGCGTGCTTGCCCAAGGGAGCAGCACACCCACGGCGAAGAAAGGCGAACGCGCCCGCCGCGAAGGCTGCCCCGGCGAAGAAGGCGGCGGCAGCCAAGAAGGCCGAGCCACAGGCACGGTCTGCTCGCAGGACCACCGCCGACCGGTCTACTGAGTAGCTCAGGGTAGATGCACCGGGCCGCGAGTGCCGTGTGAGTCCACCATCCGCCGCACGTTGCAGCGTGTGGACGGCGACGAACTCGATACGGCCATCGGGGCGTGGGCGGCCAGCCGCACGACAGCGGGTAGCCCGGCGCGGCGCCAGCGCGGCAGCGTCGTCATCGGGCTGCTGCCCGGTGATCTGCGGGCAAGTGGCTGTGCGGAGGAGTGTCTGCAGATCCGGCTGGAGCCGCAGGTGGCGGCCGCGGTACTGGGCGCATCACCCGATCTCAGCGAAACGATGGCACCGCTGGTAGACCTCTGGGGTCGCGACGCCGGACGGGTCGAGGACAGGCTGCGCACGGCCACGTCCTGGGACGAACGGTTCACCATCGCCACCGAGATCCTCGGCCGACGGCTACCCGCCGGTCGATCCGGATCGTGTTCATCGTCATGAGTTGTCCAAGCCGACGCTTCCTGGATGTCGGTGAGCCGCTGCGTCAGCGACCCGACCATCGCCCGTCAGGTCGACCCGGCGCTCGGCAATCCATCGCATCGCAGCGCTGTCCATCGGCTTCGATAGTGCCGGACTATGCGGTGGACCGACTGGCTCAGGACGACGGTCGGTCGACGCTGGCCCAGGCATTGGCGAAGCTGATCTTGCCCCGGGTCTGGAGCAGCGCCCCGGAGTACAGGCGGCTGGCCAGGAGCATGACCAGGACCGCCGAGGCGGCCAGCAGCGTGAGCGCCGCCAGGGCCTCCCAGACCTGCGCGTCGCCGGTGAACAACCGCACCGGCATCGCGAGCGGCGACGAGAACGGCACGTAGGACAGGACGGTCATCACGGTCGCGTTGTCGTTGAAGATCATCACGGCGAAGTACGGGCCCAGCACGAGCAGCATGAGCGGGACGATGCTGGAGCCGAGGTCCTCCTGGCGGCTGACCATGGAGCCGGCGACCGCCCACATCGCGGCCAGGAGGACGAATCCCAGGACGAGGAACGGTACGAACCACCCGAGCGCGGGCGCGACGGCGGCCAGCACCTCCGACTGCCCACCGAGCCGCAGCGCGATCGGCGCGGCCACCGCGAGCACCACCACCTGAACCAGGGTCAGCAGCGCGCCCGCAACGATCTTGCCGCTCAGCAGTGCCCGCACCGGGATCGTCGACACCAGGATCTCCACGATCCTGGTCTGCTTCTCGGTGACCGTGCTCTGCGCGATCGTCATGCCGCCCGTGCCGAACAGCAGGAACACCAGCCCGAAGACCGGAATCACGAGCTCGTGCTGGTCGGAGGCGCTTTCGGACGGGTCCAGCAGATCCACCGGTGGCGTGATGGCCAGCGCGACGACGACGTCCTCGGGTGGGTCGGTCAGGGCCACCACGCGCACGCCGGTGGCCGACTGGCCGGTGGTGTCCGGGACGACGGCCGCGTCCACCTCCTCCGACCGGACCAGTTCCTCGGCGGCGGCGACGTCGGCTACCTGCCGCACCTCCAGTTCCGTCCCGGTCAGCACCCGGGCCGCCTCCGGGCCGACGGCGGCCACGCTCGGTGGCTCGTCGTCGTTCAGGCCCGGCAGGATTGCCAGGGCGAACAACCCGGCCAGGATCACAGCCAGGCCGATCCAGAACGACTTGAGCCGTAGCATGGTCAAGACCTCGCGCTCGGCGACCAGCCGCGTCGAGGACAGGAACGAGCTTCCCGTGACCGGCTGGGTCGGCGTGGCCCGCTTCGCCGGTGATGTCGTGACGGTCATCAGATCGCCTCCTTGAAGATCTCGTTCAGGGACGGGACGACCGGTGTGAAGCTGCGTACCGCGCCGCGTTTCATGGCGGCCTGCAACACCAACTGGTCCGTTCGTCCGTTGCCGGTGGGCTCGAACACCGCCCGCGGACCGTCCAGGTCGACGATGCGGATCTCGGGAAGGTCACGCAGCCAGCCGGCATCGGTGTCGACGATCAACTCGAACCGCTTCGTCCCGTATTTCGCCCGCAGTTCCTCCCGCCCGCCGCTGGCCTTGACCACGCCGCCGGAGATGATCACCACGTCGTCGCAGAGCCGTTCGACCAGGCCGAGTTGGTGGCTGGAGAACAGCACCGGAACGCCGTCGGCGGCCCGCTGACGCAGCGTGCCGAGTACGGTTTCGATGGCGATCGGGTCCAGCCCGGAGAACGGCTCGTCGAGGATCAGCATGGCTGGGTCGTGCACCAGCGCGGCGGCGATCTGCGCGCGCTGCTGGTTGCCCAGCGACAGTTCCTCGAGCTTGTCGTCGGCCCGCTCGGCCAGTTCCAACTGCTCGAGCAGTCGCCGGGTGTTCTCGCGCGCGGTCACGGTGTCCAGCCCGTGCAGCCGGCCCAGCCAGGTGATCTGCTCGGCCACCTTCGTCTTCGGGTACAGGCCGCGCTCCTCGGGCATGTACCCGAACCGCTGCCGGATCGCCTGGGTGATCGGCGCGCCGTGCCAGGTCACCGTGCCGCCGTGCGCGGCGAGCACGCCGAGGATGATCCGCATCGTGGTCGTCTTGCCGGATCCGTTGGCGCCGATGAACCCGGTCATCCGACCGGCGCGCACGTCGAACGTCACCTGGTCGAGGGCCTTGTGCTCGCCGAAGTTCCGGCTGAGTTCCGTCACGGTCAACATGCCACGACGGTAGGCGGCGGGCGGGCGGGCGTCGTCCGGCCAGCGATCGATCTTCGGGTCCTCCGCGCGATCTACCCGGTGCCGCCCGGCGCGACGATCCCGTGCTCGTAGGCGTACACGACGGCGTGCGTACGGTCGCGCAGGCCGAGCTTGGCCAGGATCCGGGACACGTGGGTCTTCACGGTCGCCTCGCCGAGGAACAGTTCTTTGGCGATCTCCGCGTTGCTGGAGCCGCGGGCCAGCAGCACCAGCACCTCGAACTCGCGGTCGGTCAGCTCTGCGGGCCGCTGTCCCGGCACGGTTGCCCTCGGTGGGAAGCCGGCGGCCGCGGAGAACCGGGCGATGACCCGGCGGGTGACTTCCGGGGACAGCAGTGCATCCCCGCGTGCGACGACCCGGACGGACTCCACCAGGTCCTCCGGCGAGGCGTTTTTCAGCAGGAATCCGCTCGCTCCGGCGCGCAGCGCCTCGAACAGGTAGTCCTCACGGTCGAACGTCGTGAGGATCACGACCTTGACCGGGCTGTCGGAACCGAGGATGCGGCGGGTGGCCTCCAGCCCATCGATGCCGGGCATCTGGACGTCCATCAACACCACGTCCGGGTCGAGGCGGCGGACGAGGTCCACCGCCTCGAGACCGTCGCCGGCTTCGCCGACGACCTCGATGCCGTCCTCCGCCCCGAGGATCACGCGAAAGCCGGCCCGGACCAGATCCTGATCGTCGGCGAGCACCACCCGCAGCGTCACGCGTCTGCACCGTCCTCAGTGGATCCGGGCGCGGCGGTCGGCAGGCAGGCGCGGACCCGGAAGCCGTTGTCCCGCCGGGGGCCGGCCTCAAGCACGCCGCCGTGGACCGCGACCCGTTCCCGCATCCCCAGCAACCCCAGCCCGCTGCCGTTCGGGCGTCGGGCCGCCGCGCCCCGGCCGTCGTCGGTGATCTCGACCTCGAGCGCGCTTTCCAGATACCGCACGCGAACGTCCGCCCGGTGTGCGCCGGAATGCTTGACGACGTTGGTCAGCGCCTCCTGCACGACCCGGTAGGCCGACAGCGCGACACCCTGCGGCAACGGCCGCGGGTCGCCGTAGACGCCGTGATCCACCTCGAGTCCGGCCGACCGGGCGGCGGACACCAACTCGGTCAGCTGGTCGAGCCCCGGCGCGGACAGGTGCGTCTCGGCCGGCCCGTCCGCGTCCTCGGCGCGCAGCACTCCGAGCAGCCCGCGCAGCTCGCCGATCGCCGAGCGGGCGGTCTGTTCGACGGTCCGCAGCGCGTCGCGGGAGAGCTCGCGGTCGGTGTCGAGCACCCGCCGGGCGGCGGCCGCCTGAATGCCCATCACCGACACGTGATGGGCGACCACGTCGTGCAGATCCCGTGCGATGCGCACCCGTTCGGCGACGACCGCGCCCCGCAGGTTCTGCTCCTGCGACTCCCGCAACTGCTCGGCGCGGCGTTCCAGCTCGGCCTGCCGGCGCGCCGAAAGCCAGGCCATGTTGCCGAAGAAGTACGCACCGAGCAGGAACACCAGGTTGACCACGATGGAATACAGCACGGAGGCCAGGAGGGGATCCAGCGGCCCGGCCGCGTCCGCGAACGGCGGGGCCGGCTCAGCCAGGTAGTGCACGAGCGCGAGCCCGAGCCAGCCGAACATCACCGTGATCACGGCGATCCGGGCCCATCGGGCGACGACGCGGTTGCGTATCCAGCCGCCGGCCGTGTAGATCACGAGGAAGAGGACGACCGCCTGCACGGTGTTGTCGCCCACGTGCCGTACCTGCGCACCGATGAACAGCGCGCTGATGACGATCAGCACGGCCAGTGGGAACCGGCGCCGCACGACCAGCGGGGCGGTCAACGCCACAACCCACCCGAGCTGCTCAGCCAGTGCCGGAGCATCGTCCCAGGCGAACGCACCGAGGCTGTTCACGAGTACGGTCATCACCGTCGCGCCGGCCATCGTGGCGAGCGCGGTCCAAACATCCACCCGCCGCTGCGCCCGCGTCGGGAACGGCCGCTGCCACCGGCTCCACACCACCTCGCGGTCGCCGGTCGAGACTGCGCTGCCCATGCGCGTCAAGGTAACGCACCGCGCGCTGCGGCCAAGGCGATCCGGCCATCATGATCCGCGGTTACCGTGCTACGTAGCCACCGTCGATGGCGAGGACCCCTCCGGTGATCAAGGAGGACTGGTCGGAGCACGGCCATGCGACGGTCTGGCCCACTTCTTCAGGGATGCCGAGCCGGTTGACCGGTTGCAATGCCGCGGCCGCTTCCGCGGTGAGAATTCCCGCGTCGATGGCCCGGTCGATCATTGCGGTGCGGATTCCGCCGGGACAGATGGCGCTCACCCGGATCCCGGCGGTGGCATATTTCAACGCCGCCGCTTTGGTCAGGCCGATCACCCCGTGCTTGGCCGCGGTGTAGGCCGCGAGTCCGAATGGGATGCCGACCAACCCGGCCACCGATGACGTGTTGACGATCGCGCCGCCGCCGGATTGCTGCATCAGCGCGACTTCGCAGCGCGGACACAGCCAGACTCCTTTGAGGTTGACCGCATTGACCCGGTCCCAGTTCTCCTCGGTCGAGTCCGCCAGCGGCTGGTGCGCGCCTTCGATGCCCGCGTTGTTGAACGCACAGTCCAGGCGGCCATACCGGGTCATCGCGGTCTGCACCATGGCCTCGACATCGGTCGGTGAGGTGACATCGGTGCGGACGAACAGCGCGTCGGCTCCGGTCCCGGTGACGGCCCTGGCGGTTTCCTCGCCAGCCTCGTCGATGCGAGGGGCCGGTGACTGAGGTGCGAGTTGGGTGCGTTTGGATTGGATGTGACGCAGGCTTTCTTCCAGTGCGGCGACTTCGCCCAGCCACTGCTGGCCGCGGGCTTCGGCCAGCCGATCGCGGGCGTTGGCCTCGATGGCCTCCAGGTGTGGGGCCTGCGCCGGATCAAGCCGCAGAAAAGGGCAGCGGATGCCCCGGTTGACTGAACTAACTGCCTAGTTGGGCAGGTCCTGACGTTGCGCGGTGAGGGTGCCGATAGCTTGCCCGAATGATCGAGTCGAAGAAGGCGGACAGGGATCTATCTTGTCTTGTTGTGCCCCGCACTGGGCAGCTCATCTCGACGGACGACAAGTGGGAGCCCTACCGGCTGCACGACGGAGACGGTGCTTCGGTTGCTCCCATGGCCGTGTTCTTGCGGGAGTTGCTGGCGGCCGGGAGATCGGTGGCCACGCTGCGTTCGTATGGCATGGACCTGTTGCGGTGGGCGGGGTTCACCGCGTACTGCTCGCCCACGTGCTGCTCTCCCGCGCGTCGTCGAACCGGCAGACGGGCGGCCGGTGTACGCGTGGGACGCCTACTGGTGGGAGCGGGCCGCGCCGCGCGGCGGCGGGTGCGGTTTCCTGCTCGTCATCTGGCCGGCGGGGTCCATGGGTGCCGGTGGGACCAGGCGTGATCAACGAGATTCTCACCGCGTTATTGCCCCGGAGGCATCTGCCGGCACGGGCTGGTCATTGCGAAGTGGCGGGATGCTTGATGAGGGCAGACAGGGTGAGTTCGGCGTCGGGCTGAGGGGGCTGGGGTGGCTGTGCGTCGGGTGACCATTGGGAGGCGGGGGTGACGATGGTCATGCCGGCCAGCCAGCGGTGGAGCGTTTCGGGAGGGCGGACGATCAGCTGAGCTCCGGCGCTGCGGTAGATTTCGGCGGCGTGTTCGAGCTGGCGGTGGCGGTCGGGGTCGTTGGCGTGCGTCAACATTGTGAGGGCGATAAATGTCTTGGCTTCGGAAGCAGCGCGGTAGTCGGCGATGAGCGCGGCGGGATTGTCGTGATCGGAGATGAACTCGAGAACGCCGACCATGGTGATGGCGACCGGTTCTGAGAGATCGATGAGCTCGCACACGCCGTCGTGGCGGAGGACTTCACTTGGCTGCCTCAGGTCGGCGTGGAATATTTCCGCGTTGGGTGTTGAGTCGAGAATGATTCGACCGTGGGCTACGACCATGGGGTCGTTGTCGACGTACGCCACGGCGATGTTCGGATCATAGGAACAGGTGAGATGATGGACATGCCCGGCCGTGGGCAAGCCGGAGCCGAGGTCGATGAACTGTCGGACGCCGAGCTGGAGCATGTGCTGGACGGAGCGTCGGAGGAATATCCGCTGGTGCTGGATGATCCGGGGTATGGCGGGACAAGCATCCTGTAATTCTTCGGCCAGATGCCGGTCGATTGCGCTGTTGAGGCTGCCGTCGAGATAATAGTCATACACGCGGGCGAGGCTGGGATGTCCGCTCGTGGTCCGAGGATGATGAGCATCGCCGGCCATATCACTCCTCCCGCGAACGTCAACCGTTTAGTCTAACGGAGATCATTCGCTTTTCCGTCCACTGGATGGGGCACAGCTGGTCAGCCTTCTCGTCGTCCGGCGGTCACGGAGCGTTACCGGGGCTGTGGTTCCTCCCTCTGCATGCCACTTTGCGCATGTGGGCTGCGGCCTTGGGCGGTGAGAAGACCCAACCGGGTGACATGACACCCAGAACTCGCCGTGTCCCGCGTCTTCCTAGGCATGAGCCTCGTGGCTCGCCGAAAACTATGGGAAGGAGGAGCTCCGTTGACGCTGATGACCGTGGCGGCTGCCGTACTCGCGATAGTCGGGGCGGGAGGTCGGTCGGCCGGACGTCGGCTGTGGATGCTCATATGCGACTTGGCCCTGGAACGTAGCCACCGCAAGACGATGATCGCGGTTCTCGACCATGTCGTATGGATGCCAGGATGTGCGCAAGTCAACCGGGTTCGCGGGAGCGGGGACTTCTGGTCGGTGAGAACGTCATCGCTGGTGGGAAGTGAGCGCCTGCTGGGACATGGCACGGGAGGGTGACCGATGTTCCACGCGGCGCGGGCACGCCGCCACCCGCCAACTACGAGGAAGAGTTCACCCACGCGTATCGTGCACTCAAGCCATTCCTGCACCGATATGTTCTGGTTCGGTACTGCCGGTTCCAGGCCGACGTGGCCGATGAGATTGTGAGCGACATCTTCTTCAAAGCGTGGCACCACTGGCATGAGGTTCGGCTCATACCTGATCCGATTCCATGGTTCCTCACTACTGCAAAGAATGCGGCGATCGACTACTGGCGCCGCAAGAACAAGGACATACCAGTAGAGCCGAATGAGAGTGACGTTGTGCTGGTTTCCCGTGCCGCCGATGCGGACACCCGGCTCGAACTGCTGAACAGCCTCGAGGCCATGGGCACGCTGCCGGAGCGTATGCGTGACGCACTGGCCCAATGGTGCGCCGGCTGGACTCAACAGGAGATCGCCGAGGTCATGTCCCTCAAGGAGACCACCATCTCCGAGTACGTGAAGAAGGCGCGCGACCGCGTTGCGCGGTCCGTCGGTCGATCCCGAACACGCAAACGCGGGCGCCACCGCGCTCGCCAGGCAGAGCCTCCCCACCACCGGGAAAACCGTCCGGACCGAGAGGATCAATCATGAAAGAAGCGTTGCGGTGCTTCCTGCGGTGGCTGTTTTTGACGGTGTGGCGTCCGGCCCGGATCCGGGAGGGAGATCGCCTACTTCGGCAGCTGTCCGAGGCCGCGCATGCCGTTCCGTCCAAGCACGACGACCCGGAGTACAGCGAGCGGTTCCTGCGCGCGCTGTTCACCGGTACCTACGCCCGAGGACAGCTTCACGGCCGGATGGGAGCGACCGCGTGTCAAGGAGGGCGCGGTCGGTCCACTGTGGCCCAGTTAGATGCGCTGGTCGAAGCATGGCTCGATGCGTTGACCATTGACTGTCCTGTTTCCCGCGGTGCAGATCTGCGAGACCTGCTCCGCCGGTTCGCCCTCGAGTTGGCCGAACAGGTCAGCGGCGCCGTGCTGGACGACCGAGCAGTTCAGGAGATCGGTGTCCAGCTGGCCACGTCGCTACATATTGATCAGGTGTCGTTCCGGCGGACGATCGAGTTGCTCACCCCGTTCCTCCAGGCCGTGACGTCCGCCGACGGCTTCGAAGCAGGCGAGGGTGCCGGCGATTCGGTTCCGCGGTGGATTGGCGTGCTGGCAGAGGTCGTCGAGGGTTACACGGCCGGCACGCGCGACCGCGCGCTCGGCGAGCAGGCGGAGATCGTCGAGGCACTGTCGAATGCCCGGGCGAAGCATTGGCGGGCGCTGGTGGACGATGCGGACCGGTTCGAGAAGTTGCTCACCAGCTCGCCGGTGGCCATGGGACTACTCGACACGTCTGGGCGCGTCATCGAAGCCAACGAGGCGCTCGCGGCGGCGTTGAACCGGCCGCTGCCCGCTGTGCGTGGCACCGATCTGACCCTCTACCTGGGCGGTGAGGCGCACGCCCTGATTGCCGAGCACATGTTCGCGGCGATCCTCGGTGGCAAGCGGTCCGGCTCCATTCCCGCCGTTCCGCTCGCCGCCACCGGCCTGGAGCAACCGAAGTGGATGCGGTTGCTCTGGGCCATGCCTGCCCGTTACGGCGAGCGAATCCGCGTCGTGCTCGAGGATGTCACCGAGCACCACCTCACGCAGCGGTGGCTCGAGCACAAGGCCACCCACGATCACGTCAGCGGCCTGCCCAATCGTCGCTACCTGGAGCAACGGCTGGACCACCTGCTGTCCGGCGCACCGGGCACCGGCACGGTCGGTATCTACGCCATCCGGCTCGACGGTCTTGTCGGTATCGCCGAGACCTTCGGCCGCATCGCAGGTGCCGACGCCCTGCGAGCGTTGACCGCCCGCGCCACCCAGGCCGCCGCGAGCACGGACCTGCTCGCGCAGCTCGACCCGACGACGTTCGCAGTGGTCGTTATCCGGCCGGAAAGCTGGGTCATCGCGAGCAACATGATCAGACGGCTCGTCGAGCGGCTGGCCGATCCGCTGCCTGTCACCGACGGGACCGCGGTGTGCATCACGCCAACCGTCGGGGCGGCCCACGGCGTCCCCGGACGCACCACCGTGCACGAGCTGATGCACAGCCTTGGCCGATCGCTTCTTCCGGTGGCCGCGCACGACCGCACCACCGTCGTCGAGACCACTCGCCGCGACCGCGACCAGGAACGCAATCAGCTTCTCGCCGAACTGCCGGCCGCCCTCGGCAGGGGCGAGGTGACGATCCTGCACGCGCCCATCGCGCGCGCGGACACCGGTCATATCGTCGGAGCGCACGCCATCCCCAGCTGGACCCATCCCGGACGCCGGACGATACCGGTCACCGAGCTGATCAACCTGGCGACCGCCGTCGGGTTGTCCGCGCCGGTCGTGCCCTGGTGTCTGGACCGAGCTCTCGCGGATGCGATGGCATGGCGGGCCACCCTCGGCGGCCTCGCCCCGTTCCTACGGGTCGATCTTCCGGCCCGATGCACAGTCGACAAGGTGCTGGTCGACGAGATCTTCGCCGTGCTGGACAAGCACCGCTTCCCCGCGAGCCGGCTCCAGCTTGCCGTGTGGGAGTCCAGCATCATCGACCCGTATGGCGAGCCAAGACGCGAGATCATCCAGCTTACCTCCCGCGGGGTTCGGTTGTATCTCAATGACCTCGGCGCCGGCGTCGGCAGGTTCGATCTCCTGCCGCGGCTCTACCTTCAGGGTGTCACCATCGCCGCACGCCTCACCGCGGAGCTCGAAAGGACCCCCGCGCAGAGCGGTCCCACCACGCTCAAGGCGATGATCGACTGGGGCACCCATCTCAAGGTGGACGTCGACCTGCGCGACATCAACGACGAATACCAGAGGGACCTGGCATGCCGCTACGGCGCCACCAACATCCAGGGCCACGTCGTGGGCGATCCCCAGACACCAGCCGATCTTGAACAGCTCATCAACGACGCCCATCGACGGCCGTGCGCGGCGGCCGGAGGTTAGCCGCTGACCGGCGCCTCGCCGCGCGCCTCCCGCTTCCCCGGGACTCGCACGGCGATCGTGGCAAGGTCGGACTCGACTCCGGCAGCGAGGACCGATCCGACCCACCGGCCCAGGGGCGCGATGCCGTGGCCCACGGGATGCAGCCCGCCCAGCCAGCCGCGAAGCGTCTCGCGGTGCCGCGGATCGGCGCCGGCGCGGACGGTGAGGGCGAGTCGGCTGTTCGGGGACAGGACGGCGACGTAGGGGGTAAGGACGGTAGCTGGGTGGTCGAGGTCGGACATCGCGTGCAGGAGGTCGACGACCAGGACGCCGAGGGGTTGATCGAGGTCGACCAGGGCGCTCACGCCGGGGTGCTGGAATACCGCGTCAGGATCGCGGACGTCGGCGTTGACGGCGATGACGCCGGGAACGTCCGTCAGCAGAAGCTGACTCGCCGCGACCGTGCCTGGATCGTTGTCGACGTAGACGACCCGGACATCTCGGACCAGTCTGCCGGCGACACGGTGCGTCGGTTCGCATGTCGGTAGGCCGGAACCGAGGTCGAGGAACTGCCGGATGCCGTGGGCGAGCATGTGCCGGACGGCGAAGGCCAGGAACGTGCGGTGCGCCCGCGCCCGCTCGGCTGCCAGGGGATCGGCCTTCAGGACGTGCTGCGCCCGGGTCCGGTCCAGCGCGTTGTTGAGGCTCCCGCCGAGAAGGTGATCGTGGATGCGCGCCTGGCTGGACCGGGTATGCCATGCGACCAGGATCTGACCAGAACCGGTCTCTTCCTGCGCACGCAGGCTACTGGCGTCCATCAGCTGTCAGGTCTCCTCGTCGATGACGCAATGGCGTCGCTCCCGGACCAATTGCGAAGCGCAATCCAACGAACGTGGGCTCGTCCCGAGTCAAGATGGCGTCCGCGGCCGCGATGGGAAACGGCTGGCCGCGCCAGAGCAGGGCGCCGCGCACTTCGGCCACAGCGGAATGTCCAACTTGGACTATGGCGTAGCGCTTCCGCACGACAGGGCAGGTGCCGAGTGGACGTGTTGACGCACGACAAACAGGTCGGCGGTTCGGTCACGGTCACGAGCCGACCGAGCGGCGGCGAGCACGATGTCTGTTGCAGTCGGATCACAACATCTCCTCCCGCCAACGCTGACCCTGCAAACATCGGATACCCAAGCTCGAGTACACGATCTTGGGTCGAACGGAACGTATCTTGCGCCAGTCGGTGGTCCGCCCGGCCCGACATGGCTTGTCGCTCGGGATGACCAGCAGCTGGTTGCCGTGTGGGGCAATTCGCCACATGGCCTCTGCCATTCAGTCACTGTGGATACTAGGTTGAGTCGAAATCGCATGCGGCTCGGGCAATCCATGATTGCGAGTACTCCGGGTCAAGCGCAGATGTCCTCAGTTGGTCGAGGATCGTCCGGTGTTGGCGGGTGAGGTTCCGGTTCTCCAGGAAGAGGCTGACGGTCCCGGTCTCGATGTGGGTCACGGGCTGTTGGTCTGGGCAGTGCAGGAGGCGGAACGGGGTGGCCGGGCACGTCGCGTGGGCGGCGGGGATGACTCGGATGCTGATCTGTGGCTGGAAGGCTGTGAGCACGAGGTGGAGCAGCTGCTCGTTCATGATCTCGGCTGTGCCGACGGTCGTCCGTAGTGCGTTTTCGTGCAGGAAGAAGGTGCACCGTGGAGGGTGGTCGCGGTGGAGCACCAACTGCCTGGTCTTGACGGTGCGAACGTGCGACTCCACGGACTCGGGCGGGTGTATGCCGGTGGAGGTGAGCAGAGCGCGGGTGTAATCCTCGGTCTGGAGCAGGTCCGGGATGATGGCGAGTTGGACGTCATGGATCGCGGTGGCTGCTGCCTCGTGGGTGATCAGGATGCGTCGCTGGCCGGACAGACTTCCTGCGTGCGGCTCGAGCCAGTGGTCGTCGCGCCGGTAGAGGAAGTGGAGCGCTTCTCGGATGTCCGGTTCGGGCGTCTGGCAGGTTGCCAGGTAGATCGCGGTGTGGAGTTCGGACGCCACGCGTCGACCGGATTCCATACGGGAGACCTTGCTTGGCAACCAGCGCAGCTGCCGGGCCAGTTCGGCCTTGGTCAATCCCGCAGCCTCGCGTCTGCGCCGGAGTTCGTCTCCGAGCACGCGTCCACGAATGGTCACTTCGGGGTTGCCGTAGCTGTCCATCAGGCTGGTCGTTGTTGGGCGAGCGGGTGAAGCTCGAGGTCGCAGGCGGCGCCGGCAGACCCCGCACGGTCCGGATGGATGCCGGTGATGTAGCTGCCGGGCACAAGGCGGGCAGGTGTCTGGTGGCTGATGACGATGTGGGCGATCGAGGGCTTCCCGGGTGCATCGACCGGGGGGTTGAGATCGGCTTCGGCCCGCGCGGCGTCCCAGAATCCTGTGTCGAGCAGGCGCTGGAAGGCATCGATATTGAACCGGGTCTCGGCCCGATCGACGTCTGGCATGTCGCCGAGGTCGGCGGATGTGATGAAGCTACCGAGGAGGATTGCCGGCACCGTCGCAAGTTGACTGTCCATCGACGACTGGGCGAAGGCTTCCTTGGACGAGTCGCAGTGCTGCCATTGCACGGTTTTGAGCCAGAGGCGTACCCCGCCGATGAACGCCTCGACAGTGTGGTGGTGGTCGGCGACCACATCGAGGTGCTGGGCGGACAGCCACAGGCCGGGTGGATTGCGTGTGCCTGGGCGCTCGCTGAGGAAGGGGTGGTAGTGGTCACCGTCGGAGAGCAGGTCGTTGAGCCGTTGGGTCAGCGCGAGCAGGGGTGCGTCGCTGAACAGCCGCAGGCCGATCGTCCCGGTCAGGGCGAGGACCTGAGGTGCCGGCCCGAGCGCGTCGATCGCGGCGACCACGGTGTCGAGCTTGGACCGGCCGAGCCCGGCGACCCCCCCGGCGTGCCGGCAGTCGAGGGTGGCAACCCTGATCCGGGTGCCGGTGGTGGAGTTCATGGCCCATCCCGATGTGCGGTGATGGGATGGTTGGTCGCTCGGGACGCGGCTGGTGATGACCGGTCGAATCGGGAATCTCGTCGGGGGCACGTGGTGGTGAGGGCGGGGGGCGCGGCGTTGATCTGGGTGTGCGCGCGGCGTAGACCCATGCGGGCGCGGCAGGTGAGGGCAGCGGCCGCGTTGGGGGTGAGGTGGAACAGGGCCGCGAGTTCGGCCGGGCTTCGACCTTCGACCGTGGTGAGCCACAGCGCTGCGCGCCAGCGTGGTGGCAGGGATCGGAAGGCGTGGTGGATGGGCTCGACGTCCCACGACATCGTGGCCGGATCGGCGCTGATTGCGATGAGCGCAAGGTGCCGTTCCGGCTCCGCGGGCAGGCTGACGACGCGGTCGCGTTTCCTTGCGGCGCATTGGTCGTACGCGCCGTGGCGGATCGCGGTGAGCAGGTACGCGCGGAACTGGTCGGGGCGGCGTCCGTGCTGGATGGCCATGAGGACCGCGACGAACATGTCGGACACGAGGTCCTCGGCATCGGCCTTGCTGCGCATCAGCCGGCGGGCAGACTGGTAGGCGGCCGCGCGGTGCCGGCGGAACAACTCGCCGTAGGCGGCAACGTCGCCGGCTGCGACACGGGCGACAAGCTCAGGGTCTGTTCGAGTCATGACGGCGCAACCGGTTCTGCTCGCCCGGCCGGTTTCGGCATTGATCGATCCGAGCCCGATGCCGAGCGCATGGACTCGAGCGCGCCGGCGCAGACGGCTGCCAACTGCGCCAGGCCAGGTTCGCTGAACACGAGGGTCAACCCCGACGACCGCTCCCCACCGAAGCGGAACTGCACTTGTTCACCGACGATGTCGACGGTGACCGGGCAGCCGGCTTCCATCTTCACGAAGGAGTCAACGATGATTCCGCCAGACATAGGACCTCACTTACTTGTCGGCACTTTGGGTCGGTTCGTTCGTGGTCGCACAGGTGATGCCGCCGTTGAGCCGAACGGCGCCGGCGACGGCGCGATGGTCGGACTAGGGGAGGATCGAGGTGTCCACCCACACAGCCGGGAACCGTGGTCAGCCATCGGGCCAAGCAGCGGCCGATGATCAACCCCACCGCCGGCGCCTGTTGGTGCGGCCTGTGCCGGCGGCATGTCCGGGATCTCGGCGCTGAGCGCCGGGTGGAGCACGCGCATGGCGTGGCCGTGACGGCGCAACCCAGCGACGCCGGTCCGACGCAGCACGGCACGTTGCATGATCGACATGGACTCCATCCGCTCGAAGGACTGTGGTCACCGGTAGGGATCCCTGCCGTGCGCGCGGGCCAGCCACGCGTCGTCGACCGCGTCGCTCAGGATCCACTCGAGAGCCACCTCGAGCGGTATGTGATGACGCCACCGCTCCTGTCCTGTGTGGCGTGGCTGTCCCGGCCTGGGCCCGCCATGCAGCCGAACCGCTGTGGAATCGCCAAGAATCGGGATCATCACCACATCGGTGAACCGGCGGCCGGTCCGAAGGAGGGCGTTGTCGCATGTGCCGTGACCGATCTGCGGTACCAGCCGCCATCCGGCGGCCACCAACCGCTCGATGGCCGGGGCAAACGGATCCGGCTCGCCATTCACGGGACATACCCGTCTGTGCGTCCCGTCGTGGTTCGCCCGATGAACGTGACAGGCGCCGGTGTCGCCAAGGGCAGGCCTGCACCTGCCGGCGGCTGGGAGACAGATGGCCCGACGGGCGTGCTCACGTCCAACCCTCCGGCTGGTCCGGCAACGGCGTATCGGGCGCATCCGGCTTCCCGGGTGCCGGTTGGTCGTTCACCGCCGCCGCGACGGCTCCGACCGCACCCTCGTCGCGCCAGACCAATCCCTTGACGGGATGTTGGCGCCAGGCGAAGGCGATCTCGGGACTGTGCACGACCAACGTGTCGATCGTGCCGTCCGACCACTCGCGCTCGACCTTGATCATCCTGGGTGTCGAGTAGGAGATGTGCCACACGTTCGGGTCGAGCAGTGCGAGCGCTTCGGTCACCGCCGGATCCGGTTGGCGGTGTCCCGTCTCGTGTGGATCCCTTGGGGTGAGCCCGGTTTCATTGGTTGGCGGTTCCCCACTGATGGCGGAAGGATCTTCGAGCTCGACGAGCAGAATCGCGCCAGCGGTGGTCAGCACAACGCGGGATGGCTCGCCGCTATCGTCCGTGTCCTCCAGCCGCACCTGCCCGTGTTCGAACAGCTCTCGCAGGAACGGAACGAGCACGTCGGGGAACGGTTGCCCGTGATCGGAGAACTGCTCGGGGCCGTGGGCGGCGACGCGGCCGCCCAGGACCCTTTGCAACGCCAGCAACAATCCGGTCTGGTGAGGAATGTGGGCTTGCGGCATCATCACCGCACTGCCCACCGGTCGTCCACTGTGGACATCTTGCCAAGTGCGTCGTCGATCATGCGGCGTGCCGGCGCCCGGCTCGCCGACGTCGCCGGCGCGCGAAGGGCTGGTGGTGCCGCTGGTCGAATCGTGGCTCCTCGATGATCACCTTGTGGAATGTGCAGTCGCAGTCCTCGCAGACGCAGTGCCGGCGCACCAGGCGCAGGAAATCCGTACGCCAGCTCTCGCTGTCCAGGTCGTGATAGCCACCGAGGCAATCCCCGCAGCAGCGGACGCGGCGATGGTGGGAATCCATCGATGTCACCTCGCTCGGTGCGGGCGACGGAGCCGGGAGTTCGGGGGCACACCCGGCCCCGCCACCGTGCGATGGTGGTGCCGCCGTCGAAGGCCAGGAAGGCGGCGGTCACACACCAGGGAGCCGTTCCCGGGCGCGGAAGGGAAACGGCCCGCCGGCGCGCACGGAACACGGACGGCGGGTCGGGGATCAGGCGGGTGAACAACTCCTGGCCCATCGGGTCCCGTCCCTTCAGGTTCAACGTGCGCTCCGGCTGCGGCGCCGGCGGGGCCTCGGGCGCTTCACCACCACGTGGCGACCCGATCCCTTGCGGGCACGACCCCGCCGACATCCGGACCATATAGACGTGCGCACGCACATGTCTATACGTCGATCGTGTGCATCTACACGTAAAGGCTCGCCAAGTAGGCTACTGTCCGTGGCGACTCCAACCAGGGCGAAGCGGCAGTTCGGCGCGTTCCTCGCCGAGCTGCGCGAGCGCGCACACCTGGACCCGGCGGACGCCGGTGCCGAGCTGAGGAAATCGGTGAGCACGATCAACCGCTGGGAGGCCGGCACGGCGCTGGTGCGCGACTGGGGCCCGGTGCGCACCCTGCTGCAGTTCTATGGTGCGACCGGCGCCGAACTCGACGAGGGAGCCCGATTGTGGCAGGCCGCGAAGGAGGAACCACCCGCGGTCCGGCTCCCATCGGCAGTCCCACGAGACTTCCATGAACTGGTCACCGCTGAGCGGGAGGCGGTACGGGAACGCACCCTCGCGCCGTACGTTCTACCTGCCTTGCTGCAGACCGAGAACTATGCCCGTGCCCTAGTCCGGGCCGCGCACAGGTTCTATGACCAAGGAACTCGGCAAGACGACGTGATCGCTACCCGGATGAGACGCCAAAGGCTCCTGGGGCCGCCTGACCCGTTGATCTTGCATGCCGTGATTGACGAGGCCGCCATCCGTCGCTCGGTCGGTGGGCCGGATGTGATGCGCGAACAACTCGCGCACTTGCTCGTCGTGGCTGCGAAGCCAAACATCACGGTGCAGGTGATCCCGTTCAGTCTTGGTGCCTACGGCACTATGAACGGGTCCTGCGTCGTCATCGACTACCCCGACGCAGCCGATGCGCCAGGCGTGTATCTCGAGTACCCGGCTGGCGGCGCCTGGGTGGACAATGTTGAGGATGTCAAGCGCTTCACCACCATGTTCGACGATGTGTCGGCACTGGCACTCTCGCCAACCGACACCACCGACCTGATCCTCCAGCAGATAAGGGCACTCCGGACTCCATGATCACCAACAACGGCGTCCGCTGGCGCAAGAGCAGCTTCTCAGGCGGGGGCGGCAATGCCTGGGTCGAGATCGGCGTCCGCTGGCGCAAGAGCAGCTACTCAGGTGGCGATCCCAATGATTGTGTCGAGATTGCCGATACCCTCGGTGCCGTCCGGGACAGCAAGAACGCCACCGGCCCGGTCCTGCGCGCCGATCTGCGCGGGTTGCTAAAGGCAGTCAAGGAGGGCCAGTTCGACCGCTGACCCAGTCGAGTGAACATGCGTCCGCACGGTTCCTCGCGACACTAGGCTACTGAACGTGGCCGTTCCAACGAGATGCAAGAAGCGGCTGGGCAGTTACCTGATGGCCGTGCGGCAACGAGCCGGGAGAACCACGGCCGAGGCTGCGGTCGAGCTGAAGCAGGACTCGCCCAGCACCATGAACCGATACGAGGCAGGCGAGGTTCTGCCGAACTGGGGCACGGTGCGCACCTTGCTGGACTACTACGGTGCGACCAAGGCCGAGCGGGATCAGGCATCCCGCCTGTGGGATGACGCAAGGGTGGAGCCTCGCTCCGTGCGGCTGCCCTCCATGGTGCCCAAGGCGTTCCGCAAACTTGTCAACGCAGAGCAGCGCGAGGCAGTCCAGGAGCGGGTGTTGGCGCCCTATGTTCTGCCTGCCCTGCTCCAGACCGAGAGGTATGCCCGCGCCCTTGTCCAGGCCGCCCACCGGTTCTATAACCCCGCGACTCGACAGGGCGATGTGGTCGCCGCGCGAATGAAGCGGCAGAAACCGCTGGAGGGCCCCGACCCCCTCGCTCTGCACGTACTGATCGATGAAGCTGTCGTCCAGCGCAAGATCGGTGGCCCCGATGTGCACCGTGAGCAGCTCGCACGTCTTCTGCTTGTCGCCGAGAAGCCCAACATCACGCTCCAGGTGATCACATTTGGTGTTGGCGCCTACGGCACTATGAATGGCTCGTGCGTCATCGTCGACTACCCGGAGCCCGACGCCGTACCAGGCGTCTACCTCGAGTACCCAGCTGGTGGCGCCTGGGTGGAAGACCCTGAAGACGTACAACGCTTCACCAACATGTTCGACGACGTGTCGGCCCTGGCGCTGTCGCCGGCCGATAGCACCGATCTGATCCATCGTCAGCTCAGGGAGCTTGCCGGGGCGTGAGCCTCGAACTCATGCCAGAGCAGGTTGACTGGGTGATCGGGGGAGTAGTGCTCGCGCTCGCCTCGGCGGGCGAAGACGCCGGTGACCAGTTCGAGTGGGGGCTGGTAGTCGTCGCCGAGTTCGATCATGCGTAGTCCGGCGCCGCCGGGGAGGCGTCCGTCGATGGCGGCCTGGGCGACGGCGTTGGTGGTGAGCAGGCAGCCGTGGAGGAGTTGGGAGTCGAGCAGGCCGAGGCCGTAGTAGAGGGCGTCGATCTCGGCGATGATGGACAGCCGGCTGCGGTAGTCGGGTCCGTACCAGCGGCGGAGGAACTCGGCGAGCAGTCCGGCGGTGGGGGCGAGCAGTGGCAGGGTGGGTAGTTTGTCCGCCCGTACGGGTTTGTCGGGAAGTTCGCGGGTGGACAGGTTGGTCAGCAGGGCGATGGGCTCGCGGTGCCATTCGATGAAGTCGTAATCGAGGGTGGGGAGCTTACCGGCCTCGGTGGCGAAGCTGCCGCATACGAGGTCGACCTGCTGAGCGTCGAGTGTGGACCAGAAGTCGCGGGTGCGGACGTGGACGATCTTGAGTTCGACCTCCCGCCGTTCGAACTCGTCGCGCAGCCGCGGCCAAATCTCGCCGACGAACCGGATGGTGAACTCGGTGGTGCCAATGGGTGATCGTGGAGCCGAGCTGCCGGCGGGCGCCGTGCACCGCAATGGTCCAAGAGTCCAGTGTGGACCTTGCGAGCTTGGTGAGGTGCTCGCCACTGGGGGTGAACAGCACGTCCTGACCACGGCCCTGCTTGATGACCAGCGACTCGCCGACGAGCCGCTTGGCGATCTCATTGAGGGTATTGAGTTGTTTCTGCACGCTGGACTGCTCACGTCCGAGCCGCCGGGCCGCGCGCAGCTGCGCTCCGGCTTCATGGACCAGGTCGGCCGGGATGTCGAGCAGGTCGGCGACCGCATCAGCCGATTTCAATTGCACCCGGCAGGTGATGGCACGGAACCTCCTGCTGTTCGTTTGGACAGCCGAGCTGTTCGTGTTCGCAGTACCTGCCGAGATTACCTCAAGATGTTCGGCAGATAATCTGGACATCGAATATTGCTGCTGGACACTTTGGGTGTGATTGCCCGGATTATCGCCGACGGCGGCCGAGCGGCGTCGTGTTATTTCCGAACGACGGTCGAGGCGCCATGCCGTAATGCGTTGGTGCAGATCGACGAGCGCTGCAATCTGCGCAGCGCGCACTGTTTCGTCTCGGCCACTCGCGCGGGCTCCTCCATGCCGCTGGCCGGCATCGTGGACATTGGTCGTGCCCCGGCTGCGGGAGTGTCGCGTCCTTCGGATGACCCTCACCGGCGGGGAGCCCACCATCCATCCTGCCTTCCTCGGTGTCGTGCGGGCTTTTCGCGCTGGCGGGATGGAGGTCGGTGTCTGTACCAACGCCACGAACCTCGACCGGGCGACGATCGACGAACTGGCGGTGATCGGCGGGGTGCATTGCAACGTCTCCCTGGACGGTTTCCGGGCGGAATCGCACGGCCGGTTCCGTGGCGACAGGGCTTCGTTCGAGATCACCGTGGCCACCGTGACTCGGCTCGCCCGGGCCGGATTGTTGCAGGGGCCTGCTGTGCACACCGAACACCTTGGCCGAGGACGAGGAGTACCGCGAGCTGTGCGAGTTCGCGCGCCAGCAGGGCGCCCGGTACGTGCTGATGAACCCGCTGTCGAGCATGGGTCGCGGGGTCAAGGCACGTCGCCCGCTGGCCAGCCCAGACGATCACATGCGGCGCATTTCGAGCCGACCGCTCCGTTCGAGGGTCCCGACCTGGATATCGCCCATATCCGGTTCCCCAACAACGACGGCAAACCATTGTCCGGATGCGAGGCCGGAACAATCATCTACGTGTTCACGCCCGGCGAGGTGACGGTGTGCCCGTATCTGGTGTTCGCCGCCCGCACCCCAGCCTCCCGGCACGACCCGGCGGAGTTCATCGTCGGCAACATCTTCACCGACGCCGACCTCGCCGAACGGCTGGATGCCTACCGCTTCCACGACCGCTATCACGTCGGGGCCACCCGACCTGCCGCTCCTGCGGCATCGCCGCGTCCTGCGGCAAGGGATGCCCGGCGGCGGTGATCTCGGCGGGCGGCCGCATCGGCGACGTGGACGCCGAGCAGTGTCCGGTGACCTCGGGGGAGCGCCGGCTGTTGCCGTTGGTGCCGGCATGACCGTCCACCAGGGGCGATTGCCGGGCCTATTCGTCTGCATCGACGGCCCCGGTGGGATAGGAAAGTCCACCATGGCCACCCTGGTCGCGCGCGCGTTGGTTGACCGGGCGGTGCCTGTACATACGGCGACCGAGCCCAGCCGCACCCCCCTCGGCGACCACATCCGCAACGGCACCGGCACCTACCGCGGAATGGCCCTGGCCTGCCTGGTCGCCGTGGACCGGCACCACCACCTGGCCGCGGAAATGCTGCCCGCCCTACGCGCCGGGACGGTCGTGATCAGTGACCGCTACCTGCCGTCCTCGCTGGTGCCGCAGCGCCTCGACGGCATTACCGGCGACACGGTGTGGCAGCTCAACGCCGGCGTCTACGTGCCCGACCTCGTCGTGATCGTCAACGCCGACCCGGCCGTGATCGCCCGCCGGCTCGACGAGCGGGGAGGGCACAGCCGATTCGAGCGCCTTCCGGATGCGAGCCGGTCGGAGTCCAACCTGTACCGGCAGGTGACGGCCGAACTGTATGAACGCGGGTGGCCGATACTCACTGTGGACGCCACCACCGCGAAGCCCGAGGCGATCGCGTTGACCGTGGCCTTCCAGATCGTCGACATGTATCTCGAGCGGAGGACCGCGTGCCCGGCCTGAGCCTGCTGACGCTCAACATCGCCAACCCGTCCACCGACCGGGCGACCGCCCTACTCGCCTGGTTGGCCGCCCGGCCCGAGGACGTGCTGGTGCTCACCGAGACCAAGGCCAGCGACGGCTGCCGCCTGCTCGCCGACGCCTTCCGGGCCGCCGGCTGCACGGTGATCTTCCCCGGGCCCGGCCCCGGCGAGTACGGCGTGATGATCATCAGCAAGATCATCGCCGATCCCGACTCCATCACCCACACCGTGGGCTACCTGCCCACCCGGGCGGTCGGCGCGATGCTGGACACCGACCGTGGGCCGATCCGCGTCATCGGGGTGTACGTGCCGTCGCGGGATGCCGGTGCCGAGAAGACCGAACGCAAACGGTGTTGGCTGACCGAGTTCGCCACCGCGCTACGCGCCACGGGGGCCGGCGAGCCCACCGTGTTGCTCGGCGACCTCAACGTGCTGGAGCCGGACCACCAGCCGCGGTACCGCTTCTTCGCACCCTTCGAGTACGACTTCTACCGCAGCCTCACCGACCAGCACGGCCTCGTCGACGCCTTCCGGCACCTGCATCCTGATCGGGTGGAGCACAGCTGGGTCGGCCGCACCGGCGACGGCTACCGCTATGACCACATCCACTGCTCCAAAGACCTCGCCGCCGACCTCGACCACTGCGAATACCTCCACCAGCCCTGTCTGGCCCGGCTCAGCGATCACTCCGCCCTCACGGCGCGCCTCACCCGCTGCGCCGGCACCCCGTTGCTAGTCTCCGACCCGGTCGAAGCGGCCAGCCCACCCACGCTGTTCTAACCAGCCTGCCGGGCGTTCCGGCACCGGCTTCGACCGCCGTCGTTGCCCGTGCGACCGTGAGGAACCTCCGGCCGGATGACCACCGCCGACCTCGGCATCCTGCGTATCGGTGCCCGCGTCCTGCTGCTCGACCCGCACGATCGCGTGCTGCTCATCCACGCCCGCGACCCCGACCAACCGACCCACCACTGGTGGGAACTGCCCGGCGGCGGACTCGACCCCGGCGAGACCCCCACCGACGCCGCCATCCGCGAACTCGCCGAGGAAACCGGCATCCACCTCGACCACCTCGGCCCCTGCCTGTGGATCCGCGAGACCCGCTTCCGCTACCGCAACCGCGACCACCACCGCCGCGAACACGTCTACCTCGCCCGGCCAAGCCGGTTCTCACCGACGACGGCGATCGCGCCCACCGCCAACGAGAAACTCGGCCTCATCGAACACCGTTGGTGGAGCTACCACGAACTGGCCCACTGTCGTGACAAACTCCTTCCCCCCGCACTCCCGACGCTCCTTAGCCAGGTCCTCGCCGGGATCGTTCCGGACGAGCCACTCCTCCTGTTCGCCTGACCACCGGCCGGATCCGCTTACGGCGTCACGAGCACGACGGTGAAGGCACCGGCGATCATCGCCGGACCGTAGGGGACTGGCGGGGTCCGCGACAGCCGGCCGAGCGCGATCGCGACAAGTCCGACCACGCAGGCGTAGCCAAACTGCTGTTGGACAGCCACCAGCACACGTTCGTGTTCACCACGCCGGAAGGCCATCCATGGCGTCGGTCGAACTTCCGGCAGCGGTACTGGCGGCGGGCCTGGGATGGCGTCCACCCCGACAACCCGGAGGCCGAGGATCACGTCCCGGCGATCCTGCCGTGGTTCACTTCCACGAGGGACGCCACACCCATGCGACCTGGCTGACCGAGGACGGTGTTCCCGAGGTGGCCCGCCGGGCACGGTTGGGGCAGAAGATGAAGGGCATCGCCCGGATCTACGACCACGTGACCGACGTGATGAAGCAACAGATCATCGACGCGCTGGAGGCACGATGGGCGGCTAGTCTGCTTGCCTTGACGGCTACTGAAAGTGATCGACTGACCGGCTGGTTCCCGCACCTGTGACCGGTCATCACCAAGCTCATGATCGAGAACTCGGGCGGTAAGGGCGACGCCATCGCCATTTCGTCGCCATTGGATCACTGAGGCATTGGCCTCATGATCAGGAGCAGGGCCTCTGGCCCGAGGGGAAGATGTGGTGGGCGATACTGGGATTGAACCAGTGACCTCTACCGTGTCAAGGTAGCGCTCTCCCACTGAGCTAATCGCCCGCCGAGGCGGAGGCGGGAATCGAACCCGCGTACAGGGCTTTGCAGGCCCTTGCCTAAACCACTCGGCCACTCCGCCGTAATCCCGAGCCTAACTTCGGGAGTGTGGCCCCGGTCCGAGAGGCCTAGCCGAGCGGACGACGGGGCTCGAACCCGCGACCCTCACCTTGGCAAGGTGATGCGCTACCAACTGCGCTACGTCCGCGAGCCACGGTCTGACCGTGGTGCGTGCGGAACTGTATCCGACCCGCTGACCGGGGATCAAATCGGGTTCCGCTTGTCCCGCAACGCGAGATTAGCTGAGATCCGTCGAGATCAGGTGGGTGAGCGCCTCGTCGACGTCCACCCAGAGGTGCTCGTTGCCGGGCACCACGACGTCGTACGTCCGGTCGAGGAAGTCGGCCAGCTCCTGCGCCGACGCCTCGAACACGGCGTGGCCGGACGGCGAGCTCAGCTCGATGACGACCACCTCGGGGTCGTCGACCGCGGGGCGGATCCGGACGTCGCCGTCGCCCGCCTCGGCGATGAGGCCGTCGGCGAGCAGGTCGCGGGCGTACACCCATTCGACCCAACCGGCGCGGCCGGTGCGGAAGGCCGCGACAACCGCGTACGGGTCACGCGTGTCGTAGCGCAGCTCGACCTTCACCGGCACCGCCGGGGTGCGCGGCGCAAGCAGGTCGAACACCGCTGTCGAGCGGAGCGTGACGTGGTCGTTGCGCATGGTCGCTACCCTTCTGCTCCCTTCCCAGTCAATATGAACGACTGAGGCCTCTCAATGTGACGCTTCGCCGGCCCAATCGGTGGCAGACCTGGCAACATCACCCGTCCGGTCCAGTGGTTCCAGCCCTGTGTCGACGTCTCGTCCCACCTTCCATACTGGCAAGGTTCGGTCAACAACCGGTAGCGCTGTGGCCTGAATGTTGCTCGTGTCGCCTCGCCCTGGCCGGGCCCGCATGGCAATCTGTCCTGTTTGATCTTAGGACGTCCCGCCGTTTCGCCTGGTGAGGCCCACATTCGGCGGCTGCCATGCCCGATTTCAGTTGAGCTCCGGCGTCCGCTACTGTATGCCGGTCATCACCGGGCGATTAGCTCAGCGGGAGAGCGCTCCGCTCACACCGGAGAGGTCACTGGTTCGATCCCAGTATCGCCCACTCGACTCCGGCGACGTGTGTCCGCGGAAAGCGCGGACCACGTCGTCTCGGATGATGTTGGGGGGCCGAGCCCCCCAAACCCCCCACGGTGCTGGCTCCTTCCGATGCGGGGCTGGGCGCGTTGGTCGTGAACCAGCCTTGCCGTTTGCTGAGTGGATGTGGAGACCAGGGCGGGCTCGTCGGCGATGATCACGAGTTGGGGGTGGAGCTTGGTGGGCAGGCGGCCGATGTGGGTCTTGCCGGTGGCGGACGCTGACGAGCAGCTGGGTGGCGATCTCGGTGTTGGACAGGCCTTTGGCGATTGTCCGCGGAATGCGCGGACCACGTCGTCTCGGATGATGTTGGGGGCCGCGGCCCCCAATCGCCCGACGGTGCTGGCTCCTCCCGACCCAGCGTGGTTGCGTGGCATGGAACCAGCCTTGCCGGTTGCCGGGTGGATATGGAGACCAGGGCGGGCTCGTCGGCGATGATCACGAGTTGGGTGTGGAGCTTGGTGGGCAGGCGGCCGATGTGGGTCTTGCCGGTGGCGGACGCTGACGAGCAGCTGGGCGGCGATCTCGGTGTGGAACAGGCCCTTGGCGATCAGCGTGAGGACCTCGCGCTCCCGGTCGGTCACGCCGTCGAGCGTGGCCGAGACCGCCATGGCGGGCGCGGCGACGCGGGCGAACTCCGCGATCAGGCGGCGGGTGACGCTGGGGGAGAGCAGACCCTCGCCGGCGGTGATGACCGGATGGCGGACAGCAGATCCGCCGGGTGGCCTCGATCCCGTCCATCTCCGGCATGCGCACGTCCATCAGCACCACGTCCGGACGCTCGCGGCGGGCCGGCCCGACCGCCTCGGCGCCGGTGCCGGCCTCGCCGACCGCGGTCAGGTCCGGCGCGGTGTCGACCAGCAGCCGGAAACTGCCGCGCAGCAACGCCTGATCGTCGATGATCAGCACCCGGCTCACGCCCGCTCCTCGGAGGAGCGCGTACGGCAGCCGGGCGGACACGGCGAAGCCGCCCTCGGCGCGCGGCCCGGCGCCGAACTCGCCGCCGTGCATCGTGATCCGCTCGCGCATCCCGACGAGGCCGTGGCCCGGCGTGGAGCCCGGCAGGATCCGCGTCCCCGGTCCGTCGTCGACGGTCTCGACCCTGGCCTCGTGCTCGTCGGGCACCACGCTGACCCGGCGGCGGGCCGGCGCGGCGTGCTTGACCACGTTGGTCAGCGCCTCCTGCACGATCCGGTACACCGACAGCTCCACCCCGTCCGGAAGCTCCGCCGACCGCCGCACGTCCAGCTCGACGCGGACCCCGGCCAGGCCGGGGCTGGGCGCCGGCTCGGGGGCCGGCACCCCGCCGTCGGAGCGCGGCACGCCGAGCAGCCGACGCATCTCGGTCAGCGTGCCGCGGCTGGTGTCCTCGACGATGCGCAGCGCGTGCTGCCGCCGTTTGCGTTCTTCCTGCCGGCGCCGTGGGACGACCGGGTGGCCGCCGTCATGCTGCCGAACCTGACCTCGCAGCTGGCCGGGCGGAGCGAGGTCGCGGTGCCGGCGGCCTCCGTGGGGCCGTGGCGCTGGCCGCCGGATCCCTCGCGCTGATCCGGCGGGACGCCTGACGAGTTGCGGCCGCTCAGCGTCGGCCGAAGCGCTCCTGCGTCTGGACGTTGAGCTCGTTCATCCGGACGCCCCGCGCGGAGTTGGTCCGCGGGTCGTTGAGCTCCACCACGTCGAGACCCTTGCGGATGTCGGAGCCGTAGATGAAGCCGTTGTACCAGTAGACCGACCACTCGCCGCCGATGTCCTCCGGCTCGAGCGGGCCGCGCTCGAGGAAGCCGATCTCCACCGGGTTGCGCGAGTCGGTGAAGTCCCACACCTGCATGCCGCCCTGGTACCAGGCCTGGACCATGATGTCCTTGCCCGCCACCGGGATCAGGGATCCGTTGTGCGCCACACAGTTCTCGGTCTCGGTCTGCATCCGGGAGATCTTGAAGTAGCTGCGGAACTCCAGCCGCCGGTCGTTGCCCCGGCCGACCACGTCGTAGACGGCGTCTGCGCCCTTGAGCTGACCGATCTCCGCGTTGCAGGTCGGTGCGCCGCCGCCGCCGAGCTCGTCGGTGAAGACCACCTTGGTGCCGGCGTTGTTGAACGTGGCGGAGTGCCAGAACGCGAAGTTCTGGTTGTCCTGCACGCGGCTGATCGTGCGCGGCGCCTCCCGGTCGGAGATGTCGAACAGCACGCCGTCACCCATGCAGGCGCCGGCCATCAGGTTCTTCTCCGGGTACACGGTCAGGTCGTGGCATCCGCTGGTGGCCGAGGTGCGCTCGGGGAACTGCAGGTCGGGCTCGCCGGGGTTGCCGCCGTCGGGGAACAGCACCGGGGTGGCGACGACGGCCGCGGCGGTCGGGTTGCGCAGCGGCACCTTGATGATCGAGATCTTGTCGTGCGGCGGCTGGCACTTGGGCAGCGCCGCGTTCGGGCTGTACGACGACACGTACAGGAACACCGAGCGGTTGCGGCCGGCGTCGCCCTCGGGGGTCTGCTCCTGCGCCCGGCCGGTGGCCTCGGGCACCAGGGTGTGGGTGTGCGAGCCGCAGGCGGTCTCCACGGACTTGACGTACCGCGGCGCCCGCTTGTCGCTCACGTCGAAGATCTTGATGCCCTCCCAGTACGGCAGGGCGCCGTCGGGCTGCGCGGTGGACTGGCACGAGTCGTCGCTGCGCCGGGAGTCGGTGGACAGGAACAGCAGGTTGCCGGCGATGGACACGTCGTTCTGGGAGCCGGGGCACAGCACCTGGCTGACGATCTGCGGACGGCGGGGGTTCCTGATGTCGTAGATAGTGAAGCCGAGGTAGTTGCCGACGAACGCGAAGTCGCCCTGGAACGCGATGTCGGTGCTGAGCGCCTCCTCGCCGGTCAGCGGGCCGCTGAGCGGGACGTTGGCGACCAGGCTCATGTTCGGGCTGCTGACGACCTCGTCGGCAGCCGGGAAGCCCTGGGCGCCGGCTGCCGAGACACCGGCCAGCGCCGACAGGGTCAGGGTCAGGGTTCCGATAACGGCCGTCGACACTCTGCGGCGCCGACTGCTCTGTGCGGAGCTCACGGCGGATGCCCCTCTCGTGGACGTTCGGTAGCCCAAGTATTACCGTCGGGTTAGTCCCCAACCAGCACCCTTAGGCGGGTTCTTTTCCCAGAAAGACCGCCCGAATGGTGGTAATCCATGGCCGCAATGCGGACGGTGTGCGCGCTGGCCGCCGCGCTGGCGCTGAGCGGGCTGCCGGCCTGCACGCAGGAGCCGAGCGCGGACGGGCCGCCGGTGCTCGTGCCCGGCCGCCCCGGCGAGTCGGCCGGCACGCTCGCCCCGGGCCAGCCCAACCCGCTGCCGGCGAACCGGCCGAACGACGCGGACATCCGGTATGTCCAGGACATGATCGTCCATCACCAGCAGGCCATCGTGATGTCGAGGCTGGCGCCGGAGCGGGCCGCGCGCGACGACGTCAGGCGCCTCGCCGACCGCATCGCCGGCACGCAGCGGCCCGAGATCGACATGATGAACTCCTGGCTGCGCGGCCACGGCCGGCCCACCGTCGATCCCGAGCACGCCGAGCACGGCAGCCACGCGATGGTCGGTCTGGCCACCCCGGCACAGCTCGAGGCGTTGCGCGCGGCGCGCGGGCCGGAGTTCGACCGGCTGTACCTGCAGCTGATGATCACCCACCACGAGGGCGCGCTGACCATGGCGCGCGCGGTGCAGACGGCCGGCATGGACGTGCGGGTCCAGGAGATGGCCGACGACGTCGTCGCCACGCAGTCCGACGAGATCAACACGATGCGGGGTCTGCTCGGCTGAGCAAAACCCGCAGGCCGGCGAGCGGGGCGCCTCGATACCATCTACTGCGCGTAATCACCAGACCCGAGGAGTTGCCGTGGCCCAGCCGCCTGTCCATGCCGCCGCACCCGCACCGCGCGTGGTGGTGCCGGCGGGCACTACGGCGGGCGCCGCGGTCCGCGAGGCCGGGTTGCCGGGCAAGGGCCCGGACGCGGTCGTGGTGGTCCGCGACGGCGAGGGCCGGCTGCGCGACCTGGCCTGGGCGCCGGACGTCGAGGTCGAGGTGGAGGCGGTCGCCGCGGACACCGAGGAGGGCCGCAGCGTGCTCCGGCACTCCTGCGCGCACGTGCTCGCGCAGGCCGTCCAGCAGCTGTTCCCCGAGGCCAAGCTGGGCATCGGCCCGCCGATCAAGGACGGGTTCTACTACGACTTCGACGTCGAGCGGCCGTTCACCCCGGAGGATCTGCAGGCGCTGGAGAAGCGGATGAAGCAGATCATCAAGGGCGCCCAGCGGTTCTCCCGCCGGGTGGTCGACTCGGTGGACGCGGCCAAGGCGGAGTTGGCCGCCGAGCCGTACAAGCTCGAGCTCGTCGATCTCAAGTCCGGCGAGGACACAGTGGACACTGACGAGGTGATGGAGGTCGGCGGGGGAGAGCTGACCATCTACGACAACCTCGATCCGCGCACCGGGGAGCGGGTCTGGGGCGACCTGTGCCGCGGGCCGCACGTGCCTACCACCAAGCACATCCCCGCGTTCACCCTCACCAGGGTGGCCGCGGCCTACTGGCGGGGCAACGAGAAAAACCCGCAGCTGCAACGGATCTACGGCACCGCATGGGAGTCGCAGGAGGCGCTCGACCGGCACCTGGAGCTGATCGCCGAGGCCGAGCGGCGCGACCACCGCAAGCTCGGCGCGGAGCTGGACATGTTCAGCTTCCCCGACGAGATCGGCTCCGGCCTCGCGGTGTTCCACCCCAAGGGCGGAATCATCCGCAAGGCCATGGAGGACTACTCCCGGCGGCGGCACGAGGAGGAGGGGTACGAGTTCGTCTACACCCCGCACATCACCAAGGCCCAGCTGTACGAGATCTCCGGGCATCTCGGCTGGTACGCCGACGGCATGTTCCCGCCGATGCACCTCGACGCCGAGCTGAACGAGGACGGCACGGTGCGCAAGCCGGGGCAGGACTACTACCTCAAGCCGATGAACTGTCCCATGCACAACCTGATCTTCCGGGCGCGCGGCCGGTCCTACCGGGAGCTGCCGCTGCGGTTGTTCGAGTTCGGCGGCGTGTACCGGTACGAGAAGTCCGGCGTGGTGCACGGGCTGACCAGGGTGCGCGGGTTCACCCAGGACGACGCGCACATCTACTGCACGCCCGACCAGCTGCAGGACGAGCTGGCGGCCCTGCTCGACTTCGTGCTGGGGCTGCTGCGCGACTACGGGCTCACCGAGTTCACCGCGGAGCTGTCCACCCGGCCGGACAAGTACGTCGGCAAGCTGGAGGACTGGGACAAGGCGGAGGCCGCGCTGGAGGAGGCGCTGCGCCGGGCCGGGCTGCCGTACCGGATCGGCCACGGCGAGGGCACGTTCTACGCGCCGAAGATCGACGTGCACTGCACCGACGCCCTCGGTCGCTCCTGGCAGCTGTCCACGCTGCAGGTCGACTTCCAGCTGCCGGACCGGTTCGAGCTGGAGTACACCGCGCCGGACGGCTCGCGGCAGCGGCCGTACATGATCCACCGGGCGCTGTTCGGGTCGATCGAGCGCTTCTTCGGCATCCTCACCGAGCACTACGCCGGCGCGTTCCCGGCCTGGCTGGCGCCGGTGCAGGTGGTCGGCATCCCGATCGCCGACGAGCACGCAGAGCACCTGCTCGGGGTGGCAAAAGCGTTGCGGGCCAAGGGAATCCGGGTCGAGGTCGACACCTCGGACGACCGGATGCAGAAGAAGATCCGCAATCACACCACGGCGAAGGTGCCGTTCCTGCTGCTGGCCGGCGGCAAGGACGTCGAGGCCGGCGCGGTGTCGTTCCGGTTCCGGGACGGCAGCCAGGTCAACGGCGTGCCGGTGGCCCGCGCCGTCGAGGCGATCGAGGGCTGGATCGCCCGCCGCGAGAACGCCTCCCCGTCCGCCAAGACGCTTACCATCGAGGCCTGAGGAATCGCCCTTAGGATCGACGCATGACCGGTTCCGGTTGGGCGGAGCAGCAGCCAGAGCTCGTGGCGCAGGAGGGTGTGGGAATCCCCGACGCGCTGCAGCGGCTGTGGACGCCGCACCGGATGGCGTACATCCTCGGCGAGAACAAGCCCGACCACGACGCGGCCGAGGGCTGCCCGTTCTGCCGGCTGGTCGAGCTGGACGACGCCGACGGGTTGATCATCGCGCGCGGCGAGCTGGTGTACGCGGTGCTCAACCTGTACCCGTACAACCCGGGTCACCTGATGGTGGTGCCCTACCGGCACGTCGCCGACTACCCGGACCTGACCAGGGCGGAGACGATCGAGCTGGCCGAGTTCACCCAGCGGGCGATGGGCGTCGCCCGCCGAGTGGCCTCGCCGCACGGGTTCAACATCGGGATGAACCAGGGTGTGATCGCCGGCGCCGGCATCGCCGCCCACCTGCACCAGCACCTGGTGCCCCGGTGGGGCGGCGACTCGAACTTCATGCCGGTCATCGGGCACACCAAGGTGCTGCCCCAGTTGCTCAGTGAGACCCGCTCGCTGCTCGCGAAGGCGTGGGCGGAGGGAGACTAGCTCTCGGCCGGGGCGTCGTCCTTGCGCAGCACCGCCTCGACGTCGATCACCAGCTCGATCTTGTCGGCGACCACCGCGATGCCGTCCTGCACGCCCTCGAAGTTGACGTTGAAGTCCTTGCGGTTGATCTCACCCTTGGCCTCGAGGCCGAGCCGGGTACCGCCCCACGGGTCCTTGCCGAAGCCGCTGAGCTCGAAGTTCAGCGAGACGGGGCGGGTGACGTCCTTGATGGTGAGCTCGCCGTCGAGCACGAACGCGTCGCCGTCGGGCCGGATGCCGGTGGACCGGAAGGTCATCCGCGGGTACTTCTCGACCTCGAAGAAGTCGGCGGAGCGCAGGTGGTTGTCCCGGGTCTCGTTGTTGGTGTTGACCGAGTTGAGGTCCACGCTGACCTCGACGGTGGAGTCCAGCGGGTTCTCGGCGGTGTGGATGTGGCCCTCGACGGTCTCGAACCGGCCGCGGACCTTGGTCACCACCAGATGCCGGACGACGAAGCCCACGTAGGTGTGCGCGGGGTCGAAGTCCCAGGTGCCCGCGATGTAGCCGGGGATCTCGACGGTCGTGGGACTGCTCATGGAAAGCTACCTCCTAGGTTGGTTGAACGCTCAATCAGAGCCTACAGCAAGACGATTGAGGGCTCAACAATGGCCGGTAGACTGGACTCGTGGACCGCACCCGGTGGCTGAGCGAACGCGAGCAGGAGATCTGGCGCGCGTTCATCACGGCCGTCGAGGGCCTCATCGACCACTTCGACCGGCAGCTGCAGCACGACTCGTCGATGCCGTACACCTACTACGAGATCCTGGTGGCCCTGTCCGAGGCGCCGGACCGGACGCTGCGGATGAGCGACCTGGCCGGGGTCCGGGGGTTCTCCCGCAGCCGGCTGTCGCACGCGGTGGCGCGGCTGGAGCAGGTGGGCTGGGTGGAGCGGCGGACCTGCCCGACCGACCGGCGGGGCTCGTACGCGGTGCTGACCGATGCCGGGTTCGCCGCGCTGGAGGCGGCCGCGCCGGGGCACGTCACCGCGGTCCGCGAGCAGTTGTTCGACGTGCTCACCCCGGAGCAGCTGGCCGAGCTGGGTGAGATCAGCAAGGCCATCCTGAAGGGGCTCGGCTGCCCGGACTCCCCTCCCCGCCATTAGGCTGCCCTCGCCCAGATCGACCGCAGGTGAGGTGCACCCGACCGGCCAATGCTGAACATCTTCGCCAGAGCCTCGGTATCCCGCGTGACCGATCCGATCGGCGCGTGGCTGGTCCGCGGTGGTCTCACACCCAACGCGATGACCGTGTTCGGCACGGCGGGCGCGGTGGCCGGAGCGCTGTGGCTGTTCCCAACCGGGCACCTGCTCGCCGGGACGCTCGTGGTGTGGGGCTTCGTCATGCTCGACCTGCTCGACGGCGCCATGGCCAGGGCCAAGGGCTCCGGCACCAGGTTCGGCGGGGTGCTGGACTCCACCTGCGACCGGATCGCCGACGGGGCGCTGTTCGCCGGGATCGCCTGGTACGGCTTTGCCGTGGCGGGCAACCGGGCGCTCGCCGCGGCGGCCCTGATCTGCCTGGTGCTCGGGCAGCTGATCTCCTACATCAAGGCGCGGGCCGAGGCGGCCGGTCTCACCGCCAACGTGGGCCTGGTCGAGCGCGCCGAGCGGTTGATCATCTCGCTGGTCGGCGCCGGACTGTCCGGAATGGGGGTGCCGCACGCCCTGCACGCGGCGCTGTGGCTGCTCGTCGGGCTGTCGCTGGTGACCGTGGTGCAGCGGATGGTCGCGGTGTGGCGCTCGTCGGCGGCGGAGATGACGGAGGCGGGGCATGAGCGTAAGTGACCGGCTGCAAGACTGGGCCTATGCGGCCGGCTGGAGCCTGGTCCGGCGGATGCCGGAGGGCATGGCCGCGTCGATGTTCAACTCCGCCGCCGACGTCGCCGCCCGGCGCAACGGTCCCCGCGTTCAGCAGCTGCGGCGCAACCTCGCGCGGGTGGTCCCGCAGGCCGGCGCCGAGGAGCTCGACGAGCTGGTGCGCGGCTCGCTGCGGTCCTACGCCCGGTTCTGGCGGGAGACCTTCCGGCTGCCGGGCATGGACCGGCAGGCGATCTGCCGGAAGGTCGACGAGGCGATGGTCGGCCGGGCGATGATCGACGACGTGCTGAGCAAGGGCAAGGGCCTGATCCTCGTCCTGCCGCATACCGGAAACTGGGACGTGTCCGGCATGTGGCTGGCGGATCGCTACGGCACGTTCACCACGGTCGCCGAGCGGCTGCGGCCCGAGTCGCTGTACCGGCGGTTCGTGTCCTTCCGGGAGTCGATGGGTTTCGAGATCCTGCCGGCGAGCGCCACCGACTTCTCGCCGTACCGCGTGCTGATCGAGCGGCTGAAGGCCAACGGCGTGGTGTGCCTGACCGCCGACCGGGACCTGACCAGGAAGGGGATTCCGGTCACGTTCTTCGGCGAGCAGACCAGGATGCCGGCCGGCCCGGCCCGGCTCGCCGCGATGACCGGCGCGACCATCCTCATCGTGGACCAGACCTTCACCGAGGACGGCTGGGGCCTGCGCATCCACTCGCCGATCGTGGTGGGCAGCCGCGACGAGATCCCGATCGCCACGCAGCGGATGGCCGACGGGTTCGCCGCCGACATCGCGGCCAACCCGGTCGACTGGCACATGCTGCAGAAGCTGTGGATCGCCGACCTGCCGGAGGGGAAGCGCAAGGTGCTCGCCACCGCCGAGGAGAGACCATGAGAGCGGAGCTTGCGGAGCGAACCATTCGACGCTCCTGCGTCTTGGAGGAACGAGAAGACGCAGGTTTGGCGGAGCTTGCGGAGCGAACCATGAATACTGCTCCATCGCCGAGGGACGAGCGAGTTGTCGACTGGCCTCTGCCGTCTACCGAGCCTGCGAGGTGATGGCGTGAGAATCGGCATGGTCTGCCCGTACTCCTTCGAGGTTCCCGGGGGAGTGCAGGCCCATGTCGTCGACCTGGCAAGGGCGCTGCGCGGGCAGGGGCACCAGGTTGAGGTGCTCGCCCCGGCCGACGAGGAGACCCCGCTGCCCGACTTCGTCCGCCCGACGGGCCGGTCGGTGCGCATCCCGTACAACGGGTCGGTCGCCCGGCTGTCCTTCGGCCCGGTCTCCTTCGCCAGGGTCCGGCGGTGGATCCGCGACCACGACTTCGACGTGCTGCACCTGCACGAGCCGGTCGCGCCGAGCGTGTCGCTGCTCGCCCTGATGCTGGCCGACGGGCCGATCGTGGCCACGTTCCACACCTCGACGCCGCGCTCGCGCACGCTGTCGGCGTTCCAGGTGGTGCTGCAGCCGTTCCTGGAGAAGATCACGGCGCGGATCGCGGTGTCGGCGCTGGCCCGCCGGGTACAGGTGGAGCACCTCGGCGGGGACGCGGTGGAGATCCCCAACGGGGTAGACGTCGAGTTCTTCGCCCGCGCCCGGCCGCTGCCCGGTTTCCCGCGCGACGGCGGCACGGTCGGCTTCGTGGGGCGGTTCACCGAGCCGCGCAAGGGAATGCGGGTGCTGCTCGACGCCATGCGGTCGCTGGAGCCGGCGCTGCCCGACACGCGGCTGCTGGTGGTCGGCCGCGGCGACCCCGACGAGCTCAAGCGCGCCGCCGGCACCGGCCTCGCCGACCGCCTCGTGCTGCTCGGCCAGGTCGACGACGAGACCAAGGCCAGGGCGCTGCGCAGCGTCGACGTCTACTGCGCGCCCAACACCGGCGGGGAGAGCTTCGGGATCGTCCTGACCGAGGCGATGTCCGCCGGCGCCGCGGTGGTGGCCAGCGACCTGAGCGCGTTCCGCCGGGTGCTCGACGACGGCCGGGCCGGCGTGCTCACGCCGGTCGGCGACCCGGACGCGCTCGCCGCGGCGCTGCGCGAGCTGCTGACCGACCCCCGACGCCGGGCGGCCCTCGCCGAGCAGGCGCGCCGCCGGGTCGCGGCCTACGACTGGTCGGTGGTCGCCGGCCAGGTCGTGCGCGTTTACGAACAGGCGATCGCCGCCGATCCCCGCCGAGTGGGCGAGTCAGGAGTCACTCCATGAGCACGGGCTATCTGATCACAACGCTCGTCGTTGCCTTCGTGCTGGCGCTGGTGATCGGCTCATGGCTGGTCCGAACCGCGAGCCGGCTGGACCGGCTGCACGTGCGGACCGACGCGGCCTGGGCGGCGCTGGACGCCGCGCTGGCCCGGCGGGCGGTGGTCGCAAGGGCGGTGTCCGCGGCCGGGCAGCTCGACCAGCGCTCCGCCGACACCCTGCGGGCGGTGGCCGAGCGGGCCGAGCAGGCGCCGCGGATCGACCGCGAGGCGGCCGAGAACGACCTCACCCTGCAGCTCGCCGGCGTCGACCGGGCCCGCCTCCCGCTGGCGCTTGCCGCCGAGCTGACCGACGCCGAGCAGCGCGTGGTGATCGCCCGCCGGGTGCACAACGACGCCGTGCGCGACACGCTCGGGCAGCGCCGCCGGCGGGCCGCCCGGTGGCTCAAGCTCGCCGGCACCGCGCCGCAACCGGAGTACTTCGAGATCGTCGAGCCGGCGCTGGCCGGGGAGCCGGACGCGGCGCCGGTGCCCCGCCCGTCGGCCAGGGTGCTGCTGCTCGACCGCGAGGGCCGGGTGCTGCTGTTCAACGGTCACGACCCGCGCCGCGCCGACGAGTCCTGGTGGTTCACCGTCGGCGGCGGCGTGGAGCCGGGGGAGAACCTGCGCACCGCGGCCGCACGGGAGCTGGCCGAGGAGACCGGCATCAAGCTCCCGGAAGACCAGCTGATCGGTCCCATGTGGCGGCGCCGCGTCGTGTTCAGCTTCGACGGCCGCACCTACGACGGCGAGGAGTGGTTCTTCCTCGCCTTCGCCCCGCCCGCGAACGGCAAGCCGCTGGAGATCACCGTCAACACCGCCGGCTTCAACGACGTCGAGCGCCACACCATCGACGGGCACCGCTGGTGGAGCGCCGACGAGCTGCGCTCCACCAACGAGACGATCTACCCCGTGCAGCTCGGCGAGCTGCTGCCTGACGTCCTGCGGGGCGAGTGGGACGGCACGGTCCGCACCGTCCGCTAGCGCCCGGCTCAGGGTCGTGAGTCTTTGCGGTGCTATAACCCCACAAAGACTCACGACACCCGGGAGCCTCAGTCCTTCTTCGCGTCGGCGAGCACCTGGGACGCCAGGGACTCCGGCAGAGGGTCGTACCGGACGAACGACCGGGTGAACGTGGCCGAGCCGGAGGTCATCGAGCGCAGGTCGATGGCGTACCGCAGCAGCGAGGTGGCGGGGACCTCCGCCCGGACGATGCTGTAGCCCGGTGAGCTGTCGGCCTCGGTGCCCAGGACCCGGCCCCGCCGGCTGGACAGGTCGCCGAGCACGGTGCCCAGGTGATCGTCCGGCAGCCGCACCGCGACCTCGTCGATCGGCTCCAGCAAGGAGATCCGGCCATTGGCGGCGGCGTCCTTGAGCGCGAGCGAGCCGGCGGTCTGGAACGCGGCGTCGGAGGAGTCGACGCTGTGCGCCTTGCCGTCGAACAGGGTGACCCGGATGTCCACCACCGGGTAGCCCGCCTGCAGGCCCTTCTCCAGCTGGGCCCGCACGCCCTTCTCCACGCTGCCGATGAACTGGCTGGGCACCGCGCCGCCGACGACCTTGTCCAGGAACTCGAACCCGCTGCCCACGGGGAGCGGCTCGACCTCGATGTCGCACACGGCGTACTGGCCGTGCCCGCCGGACTGCTTGACGTGCCGGCCGTGGCCGCGGGCCTTGGTGGCGAACGTCTCGCGCAGCGCCACCTTGACCGGCTCGGTGTCCACGTCGGCGCCGCCGGCCCGCAGCCGGGCGAGCACCACGTCGGCGTGCGCCTCGCCCATGCACCACAGCACCAGCTGGTGGGTCTCGGCGTTGCGCTCCAGACGCAGCGTCGGGTCGCCCGCGACGAGCCGGTTCAGGTTGCGGGACAAGGCATCCTCGTCGCTGCGGGTCTTGGCCACGATGGCCACCGGCAGCAGCGGCTCGGGCATCTGCCACGGGGTGATCAGCAGCGGGCGGCTCGGGTCGGACACCGTGTCGCCGGTCTCCGCGGAGCCGATCTTGGTCAGCGCGCACACGTCGCCCGCGACGCAGTACGGCACCTCGCGCAGGTTCGCGCCGAGCGGCGAGTAGATGTGCGCCACCCGCTCGTCGGTGTCGTGGTCCTCGTGCCCGCGCTCGGCCAGCCCGTGCCCGGAGACGTGCACCGAGCGCTCCGGCCGCAGCGTCCCGGAGAACACCCGGACCAGCGAGACCCGGCCGACGTAGGAGTCGATCGAGGTGCGGATGACCTCGGCGGCCAGCGGGCCGTTGGGGTCGGGCGACAGCTCGTCCTGCGGGTTGCCCTGCGGGTCGGTGACCTTGGGAACGGAGTGCTCGAGCGGCGACGGGAACGCTCCGGCCAGCGCCTCGAGCACCTCGGCCAGCCCGACCCCGGTCAGCGCGCACACCGGGATCACCGGGTGGAACGCGCCGCGGGCCACGGCGGTCTCCAGGTCGGAGATCAGCGTCTCGGCCTCGATCTCCTCGCCGCCGAGGTAGCGGTCCATCAGGGACTCGTCCTCGCTCTGCTCGATGATCCCCTCGATGAGGGTGTTGCGGGGGGCGTCGATCTGGTCGAGCTGGGTCGCGTCGGGCTCGGACACCTTGGGCGGGTAGCCGTCGGTGTAGTCGAGGAACCGCCGGGTGATCAGCCCGATGAGTCCGGGCGCGCCCCCAGAAGCCGGCAGGTAGAGCGGCAGGACGCCGGCGCCGAACGCGTCCTGGCAGGCGGACAGCTCGGCGGCGAAGTCCGCGCGCTGGTGGTCGAGCCTCGCGATGACCACGGCCCGCGGCATCCCGACCGCGGCGCATTCCTCCCACAGCGCGGTGGTCGCCGGGTCCACGCCCTCGGCGGCGCTCACCACGAACAGAGCCGCGTCTGCGGCCCGCAGCCCGGCCCGGACCTCGCCGACGAAGTCCGCGTACCCGGGGGTGTCGATCAGGTTGATCTTGATGCCGTTGTGCATCAGCGGCGCGACGGCCAGGCCGACGGACCGCTGCTGGCGCTGGGCGGCCGGGTCGTGGTCGCAGACGGTGGTGCCGTCGGTGACGGAGCCGGCCCGAGTGATCACCCCGGCCGCGGTGAGAAGCGCCTCGGTCAACGTGGTCTTGCCAGACCCGGACGGGCCGACCAAGACGATATTTCGCACCTTGGCGGGGTCGTCTACAGCGACCGCCGCTCCGGCTTCACCGCCGTCGGTGTGCTTACCAGCCATGACACTCAACCTCCCGAACGAGACCGCGCTGTCCTGGGGAACATCCGTGAACGATGTGGTCGATCCCACACCGTACGCCTGCCGAGGACAACCCCTGACGGGGTTCTCTACTCACTCGTTGCAATGGTCCAGTCACGCAACTGTGCTTGATGTTTCGCTCCGCAAGCTCCGCGAAAGTGGCCTGGCGAGAACGCTCCGGATTGGCCCGCATGAAGGGTCCACGTGCGCCGTAGCATGAGGTCAGAGGATTCCACTACCCCCATTTCGGAAGGTCAACAGTGTCTGACTTGCCTGAGACCGGCACGGCCCGGGTGAAGCGCGGCATGGCCGAGATGCTCAAGGGCGGAGTGATCATGGACGTGGTCACCCCGGAGCAGGCGAAGATCGCCGAGGACGCCGGCGCCGTGGCCGTCATGGCGCTGGAGCGCGTGCCCGCCGACATCCGCGCGCAGGGCGGTGTGGCGCGGATGAGCGATCCCGACCTGATCGACGGGATCATCGGTGCGGTGTCCATCCCGGTCATGGCCAAGGCGCGGATCGGCCACTTCGTCGAGGCGCAGGTGCTGCAGGCGCTCGGGGTCGACTACATCGACGAGTCCGAGGTGCTCACCCCCGCCGACTACGCCAACCACATCGACAAGTGGCGGTTCACCGTGCCGTTCGTGTGCGGGGCGACCAACCTCGGCGAGGCCCTGCGCCGGATCACCGAGGGGGCGGCCATGATCCGCTCCAAGGGCGAGGCCGGCACCGGCGACGTGTCCAACGCGACCACGCACATGCGCAAGATCCGCGGCGAGATCCGCCGGCTCACCTCGCTGCCGGACGACGAGCTCTACGTTGCCGCCAAAGAGCTTCAGGCGCCCTACGAGCTGGTCCGCGAGGTGGCCCGGCTCGGCAAGCTGCCGGTGGTGCTGTTCACCGCGGGCGGCATCGCCACGCCGGCCGACGCCGCGATGATGATGCAGCTCGGGGCGGAGGGCGTGTTCGTCGGCTCGGGCATCTTCAAGTCCGGCGACCCGGCCCGGCGCGCGGAGGCCATCGTCAAGGCCGTCACCTTCTACGACGACCCGGACGTGATCGCGAAGGTGTCCCGCGGCCTCGGCGAGGCCATGGTCGGCATCAACGTCGACGACATCCCCCAGCCCCACCGCCTCGCCGACCGCGGCTGGTAACACCCTGGCCCAGAGTGTTCCAACAGTGCGCCGGGGTAGCCCACTCCGCGGTACCTCAAAAACTGCGCTGGGGTCGCCAATCTTTGCGTCGTATCCCGAAAGTGTCGCTGGGGTCGACCAATCTTTGGCGAGGGCGGCCGCCCCACGACGACCAGGGCAGGGCGAGGAACGAGCCCTGCCCGCAGACGTCGTCACCCAACCACCCACGACACCCAACCACCCACCCCGGCCCGCAACCACCCAAGCAACCCAACCCAAGGCCGCTCGCCGAAGGCGACAGGGCGGCCTTGCCCGAGCTATCAAGCACAGGAGGCGCCCGGCGGCCTTGCCCGAGTTAGAAAATTCAGTGCTCGGAGATCATCACCGCGACGGTGCCCGGCTCGAGCGCCTCGAAGACGTGCTCGACGTCGCCCGGGTAGGCGACGTAGTCGTTGGGCCCGATGTCGACCGGCTCCTCGGTGGGCCCGACCCTGGCCCGGCCGGCGGCCAGCACCACGTGCTCGACGACGCCGGGCATGTGCGGGTCGGACTCCTTGGCGGAGCCGGGCTCGGCGGTGATCAGGTAGAGGTCCCGCCGGGCGTTCGGCGGGCAGGACGACAGCACGGTGGCCACGTAGTCGGCCCGCTCGGAGTGCACGGCGGGACCCTCCCCGGCGCGGATGATCTGCACCCGGGGCCGGGGCGGGTCGACCAGCCGGCTGAACGGCACGTCGAGCGCGACCGACAGGGCCCACAGCGTCTCGACGCTGGGGTTGCCGCCGGCCGACTCCAGCTGGGACAGGGTGGACTTGGCGATCCCGGCGCGCTTGGCCACCTCGCTGAGCGACAGCCCGACCCTGGCCCGCTCCCGGCGCAGGGCGTGGGCGATGACGTCGAGCGGGGCGCCGCGCTGGGCCGGCTGTTCGGTAGACGAGTCCATTCGTTCTCCTTGACGAACGGGTGGATCTACGTTCATCGTATAAGCCATGCGTTCGTTATGGCGAACAATCGACCGGAAGCTCGTGCGCGACGTGCTGGCCATCGCCGCGGCGGTGGCCGTGATCGGGATGTCGTTCGGGGCGATCGCGGTGTCCTCCGGCCTGCCGTGGTGGGTGCCGGTGGCGCTGTCGGCGCTGGTCTTCGCGGGCGGGGCGCAGTTCCTGGCGGTCGGGGTGGTCGCGGCCGGTGGCGGTCCGATCGCCGCCGTGCTGGGCGCGTTGCTGCTCAATGCCCGGCTGCTGCCGTACGGCCTGGCGATCACCGGCATGATCGGCCGGGGCCGGCTGGCCAAGCTGATCGGCAGCCACCTGATCACCGACGAGACGGTGGCCTTCGCCGTCGCTCAGCCGGACCGCGAGCGCGGCCGGGCGGCGTTCTGGCTGTGTGGTGCGGCCCTGTTCACGGCCTGGAACGTTGGCACGGTCGCCGGGGTACTTGCCGGTCAGGCGATCGGCGACCCGGAGGCGTTCGGCCTGGACGCGGCGTTCCCGGCGGCGTTGCTCGCGCTGGTGCTGCCCAGCCTGCGGGGCGCGGCCGTGCTCCGGCCGGCCCTGCTCGGCGCGGCGATCGCGCTGGCCGCCAGCCCGTTCCTGCCGCCGGGCGTTCCGCTCCTCCTGGCGCTCGCCGGCCTGGTTGCCGTGCCGCGCAAGGAAAGGGTGCCCTCATGACGATCGTGACGGTGCTCGCCGTCGCGGTGGGCACGTACGCATTCCGGGTGGCCGGGCCGCTGCTGCGGGACCGCATCGAGCTGTCCGAGCGGCTCAGGGACCTGCTGTCCACCGCGGCGCTCGTGCTGCTGGTCGCCCTGGTCGCGACCGCGTCGGTGATGGCCGGCCGGCAGTTCGCGGGGGTCGCGCTGCCGGCCGGGGTGCTGGTGGGCGGGGTGCTGGCCTGGCGCAAGGCCCCGTTCATCGTCGTCGTGGTCGCCGCGGCGGCGTGTACGGCCGGGCTGCGACTGCTCGGTGTGGACTGATACTGGAGAGGTGGCGACGGTGGGCAGACCGCTGGTGGGAGTGCTCGCGCTGCAGGGCGACGTGCGCGAGCACGCGCGTGCCCTCGCCGAGTGCGGGGCGGACTTCAGCGCGGTGCGGCGGGAGTCCGAGCTGTCCGAAGTGGATGGTCTGGTGATCCCTGGCGGGGAGTCCACGACGATGTCCCGGCTGCTGGACACGTTCGAGCTGCTCGAGCCGGTGCGCAAGCGGATCGCCGACGGCATGCCGGCGTACGGCTCGTGTGCCGGCATGATCCTGCTCGCCCGCGAGGTTCTCGACGGCCGGCCCGACCAGCACCAGCTCGGCGGGCTGGACATCACGGTCCGGCGCAACGCCTTCGGCCGGCAGGTCGACTCGTTCGAAGAGGATGTCGAGCTGACCGGGGTGGACGGCGGCCCGGTGCGGGCGGTGTTCATCCGCGCGCCGTGGGTCGAGTCGGCGTCGCCCGAGGTGGAGGTGCTCGCCACGGTGCCCGAGGTGCCGGGCGCCGGGAGCGCCGCCGGTAGGATCGTTGCGGTTCGGCAGGGGGCCAAGCTCGCCACGGCGTTCCATCCGGAGCTGACCGGTGACACCCGCGTGCACCGCCTCTTCGTGGAGATGGTCCGCGCTGCCGCGTGATGCTCGGGAGTTGACGGAGGAGAGATGAGCGGCCACTCAAAGTGGGCGACGACGAAACACAAGAAGGCCGCACTCGACGCCAAGCGGGGCAAGCTGTTCGCGAAGCTGATCAAGAACGTCGAGGTCGCCGCGCGGACCGGCGGCGGTGACCCGGACGGCAACCCCACGCTGTTCGACGCCATCCAGAAGGCCAAGAAGAACTCGGTCCCGCAGGACAACATCGAGCGCGCCCGCAAGCGCGGCGCCGGTGAGGAGGCCGGCGGCGCGGACTGGCAGACGATCATGTACGAGGGCTACGCCCCGAACGGGGTGGCCGTGCTGATCGAGTGCCTCACCGACAACCGCAACCGGGCCGCTGGCGAGGTGCGCACCGCGATGACCCGCAACGGCGGTTCGATGGCCGACCCAGGCTCGGTGTCGTACCTGTTCAACCGCAAGGGCGTGGTCATCCTGCCCAAGAACGACCTGTCCGAGGACGACGTCCTGATGGCCGTGCTCGATGCCGGCGCCGAGGAGGTCAACGACCTCGGTGACAGCTTCGAGGTGGTCAGCGAGGCCACCGACCTGGTCAGCGTCCGCTCGGCCCTGCAGAACGCCGGCTACGACTACGAGTCCGCCGAGGCCAGCTTCCTCCCCTCGGTCAGCGTGCCCCTTGACGTCGAGGGCGCCCGCAAGGTCTTCCGCCTCATCGACGCCCTCGAGGACTGCGACGACGTCCAGAACGTCTACGCCAACTTCGACGTCTCCGACGAGGTCATGGCGGCCGTCGGGTGAGGCCGACCGAGGCCGACGCCGAGGATCTGCGGTGGTGGCTGCTCGACCAGTCCGACCGGCACGGGTATGCCATGGTCGAGGTGGCCGGGGACGAGCACGGGGCGCCGTACGTGTTCTCGGTGGGGGCGTGGCGGCGGTTCCGGGTGCCGGAGGCGGTGGTGATCGGGCTGCCGGACGGCATGGGGCGGATGCTGATCGACGCGTACGTGCGGCGGGCGAGGGCGGGGGAGCGGTTCATGCCCGGCCGGGTGGTCGACGACTTCTTCGACGGCGCGCCGGTGATCGTGGAGCGGGTGGCGCGGGGGCACTATCCGGAGTTCTTCGGCAGCGCCCTGCTGGTGTACCCGGCCGGGGATTTTCCTGCGGTACAACTCATTGTGGCCACGCCGGAGGGTGCCTGGCCGTGGCAGCCGGATGCGCCGGTGGGCTTTGCGGACTGGCAGCCGGTGCTCACGCACAGCGGCGACCCGGAGAGCTGGACCCCGGGCGTCGACGGGCCATAGGCACAATGAGAACGTTTGCAATCGGCGGCGGTTTGCTCATGCGCAGAATTACCGGCATCGGGTGAACCGTTTCGCCGCGGCCGTCGTAATGCCCCCGAGACGATGCGGCGGGCTGGGAGGCGGCTCATGGTCACGACGACGGACTACCTCGTCATAGGGGCCGGACCAGCGGGCTTACAACTCGGTTACTTCCTGCAGCGGGCCGGCCGCGACTATCTGATTCTGGAGGCCGGCGGCACGCCGGGAGGTTTCTTCCGCACGTTTCCCAGGCACCGGCAGCTCCTCTCCATCAACAAACCGCACACCGGGTTCAACGATCCGGAGCTGAACCTGCGGATGGATTGGAACTCGCTGCTTTCCGACCGGGAGAGCCTGCTGTTCACCCGGTACACCAAACGTTATTTTCCGAACGCCGACGTGATGGTGCGCTATCTGGCCGATTACGCACGGGCGCTTGGCCTCAACATTCGTTACGACACAAGGGTCGTGCGGGTGAGCCGGACGGACGAGCGGTTCCGGGTGCTCGACGAGCAGGGCAACACCTATGAGGCGCCGCTGCTGATCGTCGCGACCGGCCCGGCCAAGCCCTACGTGCCGACGATTCCGGGCATCGAGACCGCCGAGCTGTACGGCACGGTCACCGTCGACCCGCTCGATTTCCTCGACCAGCGCGTGCTCATCATCGGAAAGGGCAACTCGGCATTCGAGACGGCCGGCAACCTCATCGAGACCGCCGCGGTGATCCACCTCGCCGGGCCTGGCTCGATGCGGGCCGCCTGGCGCAGCCACCACGTGGGGCAGGTGCTCAACGGGCTGGTCCGCGGCATCGACCGCACCGAGCAGGGCTACCGGGTGACGGTCCGCTTCGCGCGGGCCGACGAGACGATCGGGGACCTGCACTACGACCGGGTGATCGTCTGTACCGGATTCCGGTTCGACAGCTCGATTTTCGCCGCCGGGTGCCGGCCGGAGCTGGCCATCGGCGACCGGTTCCCGGCGCAGACCTCCGCCTGGGAGTCGGTGAACGTGCCCGATCTCTATTTCGCCGGGACCCTCATGCAGGCGCGCGACTTCCCGAGGTCGGCCAGCGGCTCCATCCATGGTTTCCGGTACTGCATCCGCGCGTTGCACCGGATCCTGGAGCGGCGCTACCACGGGTCGCCGTGGCCGCCGCGGGGCCTGCCGGCCGATCCGGAGGCGCTGACCGTCGCCCTGCTCTGCCGCGCCAACCGGGCGTCGGCGCTGTGGCAGCAGTCCGGCCGGCTCTGCGACCTGGTGGTGCCGGAGGGCTCGGAGGCGGCGTACTACGAGGAGCTGCCCTGCGACTACGTGCCCGACAGCCAGTTCGGCGCGGGCGGCACCTACTTCACGCTGACCCTTGAGCGCGGTTGCGACCGCGAGCGGGTCGCCAGCCTGCACCCGGTGGTCCGGCACTACCGGCACGGGGTGCTGCTCGCCGAGCACCACGTCGCGGAGAACCTGGAGAACGAGTGGACCGACCAGCAGGCGCACCGCGCCCCGCTGCGGGCGTTCCTCGACCGTGAGCTCGACCCGGCCGGCCGCTCCGCCACCATCGGATAACCGCGCGCAGCGCGCCAGGTTACGTCCCGACTACCTCCCGCGATCAGGTGGTTAGCATTCAGTGCCGCCGTCGGCTGTAGGAGGCTTGCGAACTCGTGGCGATCTCCGAACCCATCCCGCCCGTCCAGACACCGCCCGTCCGGACACCCGTGGCCCGGCCCCGGCCGACCGACATGTCCGAGGAGCAGCTGGGTTTCCGGCCGCAGGCCGCGGTGCGCTGGCTGGCGCCAGGCGTGCTGATCACCACCGGGGCACAGTCGCTGATCGCGGCGATCTTCGGATCGTTCGCCGACAAGCGGGAGCTGCAGGGCAGCCTGCCGGCCACGGTGCACCGGCACGACACCGCGGACGAGCTGTGGCTGGACTACGTCGCCGACGTGGGCGACGGCTTCGACGCCACGTTCTCGGTCGCCTCGCTGCTGGGCGCGGAGTCCGTCGAGCTGCCGGGCGTCGGGACGCTGCCACGCGGCCGGCTGCTGGTGCTCGGCGGGGACGAGGTGTACCCGGCGGCCTCCACGCGCGCCTACGAGGACCGCAGCAAGGGCGTGTACCGGGCCGCTTTGCCGGTGCCGCAAGGAGATGCGCCGACGCTGTTCGCGTTGCCGGCCAACCACGACTGGTACGACGGGCTGACCGCGTTCCTGCGGGTGTTCGCCCAGCGGCGCCCGTTCGGCGGCTGGAAGACCGAGCAGACCCGCAGCTACTTCGCCATCCAGCTGCCAAGGCGGTGGTGGCTGTTCGCCATCGACACGCAGTTCGACGACTACGTGGACGCGCCGCAGCTGGAGTACTTCCGCACGGTGTCCGAGCGGCTGCGCAAGGGCGACGGGGTCATCCTGTGCACCTCGACGCCGTCCTGGGTGTCGGCCGGGTCGGGCGGCGAGTCCAAGGGCTACGACACGATCGAGTTCTTCAACCGCGAGATCATCCGGCCGAGCGGCGCGGCGATCCGGGTGATGCTGACCGGCGACCGGCACCATTACGCGCGGTACGCCGAGGTCGGCGGCACCGGTCAGCGGATCACCTGCGGCCTCGGCGGCGCGTACACGTCGGCCACGCACAAGCTGCCCGAGCACCTCGAGCTGCCGCCGCCGAAGTCGCGGGTGCGGGAGCCGGCCGGCACGGCCAGGTTCGACCTCGTGACCACGTACCCGGACAAGGCGGCCTCGCGGGCGCTGGCCGGCGGGATCTTCCGGTTGCCGTGGCGCAACCCGACCTTCTGGGCCCTGACCGGGTTCACCCAGACCGCCATGACGCTGGCGATGCTGATCGGCATCGGGGAGCTCGGCACCGGAACCTTCCGGCTCCTGGCCGCGTGGGCGCCGGCCGTCGTGGTGGCCGTCGTGCTCGTCCTCGGCGCGGTGGCGTTCGCCCGGATCGACCTACCGAAGAGCGCCAAGACCAACACGTTCGCCGGTGTCCTGCACGCCGCCGCGCACCTGGGGCTCAGCCTGGCCTGGGCCGCGGTCATCCGCTGGCTCGACATCGACGTCCTGCCCGGCGGCCTCGGCGCCGACCTCACCATCGTCGCCATCGTCGCGATCGGCACCCCGGTGCTGATCGGCTTCATCGACGCCGAGATCGTCGCCGCCTACCTGTTGCTGGCCAGCATGTTCTGCGTCAACCTCAACGAGGCCTTCGCCGGCCAGAGCATCGAGGACCACAAGGGCTTCCTCCGCCTGCACATCGACGCCACCGGCACGCTCACCATCTACCCGGTCAAACTTCCCGTGGTGTGCCGGAAGTGGAAGGCCCACCCCACCGGCGCGCCCAGCGAGCCCTGGCTGCTCCCCGACGGCCAGACCCTGCGCCCCGAACTGATCGAGGAACCCATCCGGATCCCCCGCTCGGTGTCGTGAGCCTTTGTGGGGCTGTAGCACCACAAAGG
>NZ_DASZCQ010000071.1:0-17037 GCF_035942955.1 Actinophytocola sp. | reverse complement strand
CGATGGGGCGACTCGACCGGCAGCTCCGCGATCATGCCTGCCACCCGGCACCGTGCCCCGACCCTGCCGGGCGGCGCAGGGCCGCAGCGAAGCCGGGGGACCGCAACGCGGCACACGGCTGCACCAACGCCGAACACGCCTGCCCGAAGGCGAGACACACCGGACCGGGACCGGAATCCCGCGCGTGTCCCGCGCTCAGGCAGCCATATGACGCCCCCATGCAGCCGAGTGCCGCGCGCCATACCTCACCCAGCCCCCACCCCGTCTTGGGGTGGGGGCAGGGCTCCGGCAAAGTCCGGTGCCGGCCGGGTTGCCGGTGTGGTGGCGCCGGAGCGTGTGACTCACCTGCGCGAACGCGTCCAGTGGCCCATCCGAGCGCGGGACATGCCGGGAATCGCGGGCCGGGGACTGCGCCGCGCACTCCACAGCCTCGCCACGGCGATCCGGGACCGTTGCCGCGCAAAGGCTGGCCGATGGCACTTGGCCGTTGTGCCGTGGATGAGTGCCGTGACCTGATCACCAGCGCGCAGCCGCGGCGCGGCAGCCGGTTCTGCATTCCGGGGCTGCGTTGGGATTAGAAGACGACGGTTTTGTTGCCGTGGACGAGGATGCGGTTTTCGAGGTGCCAGCGTAGGCCGCGGGCGAGGACTATTTTCTCTATGTCGCGGCCTTTGCGGACCATGTCGGCGATGGAGTCGTCGTGGCTGACGCGGATCACATCTTGCTCGATTATGGGGCCGGCGTCGAGTTCGGCGGTGACGTAATGGCAGGTGGCGCCGATGAGTTTGACGCCGCGGCGGTGGGCCTGATGGTAGGGGCGGGCGCCGACGAACGAGGGGAGGAAGCTGTGGTGGATGTTGAGGGCGCGGCCGGCCCAGTCGGCGCACAGTTCGGGCGGCAGGATCTGCATGAAGCGGGCGAGCACGATCGCGTGCGGGGTGCTGGCGTCGACGAGTTGGCGTAGCTGGGCGAAGGCGGCGGCCTTCTCGTCGGGGTCGCCGGCGGGGAATGCCACGTGGTGGAACGGGATGCGGTGCGCGCGGGTGACGGTGGCCAGGTCGGGGTGGTTGCCGATCACGGCGGACACGTCGACGTCGAGCTCGCCGGAGGCGACCCGGCCGAGCAGGTCGTAGAGGCAGTGTCCCTCGCGCGACACCAGGATGACGACGCGGCGGCGCTCGCCGGTGTCGGTGATCGTCCAGTCGCTGCGGCTGGCGAGCTGCTCGGCCACGGCGGCGAACCGGCTGCGCAGCTCGCCGAGGCCGTACGGGATCGAGTCGGCGAGCACCTCCTGGCGGGTGAAGAACCAGCCGGTCTCCCGATCGGTGTGGTAGGCCGCCTCGACGATCCAGCCGCCGGCTTCGGCCAGGAACGACGCGATCCGCGCCACGATCCCGGTCCGGTCCGGGCAGCCAAAGGTGATCACGTATCGACGCTCGGGTGCGGTCATTCCGGCACCTCGCAAGCTCGGTGCCGGCGACCCTGCCACCTCGTTCCTCGGCGGCAGGGCAGTGTTTGATCGTTCGCTCCGCAAGCTCCGCTCACGGCGCGCAGTTTCCCAGAGAGCCGAGCGAAGCGATCAGGGAGCCCGCAGCGCCGAGATCAACGCGAGGTCGCCGCCGGTGACCGCGTGGCTTGGCCGGCCCCAGGCGGCCCGGTAGACCGCGTCGGCGGTGCCGACGACCGAGGCGTCCGCGTCGATGGCCGGGTGGTCGGCCGGCCCGATCTCCAGCGGCTCACCGGGACGCAGCCGCACCAGCCAGGCCCGCCCGGCGTCGGCGGCGTGCAACAGCACGGTGCCGCCGACGGTCGCCGGCTCGCGCTGCAGCCGGCGGGAGATCCCGACGTGCAGCACCTCGTCGATGCCGTCGGCGGCGAGCCCCGGGTCGAACACGAGCGCTGGCACGGCATCCGGCGCCGCCGAGCCCGCGACGGCGTGCGCCGCGTCGAGCCGGTGGATCGCGGTCTCGTGGGCCTGCCGGCGCGCCCAGAAGGCGGCGGTGCGCGGCTGGGTCGGCGCGAACACCCAAGCCGGCGCGTCCGGCTCGCGCTCCCGCAGCCGGTCGACCAGCGTCGCGAGCTCCTTGTCCCACCAGGGAAGCAGGTCGTCCCACTGCTCCGGCGGGCTCTCCATCTCCGGCCTCGACCCCGCGGGATCGGCGATCAGGCCCTTCCCGGCCCAGTTGTGTACCCGGGCCATGTGCCGGACCAGCGCCCTAACTGTCCACTCCGGACACGTCGGCACCGGCACGTCCGGCCCGGCCGAGACGACGGCCGCACGCATGGCCGCCGCCTGCCCGCTCACATGATCGACAAAGCGTGCGTAGTCCACGAATTGAGCCTAGGAGCGGACGCGAGATCGTGGGTGGGCGGGTGGGAGGGGCTCGCGGGAGCGACTTGTTGGGCACAGCAGCGGACGCGAGGCCGTGGGTGGGCGGATGGGAGGGGCTCGCGGGGAGCGACCCATCAGACACAGCGGCCGGGAGATCTGCAGCTCTCCCGGCCGAGCCGGCTACAGCCGGGCCGCGGCGTAGGCGGCCATCGCGTCACGCATGAACTCGGCCAGCCGGGGATCGGTCCGGTCGAAGTTCGCCCGGAACCGCTCGTCGTCCACGTACAGGTTGCCGAGACCGGCGTAGGATGCCCGGTTCGGCGTCCAGAACTGACAGATCCACCGGTAGTGCCCGTCGATGGCGTCCAGCACCGAAGGGTCGTCCGGCGCCTTGCCCGCGTCGATCAACCCGACCAGCGTCTCCAGCGTGCCGAGCCACTTCGCGCCCTCCTGCTGCCACCATTCGGGGGACTTGTCCTTCACCCGTTCGTTGGCGGCGTCGACGATCTCGGCGCCCCAGCGCTGCCGCGCCTCCTCCTGCAGCTCGGCCTGCCTGGCCTCGTCGAACCCCTCGAACCAGTGCGATCCAGCCACGTCATCACCTCCTTCCAGCTCCTCGATGGTGCGGGCGACGGTGGCGGCGAGCCGCTCGAACCGGTCCCGCTCGGCCACCAGCCAGGCGTGGTGCATGCGCAGCGCCTCAACCTGGTCGCGCCCGTCGTTGACGATCTCGGCGATCGCGTCCAGCCCGAGGCCCAGCTCCCGCATGATCAGGATCCGCTGCAGCCGAAGCAGCTGCTCCCGCTCGTAGTAGCGGTAGCCGTTGCGGCCGACCCTCGCCGGGGTCAGCAGCCCGATCTGGTCGTAGTGCCGCAGGGTCCGCGACGTCACGTTGGACATCCGGGCCACCTGAGCGATCGACCACGCCATGGCACCCACGGTAAAAGTTGACGCTACGTCAACGTCAAACCGATTAGGGGTGCTCGGCCAGCCACTTCCCGGTGAACTCCGACTCGGCCGCCAGGAGCTTGCCGACGCGCTCGGCGATGACGCCCTCGAGCTTCCCGCCCACCAGCGGGATCCCGACCCGCACCTCGGCGGTGGTGACCAGCTCGCTGCCCCCGCCGCTCAGGTCGGCCAGCCGGGTGCGGCTCTTGATCTCCCCGGGCACGCCGGAGATCGTGACCCGGCCGGTCGCGCCGTCCGGACGCCACTGCTCCGCCCGGTCGACGACCAGATCGCCCTTGAGGATGGCCCGCACCGCGCCGGGCAGCCGCTCGGCGTCGATGCCCTGGCGCATCCGCAGGCTCACCTCGTCGCCGGAGCCGCGGTGCTCGACGAGAGCGGCGTCCTTCCCGCCGAGCAGGCGCAGCCGTTCCTCGAGAAACGCCCGGTCGACCAGTGCGGAGTAGACGGTTCCGGCCGGCGCGGAGAACGTCGCGCGGTGCTCGAAGCGGGTCGACATGCGACGGAGGTTACCGTTGGAGCCCATGACCAGCCTCCCCGTGAGCACCGAGGCGGTACCGCTGTCCGGCTACACCACGCTGCGGCTGGGCGGGCCGGCCGCGCGGTTCACCGCCCCGTCGACGGCCGAGGAGGTCGCGGCCGCGGTCCGGGCCGCCGACCGCGCGGGCGAGCCGGTGCTGGTGCTCGGCGGCGGGTCGAACCTGGTGGTGGCCGACAGCGGGTTCGACGGCACGGTGATCCGGGTGGCCAACCGCGGCAGCACCATCGACGGCGGGCCCGACGGCCGCGTCCGGCTGACCGTCGAGGCCGGTGAGGACTGGGACACCGTCGTGGCCTCGACCGTCGACGCCGGGCTCGGTGGCCTCGAGTGCCTGTCGGGCATTCCCGGTCTGGTCGGCGCCACCCCGGTGCAGAACGTGGGGGCCTACGGCGTGGAGGTCTCCCACCTGCTGATCTCGGTGGACCTCCTGGTCCGGGCCAGCGGGGTGGTCCGCACGGTGCCGGCGGAGTCGCTCGCCCTCGGCTACCGGACCAGCGTGCTCAAGAACACCGACCGCGCCGTCGTGCTGCGGGTGCGCTTCGAGCTGGCCAACGGCGGCATGTCCGCGCCGATCCGCTACACCGAGCTGGCCCGCGCGCTCGGCGTCCGCCAGAACACCAGGGTTCCGGTGGCCGACGCCCGCGCGGCCGTGCTGGATCTGCGTCGCGGCAAGGGAATGGTGCTCGACCCGGCCGACCACGACACCTGGAGCGTCGGCTCGTTCTTCACCAACCCGGTGATCGCCGAGGCCGACCTGCCGGCAACCCTGGACCGCATCGCCGCGAGAGTCGGCGCCGCCACCCCGGTCCCGCGGTACCCCGCCGGCCCCGGCGCCTGCAAGCTGTCCGCCGCCTGGCTCATCGAGCGCGCCGGCTTCGCCAAGGGCCACCCCGGCCCGGACGCCCCTGTGACCCTGTCGTCCAAGCACACGCTGGCCTTGACCAACCGTGGCGCCGCCAGCACCGCCGACCTGCTCGCGCTTGCCCGTGAGGTCCGCGACGGCGTGCGCGCCGCGTTCGGGGTGGAGCTGCACCCGGAGCCGGTGCTGGTCAACTGCGCGCTGTGACGCTCATTCCCGGTGCACCCTGGCCGGCGAGTACTGCGCCCGCGGCTTGAGCACGATCTGGTCGAGGTTGACGTGCGACGGGCGGGTGACCGCGAAGACGATCACTTCGGCCACGTCGTCGGCGGTCAGCGGCGTCAGACCTTCGTACACCTTTGCGGCGCGTTCGGCGTCGCCGCCGAAGCGGGTGACGGAGAAGTCGGTCTCGACCAGGCCGGGGAGGATCTCGGTGAACCGGATCGGCTGGCCGAGGTGCTCGCCGCGGAGCGTGCGGTGCAGGGCGGACTGGGCGTGCTTGGCCGAGGTGTAGCCGGCGCCGTTGTCGTAGGTGTCGGTGGCGGCGACCGACGTGACGGTCACCACGTGCCCGTCGCCGGACGCGATGAGCTTGGGCAGCAGGCTCTTGGTCATACGCAGCGTGCCCAGCACGTTCGCCTCCCACATCCAGCGCCAGTGCGACTCGTCGGCCGAGGCGATGGGCTCCAGGCCGAGCGCGCCGCCTGCGTTGTTCACCAACACGTGGCAGGCTGGAATCTGGTCGCAGAACGCCGTGACGGAGTCGCCGTCGGTCACGTCGAGCGGAAGGGCGAGTCCGTCGATCTCGTCGGCGATGGCCTTCAGACGGTCCAGCCGGCGGGCGCCGACGATCACCCGGAAGCCGGCCGCGGCGAGCTGCCGCGCGGTGGCTGCGCCGATGCCCGCGCTGGCGCCGGTGACGATTGCGGTTCTCACACCGTTGATCCTGCCGGCGAGCCAACCGCCATGCACGGGTGGGCGTCTTGAAGATTGTCACAGGAGATGACGGCACGACACGGAGGTTGATCGGTGAGATCCAGACTGGCCGGCGCGCTGCTCGCAGCCATGGTGGCCCTCACCGCGTGTAGCTCGACGGAGGCCGGCACCGCGACCGGGCCGGGCGGCGCCCCCGTCCAGGACCCGCCGCGGGCCAAGATCACCGCGGTGCCCGCGGTGGACGCCAAGGACGTCTCGGTCGTCGACCCGATCAAGATCACGGTGACGGACGGCACGCTGACCGAGGTCAAGGTGACCAACGAGGAGGGCAAGGAGGTCGGCGGCCAGCTCGCGCCGGACAAGCTGAGCTGGACCAGCACCGAGGCCCTCGGCTACGCCAAGACCTACACCTACGACGCCAAGGCCACCGGCTCGGACAACAAGACCGCCGAGCTGAAGGGGACCTTCACCACGGTCAAGCCGGCCAAGACGATCCGCGCGACGATCAACCCGGTCGACAACGCCACGGTCGGCGTCGGGATGCCGATCAGCCTCAAGTTCGACAGCCCGCCCAAGGACCGCGCCGCGGTGCAGAAGGCGCTGACGGTCACCACGTCGAAGGGCGAGGTCGAGGGCTCCTGGGCGTGGCTGTCCGACGCCCAGGTGGACTACCGGCCCAAGGCGTACTGGCCGGCCAACATCACGGTGACCGTGACCGCCAAGCTCTACGGCGTGGCGTACGGCAACGGCGGCTACGGAAAGGCCGACCTGTCCACGAAGTTCAGCATCGGCCGCAACCAGGTCACCAAGATCCACACGCCGGACCACCAGATGGTCGTCTTCCGTGACGGCAAGCAGGTCGCCGTGTACCCGACCAGCAACGGCGAGGACGCCGACCCGAACCTGAACACGCCCAACGGCACGCTGATCATCATGACCAGGGAGCCGATCGGCGACTTCTCCAACCCGCGCTACGGCTACACCAACGTCAAGAAGAAGTGGTCGCTGCGGATCTCCAACCACGGCGAGTACATCCACGAGAACGAGGAGAACCACGCCAACATCGGCAAGCGGAACACCTCGCACGGCTGCGTCAACATGTACGAGGCCGACGCCAAGGCCTACTTCGACAGCGCCCTGATCGGCGACCCGGTGGAGATCACCGGCTCCCAGGCCGACATGCCCACGACCTCCGACGTGAACGACTGGCTGTTCTCGTGGGACAAGTGGAAGAGCATGTCCGCTCTGTGAGTGCGTTCTCCCTGCGCGGGGCCGGTCGAACCCGGCTGGCCGTGCGGGCGTCGGGTCGGCCGGGGCGCCCGCCGATCGTTTTCGTGCACGGGTGGGCGCGCTCGAGCCTGGACTGGGCCGCTCAGATGCTGGATCCCGAGCTGATCGCCGGGCGCCGCCTGCTTGCCGTGGACCTGCGCGGCCACGGCGAGTCCGAGGTGGCCGACGGCGGCTACGACGACCCCGAGGCCTGGGCCGGTGACCTGGCCGTGGTGCTCGACCACGCCGGGAGTCCGGCCGTGCTGGTCGGCCACTCCTATGGCGGCCTGGTGATCATCGACTACCTGCGGACGCGCGGAGCGGCCGGCGTCGCCGGCGTGGTCCTCACCGGGGCGATCACCGAGATCGGCGCCGGCAACCCGGGCGGTGCGGTCGGCCCGCTGATGGGCGCCGGGATCCGGGACTACCTGGCCGAGGACCCGGCGGTCGCGGTGCCGGCGCTGACCCGGCTGGCCGCCGGCCTCACCGCGGAGCCCGCGCCCGGCGAGGTGATCCAGCGTCGGCTGGGCGAGTTCCTGCGGGTGCCGCCCCGGGTGCGCCGGGCGATGTTCACCCGCGCCGTCGGTAGCGCCGACGTGCTCGCCGCGTTGCGGATGCCGGTGTTGGTCATGCATGGAACGGAAGATGCCGTCGTGGCCCCGAGCGCCGCGGAGTACGCCGCCGGGAAGATTCCGGGCGCTTCGCTGCGTTGGTTGCAGGGGGTGGGTCACCTACCGTTCGCGGAGCGCAGCGCAGAGTTCAACACCGCACTCCGCGAGTTCGCGGATCGATGCGGGAGGGCGTTGCCGTGACCGAGGTCCTGCGGCTCCACGAGCCGCGGCGCGTTGCCGTGCTGTCCGTACACACCTCGCCTCTTGATCAGCCGGGGACCGGCGACGCGGGCGGGATGAACGTCTACATCACCCAGACCGCGACCAGGATGGCCCGGCGGGGCATCGCGGTCGAGGTGTTCACCAGGGCCACCTCCTCCGACCTGCCGCCCGTGGTCGAGCTGGCCCCCGGCGTGCTGGTCCGGCACGTGCACGCCGGCCCGTTCGAGGAGCTCGGCCGCGACGAGCTGCCGGCCCAGCTGTGCGCGTTCACCGCGGGCGTGCTGCGCGCCGAGGCCCGGCACGAGCCGGGACACTACGACCTGGTGCACTCGCACTACTGGCTGTCCGGACAGGTGGGCTGGCTGGCCAGGGAGCGCTGGGGCGTGCCGCTGGTGCATACCGCGCATACCCTCGCCAGGGTGAAGAACGCGGCGCTTGCCGACGGGGACACCCCGGAGCCACGGACCAGGGAGATCGGCGAGCAGCAGGTGGTCGACGAGGCCGACCGGCTGGTCGCCAACACCGCGGTCGAGGCGCGGCAGCTGGTGCGGCTGTACGACGCCGATCCGGACAAGGTGCGCGCGATCGCGCCCGGGGTGGATCTCGAGCTGTTCCGTCCCGGCGACCGGCGGGCCGCGCGGGCCGGGCTCGGCCTGCCGGCCGACGCCGTCGTGCTGGCGTTCGTCGGCCGGATCCAGCCGCTCAAGGGCCCGGACGTGCTGCTGCGCGCCGCGGCCGAGTTGCTGCGCGGCGGCGCGGTGCCGCGGGAGCGGCTGGTCGTGCTCGTCGTCGGCGGGCCGTCGGGCACCGGCCTGGAGTCGCCGACCGCGCTCCAGGAGTTGGCCGCCGAGCTGGGCATCGCCGACGTGGTGCGGTTCCGGCCGCCGCAGCCGGCCCCGGTGCTCGCCGACGTGTTCCGGGCCGCCGACGTCGTGGCCATGCCCAGCCACAGCGAGTCCTTCGGCCTGGTGGCACTCGAGGCGCAGGCGTGCGGCACGCCGGTGGTGGCCGCCGCGGTCGGCGGGCTGCGTCTGGTGGTCGCCGACGGCTCGTCCGGCCTGCTCGTCGCCGGGCACGACCCGGCCGCCTGGGCGGACGCGCTGGCCTCGGTCGCGCTGCGCCCGGCGACCGCCGCCCGGCTGGGCCGCGGCGCCGTCGCGCACGCGAGCCGCTTCTCCTGGGACAACACCACGGACGCGCTGATCGCCGAGTACGCCGAGGCGACGAGGGCGTTCCGCCGGGCCGTGCTCGACACCGGGGTGGCGGTGTGAACGCGGACGTCGCCGGGCTCATCAAGTCCACATTGGACGAACGGGAGCTTGCCTACCGGCAACCGAGGCCGGGCCGGTTCTTCGTCACCCTGCCGGGCACCAAGAAGCTGCAGACCAACTGCTGGCTGATCATCGGCACGCACGCGCTGCTGGTCGAGGCGTTCGTCTGCCGGCGGCCGGACGAGGCGCACGAGCAGGTCTACCGATTCCTCTTGCGCCGCAACGCAAAGCTCTACGGCGTGCACTACACCATCGACTCGGTCGGGGACATCTACCTGATCGGCCGGGTCGGGCTGGACCGGGTCACCCCCGACGAGCTCGACCGGCTGCTCGGCCAGGTCCTCGAGGCCGCCGACGGCGACTTCAACACGTTGCTGGAGCTCGGTTTCGCCAACTCGATCCGCCGCGAGTGGGAGTGGCGCACCAGTCGCGGCGAGTCGCTGGCCAACCTCGCCGCGTTCGCCCATCTTGTGAGGGCTGACCGGTTCTGAGGGCTGGCCGGCAGGCCCGCCCTCAGAACCGGTCGAACGGCGCCGCCGGCCGACGACGGCGAGTAGTGCTTCCAGCCCCGCCCTCACATTGAATTGAGCACTGTCGAGACCGACTCGTGACGGACCCGCCGGCAACCGCCCCGGCCGCCGGCTCCGTCTGCCTGACATCCGATCAACTGGAGGGATGTCGATGGCGGCAAGACGGTTACCGCGGCTGGCCGGACTGGTGCTCGCGGTGGGAATCGGCCTCGGGTTGGCCGCGGCGTGCGGAGGCGCCGCGGAGCAGAGCGGGGCCGGCCCGATGATGTCGAAGGGCGATGGCGGCGGTAGCGGTGGGGCGCCCGCGGCGATACCGGCGCCGAACCAGGCGACCAGCGGTGGAACGTCCCCATCGGACGGCAAACAGCAGCAGCCGGCGCAGCAGCAGCAGGTGGGTCAGCCGGGGGTGGACCGCAAGCTGGTCCGCACGGCCACGCTGGAGCTGGCGGCGGACAACGTCGTCGAGGTGGCCAACAAGGCCCGCACGATCGCCACCGATCTCGACGGGTTCGCCGGGCAGGAGGAGGTCAAGGGCGACGCGGCGACGATCACCCTGCACATCCCGTCCAACGCGTTCGACGAGGCGCTCGGCCGGCTGTCCACGCTCGTCCCGGCCGAGAACGTGCTGTCCCGCAGCCAGACCGCCGAGGACGTCACCGAGCAGCTGGTGGACCTCGACAGCCGGATCGCCACCCAGCGGGCCAGCGTCGACCGGGTCAACGCGCTGCTGGCCAGGGCGGCGTCGGTGAGCGAGATCGTGCAGATCGAGAGCGAGGTGACCAGGCGGGTGGCCGACCTGGAGTCGCTGCAGAAGCGCCGGGAGGCGCTGTCCGGCCAGGTCGCCCTGTCCAAGGTCACGGTGCGGGTGAGCAAGGGCGACGCGCCGCCGCCCGCGGCGGAGGACGACGACGGCGGGTTCCTCGCCGGTCTGGTCGGCGGTTGGCACGCTTTCCTTGCCGCGGGCGGGTTCCTGCTGCGGGTGATCGGCGCGCTGCTGCCGTTCGCGATCGTGCTCGGCATCCCGGCGGCGTTCGCGCTGCGTGCCTGGCTGCGCCGCCGCAAGCCGGCCTCGGTGGCCCCTGCCCAGTCCTAGACGCGGGTTCGCGAGGCGGCTCGAGCGAGGGGGGAGTCGCGATCTCGAGCCGCCCCGCGTCATGCCCGCCGCACGGAATCCCTGAGGCGGGGGGCACCTGGGTTCCCCGGCGGGGTGCGGCTCGGCAGGGGAGACGAGCCGCACTGCGTTGCTCTCACGAATCAGGGAGTGCGTGGGAGCTGATTCGCAAGGAGCGGTGTCAACCTGTCAGAAGTCGCACAGTTACACAAGGCCACCACGTGCTCCGAGAGAGCGAAGTAGCTATCCGTAAGTAACAATTAGATGACGAAGTCGACCGCGAAACCAACTAGGGGTCGTTCGGTTGGGGATAGGTACGCCGAATGGGTGAGCAGCGGTCGAGTACTCGAGGGTGAGGCCGCTCTGGCACGCTGGCCCCATGGCTGTAGGGACACTGGTGCTGCTGCGGCACGGCGAGAGCACCTGGAACGCGGAGAACCTGTTCACCGGCTGGGTCGACGTCCCGCTGTCCGAGACCGGCACGGCCGAGGCCCAGCGCTCCGGTGAGTTGCTTCTCCGGACCGGCACGCTGCCCGACGTCGTGCACACCTCCGTGCTGCGCCGGGCGATCGCCACCGCCAACATCGCGCTGGACGTCGCCGAGCGACACTGGATCGACGTGCGGCGCAACTGGCGGCTCAACGAGCGGCACTACGGCGCGTTGCAGGGCAAGAACAAGAAGCAGACCCTCGAGGCGTTCGGCGAGGAGCAGTTCATGCTCTGGCGCCGCTCCTACGACGTCCCGCCCCCGCCGATCGAGCCGGGCGGCGAGTTCAGCCAGGACGGCGACCCGCGCTACGCCGGCCTCGGCGACGCCATGCCGCGCACCGAATGCCTCAAGGACGTGGTCGCCCGGATGCTGCCCTACTGGGACTCCGCGATCGTGCCCGACCTGCGCGCCGGCCGCACCACGCTGATCGCCGCGCACGGAAACTCCTTGCGCGCCTTGGTCAAGCACCTCGACGGCATCTCGGACGAGGCCATCGCCGGGCTCAACATCCCGACCGGAATCCCCCTGGTCTACGAGCTGACCGACGACCTCACGCCGCGCGTCCGCGGCGGCGCCTACCTCGACCCGGAGGCGGCCGTCGTGGCCGCCGCGAAGGTCGCCAGCCAGGGCCGGTAGTCACACCAGACCCAGCTCCCTGGCCCGGACCCCGGCCTGGAACCGGGAGCTCGCGCCGAGCGCGGCCATCAGCTCGGCCACCCGGCGCCGGTAGGTCCGCACCGAAAGGGACAGGGCGCGGGCGGCGGTCTCGTCCTTCCAGCCGGCGCGCAGCACCTCGAGGATGCGCGGGGCGATCTCGCGCAGCTCGTTGAGCTCGCGGTCGTACACCTCGTGCTCGGTGGCCGTCCGCCAGGCCGCGTCGAACAGTGAGGCGACCGCCGACACGACACCGGCCTCGGAGACCACGCTGAAGGTGCGCGCGCCGTCGGCGGCGCCGCCGGCGAGGATCGCCACCCGGCGGTCGATGATGATCGTCTCGTTGATCTCGTCGTTGGTGATCCGGATCCGCGCCCCGAGCCGGGCCATCCGCCGCACGTGCGCGACGCCGGCCGGGTTGAGCAGCAGAGCCGGCCGGTACAGCTTGCGCACCGTGACCGCGCCGAGCGGCTTGTCGGGCGCCGGCAGCTCGCCCTCCCGCGCGCACAGCCAGGTGTACAGGTCGTTGGCCGCGCAGGCGATCTCGCTCCGCGCCGCCTCGAACAGGTGCCAGGTCCTGGCGTACAGCTCCTCGTGGCCCCTGATCACGGCGAGCTCGTTGTCGGTGCTCATCGGGTTCCAGTGTCGGCCGGGTCGACCACTCGGTCAAAGGTTGGCAACAAGCTGCCAGCGCCGGACGGCCCGGCGGCGGTTCGCCAGAGTGGAGCCATGACCGACACGACGACGCGGCGGCCGGCCGCCGCCGCCGGCCAGTGGACCCTCGGCGACCTTCCGGTCAACCGGATCGGCTTCGGCGCGATGCGCCTCATGGCCGGCGCCGACGGCGCCCCGAGCGACCGCGACCAGGCGATCTCCGTGCTGCGCAAGGCAATCGAGCTGGGCGTGAACCACATCGACACGGCCGCGTTCTACTTCTCCAGCCTCCGCTCCGCCAACGAGTTGATCAACACGGCGCTCGCCCCGTACCCGGACGACCTGGTGATCGTCACCAAGGTCGGTCCAGGGCGCGACCCGTCCGGCAACTGGCTGCCGCCGGCCCGCCCAGAGCAGCTGCGCGGCCAGGTCGAGGAGAACATCCGGCAGCTCGGGCTTGATCACCTCGACGTGGTCAACCTGCGCATCGGCGCCGGCCTCGAGAAGGGCGCCGGCTCGCTGGCCGACCGGTTCGGGGCGCTTGCCGAGCTGCGCGAGGCCGGGCTGATCCGGCACGTGGGCATCTCCAACGTCACCGCCGAGCACCTGGCCGAGGCGCAGGCGATCGCGCCCGTGGTGTGCGTGCAGAACCAGTACGGCCTGACCGTGCGGCGCGAGGACGACGAGCTGGTGCGGATCTGCGCCGAGCGGGGCGTGGCGTTCGTGCCGTTCTTCGCCATCGCCGGCGGCTCGGCAGGCGACCCGGCCGCGGCCACGCTTGAGCGGATCGCCCGCGCCCACGACGCCACCCCGGCCCAGATCCGGCTGGCCTGGACGCTGCACCGCGGCCCGCACGTGCTGGCCATCCCCGGAACGGGCAACCCGGCGCATCTTGAGGAGAACGTGGCCGCCGGGCGGATCGCGCTGAGCGACGACGAGCTCGCCGCGTTGGACACGAATGGGTGAACGCGGCTTGACAAGCCGGCGAATTACCGCCACACGCGTGTCACGGGCGTCACTTGGGCCGCGCCGCGCTGGCCCATAACGGCTCTCACCTGCTTACCATGCGCTCGTGACCGACGTGGTCTGGCTGGCCCTGTCGATCGGCGCCCTGCTGGTCGGCCTGCTCGTGGGCCTCCTGATCGGCCTGGCGCGGCGCCGGGCGACCCAGCGGCGACCCGCGGGGCCGACCGTCGCCGCGCTGGTGCAGCGGCTGGTCCACTCCTCGCACAACGGGATCGTGCTGCTCAACCGGTTCGGCGACGTCGTGCTGCACAACCCGCGGGCGGCCGAGCTGGGCCTGGTGCGCAACCAGCGGGTGGACGCACGGGCGGCCAAGGCCGCCGAGGTGGCAAGCGAGACCGGCGAGCCCGTGGAGATCGACCTGTCGCCGCTGGCCGCCAAGGGCGGCCGGCAGCCGGAGGCGGTGCTCGGCGAGGTCCGCCCGCTCGGCGACGGGTTCACCGCGGTCGACGCCGCCGACGAGTCCGACGCGGTCCGGCTGGAGGCCACCCGGCGCGACTTCGTGGCCAACGTCAGCCACGAGCTCAAGACCCCGGTCGGCGCGATGGCGCTGCTGGCCGAGGCGGTGCAGGACGCGGCGGACGACCCGGACGCGGTGCGCCGGTTCACCGGCAAGATCTTGCACGAGGCCACCCGGCTCGGCACCCTGGTCACCGAGCTGATCGCGCTGTCGCGGCTGCAGGGCGCCGAACGCCTGCCCGAGCTCAACACCGTCGACGTCGACGCCGTGGTGCGCGAGGCGCTCGGCCGCGCCCGGCTGGCCATGGACAGCACCGGCATCGAGATCGCCACCGACGAGGACAGCGGCCTGCTGGTGGCCGGCGACCGCACGCTGCTGGTCACCGCGCTGTCCAACCTGCTGGAGAACGCCCTTGCCTACTCCCCGCCGGGCAGCCCGGTCTCGGTCAGCCGCCGGCTGGTCGACGGGTACGTCGAGATCTCCGTGACCGACCGCGGGATCGGCATCGCCGAGGACGAGCAGCAGCGCGTCTTCGAGCGGTTCTACCGGGTCGACCGGGCGCGCTCCCGGGCCACCGGCGGCACCGGCCTCGGGCTGGCCATCGTCAAGCACGTGGCGGCCAACCACGGCGGCGAGGTCAAGCTGTGGAGCAAGCTCGGCACCGGCTCGACGTTCACGCTCAGACTGCCCGCCCAGGGCGCGGTCGCCCCCGCGCAGCGAACCTCGAGCGGCTCGGACGACATGCCCGTTCCCATGACCACCGCGCCAACGACCGATCCCGGAGGAGCGTTGTGACCAGGGTGCTCATCGTCGAGGACGAGGAGTCCTTCGCCGACCCGCTCGCCTTCCTGCTGCGCAAAGAGGGCTTCACCACCGCGGTGGCCGGCACCGGCCAGCAGGCGCTCGAGGAGTTCGACCGCAACGGCGCCGACATCGTGCTGCTCGACCTGATGCTGCCCGGCATGAGCGGCACCGACGTGTGCAAGGCGCTGCGCCAGCGGTCGACGGTTCCGGTGATCATGGTGACCGCCCGGGACAGCGAGATCGACAAGGTGGTCGGCCTCGAGCTGGGCGCCGACGACTACGTGACCAAGCCGTACTCCGCCCGCGAGCTGATCGCCAGGGTGCGGGCCGTGCTGCGCCGCGGCGGTGAGGCGGGCGAGGGCGACCTGCTGCCGCAGGTGCTCGCCGCCGGCCCGGTCCGGATGGACGTCGAGCGGCATGTGGTGACCGTCGGCGGAACCGAGATCTCCTTGCCGCTCAAGGAGTTCGACCTGCTCGAGTACCTGCTGCGCAACGTCGGCCGGGTGCTCACCAGGGGCCAGCTGATCGACCGGGTCTGGGGCGCCGACTACGTGGGCGACACCAAAACCCTTGACGTGCACGTGAAGCGGTTGCGCTCCAAGATCGAGCCCGACCCGTCGGCGCCGCGCCACCTGGTCACGGTGCGTGGCCTGGGCTACAAGTTCGAGTCCTGACCCCGTCCGGCGAACACCTGCCGGGTAACGTTCGTGCATGCGCCTTGGCGTGCTGGACGTCGGTTCGAACACGGTTCACCTGCTCGTGGTGGACGCCCACCGGGGCGCCGCCCCGGTGCCGGCTCGTTCCGAGAAGTCCGTGCTGCGCCTCGCCGAGCGCATCAACAAATCCGGCGAGCTGACCAGGGCAGGGGCCGACGAGCTGGTCAAGACCGTCGCCGACGCCCGGGTCTCCGCCGAGAAGCTCGGCTGTGACGACTTCATGGCGTTCGCCACGTCGGCGCTGCGCGAGGCGGACAACGCGGCCAAGGTGCTGCAGCGGGTCACCGACGAGACCGGCGTCGAGCTGGAGGTGCTGTCCGGCGAGGACGAGGCGCGGTACACCTTCCTGGCCGCCCGGCGGTGGTACGGCTGGTCCGCGGGGCGGCTGCTGGTGCTCGACATCGGCGGCGGCTCCCTGGAGATCGCTGCCGGGGTGGACGAGACCCCCGACTTCGCCACCTCGCTGCCGTTCGGCGCCGGACGCATCACCCGGACCAGGTTCTCCGGTGACCCGCCGACAAGGGGCGAGGTGATCGACGCGACCGACTGGCTCGCCGAGCAGCTCGCCCCGGTCGCCAAGAAGCTGGCCAAGCTGGGTGAGCCGGACCGCGTGGTGGCCACCTCCAAGACGTTCCGGTCGCTGGCCCGGCTCACCGGCGCGGCGCCGTCGTCGGCCGGGCCGCGGGCCCGCCGGGTGCTGACCGAGACCGGGCTGCGCCAGCTGCTCGCGTTCATCTCCCGGATGTCCGCGTCGGACCTGGCCGACCTGGAGGGGGTCAGCGCCAGCCGGGCGCACCAGCTCGTGGCCGGTGCCCTCGTGGCACAGGCCACGATGAGGGCGATATCCCAGCCGGAGGTCGAGATCTGCCCGTGGGCGCTGCGGGAGGGTGTCATTCTGCGACGTCTGGACCAGACCGACCATGAGGACCACACTGTGGTCGATTCACAATGAGGACCTGGGGGACCACATAGTCGGTGGCGCGGTGGACGGAAGTGGCCGGCGTCGGGCACGGTGGAGTGGATGAGGCGAACGCAAAGGGAGTGGCGGCAGTCATGATGACCACCGAGCGCGCCATCGCCGAAGGCACGCCGTCGCGGTGGCGGGGCATGACGGGCGGCAACACGACACGCGGTCGGCTGCGCCCTGCCGGCGCGACCGCGTCGCGCGCAGAATCGCTCGAGCCACGATGAGTCACGAAGGCGGATCGGAGAGCGCTCAGCAGCGCACCGTCGCTGAGCTGCTGGCCAAGTACGGCGGCGGCACGGACGGCAGCGGGCCGCGCCGGCGCAGGCGTCGCCAGGACGATCCCACCGACACCGCCCCGCAGGCCATCATCGAGCGGGTCAACTCGGAAAGCGCCAAGCTGACCCCGATCCGCGAGGACCAGCCCGCGCCGCGCCGCACCTCGCACCGGCAGCAGCGCACCGCGGGCCACCCGGCGCCACCCGGCGTCGCGCATTCCCAGCACACCGGCGCGCACCCCCAGCCGCACACCGGCGCGCATCCGCAACCGCACGCGGGCCCGCCGCAACCGCAGACCGGCGTGCCGCCGCAACCGCAGACCGGCGCCCACTCGCTGCCGAAGAC
>NZ_DASZCQ010000070.1:0-14128 GCF_035942955.1 Actinophytocola sp. | reverse complement strand
CGCGGCCCGGGCCGCGGGGGCCGCGGCGTCGAGGTCCGGCGGCGGACCGGAGCTCTTCGCTCTCACGAGGCCGGCCCCAACCGCTCCACCGAGGACGTGACCTCGTCCAGCCAGGCCTCGTCGACCGAGATCCCCAGCCCCGGCCCGGCCGGCACCTCGACGTGCCCGCCGCGCAGCACGAACGGCTCGGTCACCAGGTCCCGGCGCCAGTACCGGCCGGACGCCGAGGTGTCGCCGGGCAGCGTGAAGTTGGGCAGCGCGGCCAGGGCGACGTTGGCCGCCCTGCCGATGCCGGTCTCCAGCATTCCGCCGCACCACACCGGAATCCCGTGCGCGGCGCACACGTCGTGCACCCGCCGGGCCTCGAGCAGCCCGCCGACCCGGCCCGGCTTGATGTTGACCAGCGCGCAGGCGCCGAGCGCGATCGCGTCCGCGGCGGCCCGCGCGCTGGTGATCGACTCGTCGAGGCAGATCGGCGTGCGCAGCCGGGCGGCCAGCGCCGCGTGCCCGCGCAGGTCGTCGTCGGCCAGCGGCTGCTCGATCAGCAGCAGGTCGAAGTCGTCCAGCTTGGCCAGGTGCGCCGCGTCCGGCAGCCGGTAGGCCGCGTTCGCGTCCACCTGCAGCGCGATGTCGCCGAACCGCTCGCGGACCGCGCGCACCGGCTCGACGTCCCAGCCCGGCTCGATCTTCAGCTTGATCCGCCGGTAGCCCTCGCCGAGGTAGCCGTGCACGGCGTCGAGCAGCTCGGGGATGGAGTCGGCGATGCCCACCGACACCCCGGCCGGCACCCGGTCCCGGACCGCGCCGAGCCACCCGCCGAGCGACGTGCCCAGGGTCCGCAGCTCGGCGTCGAGCACGGCCATCTCCAGCGCGGCCTTCGCCATCCGGTGCCCCTTGACCGCGGCCAGCGCCGGCTCGAGGCGGTGCGCGGTCACCTCGGGCAGCCGCCACAGCCGCGGCAGCAGGAACTCGCGGATCACCTGCTGCGCGCCGGCGGTGTGCTCGGCCGAGTACAGCGGAAGCCCGCCGGCCACGCATTCGCCCCAGCCGCGCGTGCCGGCCTCGGTGGTGACCCGGACGAGCAGGATGTCGCGGTCGGTCTCCACCCCGAACGACGTGCGGAACGGCGCCACCAGCGGCAGCCGGATCCGGCGCAGCTCCACCTCGACGAGCTTCATGTCCCGATCTCACCCGATGCCGGCCTGCCGTGCCACACCGGCGATGCTCTCCAGCCGAACTGCCCGTTGACAAACCGGTCACCCGCTGGCAACGATCGGTAGCGCCTTCTGGGAGCGCTCCCAGAAACGGAGGAGGGACCCTGCCGTGAACCGCCGACGCATCGTGGCCTCGACCGTGCTCACCGTCCTCGTCGCCGCAACCCTCGCCCCCGGCGCGCGGGCCGACGAGGTCGAGCTCATCCGCAACGGGACGTTCGACGCCGGCACGGCGCCATGGTGGTGGACCGGCAACGCGCCCGCGACCGTCGTCGACGGCCGGCTGTGCGCGGAGGTTCCCGGCGGTACGACCAACCCGTGGGACGCGATCATCGGGCAGAACGACCTTCCGTTGCAGGCCGGCGAGTCCTACGAGTTCTCCTTCGACGCCTCGGCGTCGGCGCCGGTGGGGGTGCTGGCCAAGGTGCAGCTGCAGGTGGAGCCGTGGACCGAGCGGCTGTCCCGGCCGACCGTGCTCGGCCCAGAGCCGCAACACTTCTCCTACGTCTTCACGTCCGATGTGGACTCTCCGGTCGAGCAGGTGGCGTTCCAGATCGGCGGCAGCGCCCAGCCGTGGACGCTGTGCCTGGACAACGTCTCGCTCACCGGCGGCGCGCCGCCACCGGTCTACGTGCCAGACACCGGCCCGCGGGTCCGGGTCAACCAGGTCGGCTACCTCGCGCACGGGCCGAAGAACGCCACGGTGGTCACCACGGCCACCGACCCGGTGGCCTGGCGGCTGGCCGACGGCGGCGGAACGGTCGTGGCCGAGGGCATGTCCAGCCCGCGCGGCGTGGACGCGGCGTCCGGCCAGAACGTGCACACGATCGACTTCTCCGGCGTCACCGCGGCCGGCACCGGCTACACCCTGACCGCCGACGGCGAGACCAGCTACCCGTTCGCCATCGGCGACGTCTACGCCGCGCTGCGCTCGGATGCCCTGCAGTTCTTCTACATCCAGCGCAGCGGCATCCCGATCGACGGCGCGCTGGTCGGCCAGCAGTACGCCCGGGCGGCCGGGCACGTCGGCGTGGCGCCCAACCGGGGCGACACCGACGTGCCGTGCCAGCCAACCGTGTGCGACTACCGGCTGGACGTGCGCGGCGGCTGGTACGACGCCGGCGACCACGGCAAGTACGTCGTCAACGGCGGAATCGCCACCTACCAGCTGCTCAGCACGTACGAGCGCACGCTGACCGCGCCAACGGCGAACCCCGGCGCGCTCGGCGACGGCACGCTGCGGGTGCCCGAGCGCGGCAACGGCGTCCCGGACGTCCTCGACGAGGCCCGCTGGGAGCTGGACTTCCTGCTGCGCATGCAGGTTCCGGCCGGCCAGCCGCTCGCCGGCATGGCCCACCACAAGGTTCACGACGACAACTGGACCGGCCTGCCGCTGGCCCCCGCCGCCGACCCGATGCTGCGCGAGCTGCACCCGCCGTCCACCGCGGCCACGCTCAACCTGGCCGCCACCGCCGCCCAGTGCGCGCGCCTGTTCCTGCCGTACGACGCGGCGTTCGCCGACCGGTGCCTGACCGCGGCCCGCACCGCCTACGCCGCGGCGCAGGCGAACCCGGACCGCCTGGCCAGCGAGGCCGACGGCAACGGCGGCGGCACGTACTCCGACAACAACGTCTCCGACGAGTTCTACTGGGCCGCCGCGGAGCTGTTCGTGACCACCGGCGAGGCCCGCTACCTCACCGATCTGCGCGCCTCGCCGCACCACACCGGCAACGTCTTCGGCCCCAACGGCTTCAACTGGCCGGACACGGCCGCGCTGGGCCGGCTCGACCTCGCCACAGTCCCGAATGGACTGCCGGCCGACGAGCGGCAGCGGGTCCGCGACTCCGTGGTCGCCGCCGCCGACGCGTACCTGGAGACGTTGCGGGGCCAGGCATACGGCCTGCCGCTGCCGGCCAACGGCTACTTCTGGGGCGCCACCAGCAACAACATCAACAACACCGTGGTGCTGGCCACCGCGTTCGACCTGACCGGCGACGCGTGGTACCGCGACGGCGCGCTGCAGGGCATGGACTACATCTTCGGCCGCAACGCCCTGAACCACTCGTTCGTCACCGGGTGGGGCACGAAGGCGTCGCACAACCAGCACAGCCGGATGTACGGCCACCAGATCGACCCGAACCTGCCCAACCCGCCGGCCGGCTCGCTCGCCGGCGGCCCCAACACCGGCCTGCAGGACCCGTTCGCCGCGGACCTGCTCGAGGGCTGCGTCGGGCAGTTCTGCTACGTCGACGACATCCAGTCCTGGTCCACCAACGAGGTGGCGATCAACTGGAACTCGGCGCTGGCCTGGATCGCGTCGTTCCTCGCCGACCAGGGCGACGGGACCCCGCAGCCGGCCGCGACCTGCGACGTGAGCTACCTGCGGCACGGCCAGTGGCCCAACGGGTTCGTCGCTCAGGTCAACCTCAAGAACACGGGGACCCGGCCGATCGACGGCTGGACGCTGGCCTGGTCGTTCACCGACGGCCAGAAGCTCGGCCAGGCCTGGGCCGCCGACGTCACCCAGACCGGCCCCACGGTGACCGCGACCAACCTGCGCTGGAACCGCCGGATCGAGCCGGGCAGATCGGTGACGTTCGGCTTCACCGGCACCAGCCCGCTGGCCAACCCCGCGCCCGAACTGTTCCGCCTCAACGGTTTGCCCTGCTGAGAGGTCGTGAGTCTGCTGTGGTGCCATAGGCCCACAGAAGGCTCACGACACCGGGTGGCTGTAGAACCGCTGTAGACACGCTGGGCCACCACCGGAGTGGCCCCTCCTAGGGTCCCGGCAGGAGAACAGCCGGGAGAACGGGTGACACAGGCGCAGCTCACCGAGTGCATCGCCCTCAACGGGTACCGGCGCGGGCCGGAGCGGGATCGCATGCCCCTTGACGAGACCGATGTGTTGTTGCTCAAGGCGGTCGCGGACATCGGGAAGGTCGAGGGCGCGGCCGCGGCCGTGGGGCTGGCGCCGTCGACCGCGGTTCGGCGGCTCGGCCGGCTGGAGCGGCGGATCGAGGCGCGGCTGTGCCGCGGGGATCCGGACCGCCTGCGGCTCACCGCGGCCGGGCGCACGCTGCTGGCCGCGGGGTTGGAGTTCCTCGGCGCGGTGGCGGTCGGGGTGCGCCGGATGTCCGACGCCGCGCCGGGGGTGGCCCCCGAGCTGCCGCGGCTGCGGATCGCCGGGTTCGGCACCCACTGGACCGCGCTGGTCGACGAGCTCGCCGGGCGGCTGCCCGGCCTGCTCGTCGAGGTGCACGCCGCGGAACCCGTTGCGGCGGCGGAGTTGTACGACCGGCATCGGGTGGATGCGGTGTACGCGTGGGAGATCTCCGGCCGGCGGCTGTCGCTCGGCCGGCCGGCCGAGGTGCGCACCGTGCTCGACGAGCCGCTGTGGGTGGCCCTGCCCGCGACGCATCCGCTCGCCGGGTCGGACCGCGTCCCGCTGCGCGACCTGGCCGCGGAGAGCTGGATTGCCGGGCAGGACGAGCAGGCGACCCGCGAGGCGGGCCGGGCCGCCGGGTTCGTGCCGCGGATCGGGCACGTGGTGGACTCCGCGCCGACCGCACGCAGCATGGTCAGCCAGGGACTGGGCGTCGCGCTGGTCTCGCCGCTGACCGTCGCCCCGAGCGCCGGCGCCGGGCTGGTGCTGCGCCCGCTGACCGGGGCGCCGCACCGCCGGCTGGTGCTCGCGGTGGACGCCACCGTGGTCGGCGACCGGCTGGCGCGGGTCCTTGTGCGCCGGCTGCGCGCCGGCTACGCGGCGACCGCGGCGGCGCGCAACCCGGACTACCGGCGGTCACCCGACTTTCCGCTGCCGGTGATGGCGCCGGTCGACGAGCTCGAGCCGGATGCCGGGCTGCTGGCCGGGTTGCGCGCGTCCACCGAGCCGGCCGTCCCTGCGCCGCGCGCCGGCGCGATCGGCCTTGACGACCTGCACCTGCTGCGGGTGGTCGACGAGGCCGGCAGCGTCAACCGGGCCGCGCGCATCCTGATGATCAGCCAGCCGGCGCTGAGCCGGCGGATCAGCCGGCTGGAGCGCAACCTCGGCACCCGGCTGTTCGTGCGCAGCTACCGGGGAACCGAGCTGGCCCCGGCCGCCCGCGTGCTGCTCGCCGAGATCGACAGCGCCGAGGCCAACCTGCGCGCCACCCTGAAGTCCATTGTGGAGGATTAACATCGCCTCGTGCCGACCAACCGCACCTCAGGGGACCGTGACGGCACCCAGCCACAATCAACCCGACAACCGCACCATTGGCTGGGACGCAACGACAGCAGTTAATTCCGGAGAGGCGGAACAGTCCAGCGTCGGGTCGTCGGCGAGCATCCGGCGGTGCAGCTCCCGGACGGCGTGCCCGGGCTGGATGCCGAGCTCGGCGTCGAGCAGGCGGTAGACGTGTTGGTAGGCAAGGAGAGCCTCGGCGCGCCGGCCGCTGCGGTGCAGCGCCAGCATGAGCAGCTCCCACGGCCGCTCGCGCAGCGGCTCGGCGGTGGTCATCTCCCGCAGGTCGTCGATCACGTCGCGGTGCTGGCCGAGCCGCAGCCGCGCCTCGAGCAGGTCCTCGTGCGCGAGCTGGCGCAGCTCGAGCAGCCGCTGCGCCTCCTGGGCGGCGGCCGGTGCGACGTCCTCGTACGGCCGGCCGCGCCACAGGCCGAGCGCCGCCGTCAGGGTGGCGACGCCCTCGGCCGGGTCACCGGTGGCCACGGCCTGCCGCCCGACCGTGGCCAGCTCGGTGAACGTCCGCGCGTCGAGCTCGTCGTCCTCGAGCAGCAGCCGGTAGCCCTGGTGATCCCGCTCGACCCGCGGCCGGCCGAGCCGCGTGGCGGGCAGCCGGCGGCGCAGCTCCCACACGTAGGTCTGCAGGTTCGCCGTGGCCGACCGCGGCGGGCGACCGTCCCACAGCGCGTCGATCAGCTGCCCGGTGGTCACCCGGTCGCCCGGCCGCGCCAGCAGCAGGGCGAGCAGCATCCGCAGCTTGCGCGCTCCCATCGGCAGCGCCGACCCGGTAGCGTCATACACCTGGATCGGCCCCAGAACCCGAAACAGCAGCATCACTACCTCCTAGCAACACATACCCGACCACGTCCCGATCGGTTGTCAGGGAACTTGCGGATTGCTCGGGGCGTCGCACGATGCGTCTTCCAGCGGCGGAGGTAAGCGGTGCGACAAGTGACCGCGGTGGTGGATTTCGGCACCTCGCACACGGTTGTGGTGGTGTCGGGTCCCGGCGTGCCGGCCCGGCTGGTGTTCACCGACGGAGCACCGTGGTTCCCGTCGGCGGTGTTCTGGGGGCGGGACGGGCGCGCGGTCGTCGGTGCCGACGCGGTGCGGCTGGCCCGTTCCGAACCGGCCCGCCTTGAACGGCATCCCAAGGCGCGGATCGGCGAGCAGGAGGTGCTGCTCGGCGATTCCGTCGTTCCCACAACGAGTCTGGTGCGCGTCGTGCTGTCCCGCGCGGTCGCCGAGGCGTCCAGAGCGGCCGGCGCGCCCGTGCAGCACCTGGTGCTGACCCATCCGGCCGACTGGGGCTCCATCCGGCTCGGCGCGCTGATGACCGCCGCGCAGGGGCTGGCGCCCCGGCTGTCCACCGTGCCCGAACCGGTGGGCGCCGCGGCCTGGTACGCCACCCGGCACGAGCTCCCGGTCGGCGCCACGCTCGCCGTGCTGGACTTCGGCGGCGGCACCTGCGACGCCGCGGTGGTGCGCCGGGAGCCGACCGGGCTGTCCGTCGTGGAGTGCGCCGGCCTGCCCGATCTCGGCGGCGAGGATCTGGACCAGCGGCTCGTCGAGTACATCCGGGCGGCCCAACCGGTGCTGGCCGCGATCCTGGACGCGGCCGAGCAGACCCGGCCGGTGGCGGCCGCGGAGCTGTCCGAGATCGCCTATATACGCGAGAACGTGCGCGCCGCCAAGGAGGTGCTGTCCCGCGAGCAGCAGGTCGAGGTGCGCCTGCCCGGCGGGCTGCCCGAGATGTTGCTGACCAGGCAGGAGCTCGAGGCGCGGATCCGGCCCGACCTGGCCCGCGCCGTCGAGCTGGTCGCCGGCGCGCTGCGGTCCTGCGGGCTGTCCGCCGCGGACCTCAGCGCGGTGCACCTGGTCGGCGGCTCGAGCCGGATTCCGTTGCTGGCACAGCTCTTGCGGGCCCGGCTGCCGGTGCCGGTGCGGCTGGACGACCAGCCGCAGGTGGTGGTGGCGCTCGGCGCGCACGCCGTGGTCGAACCGGCCGGCGCGGGGGAGCCCGGCTCGCCCGGCCGGCCGGGCGAGCCCGGCGGGGAAACCGATGTGACCTCGCTTTCCTTCCAGGACAGGCAACCCGACGGTCCGGTCCCTACCCGGCGCACCGCGGCGGTGATCGCCTCGGCCGCGGTCGTCGTGGCCGTCGCGGCCACCGCCACGATCATCGGCACCGGGCTGTTCGACCGGCGCGTGACCGGATCGCCCACCATCCAGGCCGGCAGCTCCGCCGCCCGGCTGAGCCTTCCCGCCCCGCCGCCCGGCCGGAAGGTCGAGAACCCGGGCCACGCCACCGACCGGCTGACCGAGATCAGGGCGGGGGAGTCGGTCGCCATCCGCAACCAGTTCGGCGCCGCGACCCAGTGGCGGCTGGACTCCTTCGCCGACAGCGAAACCGACCACCGGCAGCTGGTCGAGCTCGGCAATCCCGAACGCCCCGGCTACCGCTGGATCCTGGTCCGGGTCACCGAGACGCTCCGGGAGGCGGCGCCGAGATACCAGCCGGCGCGCACCTATGTCGTCGACGACCGCGGGCTGATGATCAAGGCCTATGACGGCGTGCCGCTCCCGGCGCTGCCCGCCGGCTGCCCCAAGGAGTTCCCGGCAACGGACGTGCCGGCCGGCACCGCCGTGCCGCAGTGCCTGCTCTACCAGGTTTCCGTGGCGACCCCGATCGCTCAGGTGGCCGTCGCCTCGCTGTCGCACTCCAGCCCGACGAACCTGAAGGTGAAGGAGTCCATCGAGAACGGCGGCCGGGTGGCCGTCACCGGCCGGAGCCCCGCCGCGCCGCCCGGCCTGCCCGCGGACGCGCTCCCGCTCGGCGCGCCGGCCGCCATGCGGCACAACACCTTCACCGCGGATGTCGCGGTGGTGGACGTGATCGAGGACGCGTCCGGCTACTTCAAGGTGGAGTACTCCAACGACGAGGTGATCGCCCTACCGGGCAGCCGGGCCGTGGTCGTCCGCATCGCCGCCCGCCTCACCGAGCCGATCGACGGCGAGAAGCTCCCCCTGCCCACCATCGTCGTCCAGGACGATCGTGGCGCCGAGGTCACCTCCCCGTTCCGCGCCGGCACGAAGGAGTGCACCCCCCTCGGCCCGACGGGCAAGCTCACCGGCACCGTCCTGTTCTGCGCCGTGGTGGCGCTTCCCCTCGACACGCCGCTGCGCTCGGTGGAGGTCCAGCTCGCCCCCGGCGCGGAGGCCAAGACCTGGCGGCTGCGGTGATCGCCGGATCTGACACTCACGTGCGGCAGTACCTCCCGCGGTCGTTCCAGGACTCGCGGACGTGACGCCGCGGGAGCGCCCCGGCGGGTGAGCGCTCACCGCACCGTGACAATGACCCGCTGCACCATGTTGTTGGCCATGCCCTGCGTGTTCCAGGGTTGCCCGACCGGCTGGCCGCCGAGCTCGTCGATGGCGCGCACGCACAGCTCGTGATCACCGGGCCGGGCCGTCCAGCTCGCCGACCACGCCCGCCAGGCGTACCGCTCCCCGGCGGCTTCCAGCTCGGCCGGCGTCCACGTGGCGCCGCCGTCGACGCTCAGCTCCACCGCGCGCAGCGGTGCCCGGCCCGACCACGCCCGGCCGCGCAGCCGCACCTCGCCCGCGTCGACGATCCGCCGCCGGGTCATGAAGTCCGGGAACCCCGGCGGAATCATCAGCGCCCTCGGCTGGATCCGGGTGATCGGCTCGCCCGGGTCGTCGGGGTCGCGCTTGCGCCGGTACGCCACCGCGTTCTGGAAGCCCCGGAACGGGCCGTCCAGCACGGTGATCTCGCGCAACCACTTCACCTGCGCCATCCCGTACCACCCGGGCGCGATCAGCCGGACCGGCGCGCCGTGCTGCGGCGGCAGCGGTGCGCCGTTCATCTCGTAGGCGAGGATCACCTCCTCGCCGAGCGCGTCGGCCACGGGCAGCGCCCGCTGGTAGTCCTGCTCGACTCCGCGCTCGGTGCCGTGGTCGCAGCCGGTGAACACCACGTCGACCGCGCCGTCGCGTAGCCCGGCGTCCCGCAGCAGCGCCGCAAGCGGGGCGCCGGTCCAGCGGGCGGTGCCGACGGCCTCGTCCAGCCAGGGCTGGCTGATCGGGCGGGGGAGCAGCCGGGCCCGGCCGTTGCCGGCGCACTCCAGCGTCACGGTGTGGCTGACCCGCTCCCGGGCCCGCAGCTGGTCGAGATCCAGGGTCACCGGCGCGTCCACGTGGCCGCCGATCCGCAGCCGCCACGCGTCCGGGTCCACGTCCGGGATGTCGTAGTGGATGAGCAGGTAGTGCAGCCCGGCGGGGGTGAGGTCGTAGCGCAGCGCCTCCAGCGGCATGCCGTGGTTGCGCGTGGCGAGGCGCAGCTCGTCGAGGGAGATCGCCTCGTCCGGCGCGGCCACCCGGGCGGGCGCCGAGATCTCTGGTGCCACCATGCCGAACAGGGTCGCACCGCGCCGGCGAAAAGTCTCTACACCGTTGACATGCAGCCGGTTGGCTGCCTATCGTGAAAGGCAGCCAGGAGGCTGCATGTTTGGGGTGGCGGATGGACGAGGTGTTCAGGGCGCTGGCCGACCCCAGTCGCCGGCGGCTGCTCGACCGGCTGAACGTCCGCAATGGACAGACGCTGCGCGAGCTGTGCGCCGGCTTGGACATGGCCCGCCAGTCGGTGAGCAAGCACCTGGCCGTGCTGGAGTCGGCCAACCTGGTCGCCACCGTCCGGCGCGGCCGGGAAAAGCTGCACTACCTCAACGCCGACCCGATCAACGCCATCGCCGACCGCTGGCTCGACCGGTACACCCGCGAGCGCGTCCGCGCCCTCGCCGACCTCAAGAAAGCATTGGAGGACTCGCCGATGGGCAGCCCCGAGTTCGTCTACACGACCTACATCGACACCACCCCGGAGCGGCTCTGGCGGGCCCTCACCGACCCGGCCTTCACCCGCCGCTACTGGGGCGCCACCTTCGAGACCGACTGGGCGGTGGGCTCGCCGATGGTCTGGGGGGAGAACGGCCGCCGCATCGCCGATCCGGCCCAGACCGTCCTCGAGTACGACCCCTACCGCCGGCTGTCCTACACCTGGCACACGTTCACACCGGAGTGGGCGGAGGCCGCCGGCATCGGCGAGGAGGTTCTCGCGACGATCTCCGCCGAGCGCCGATCCAAGGTCACCTTCACCCTCGAGCCGCACGGCGACCTGGTCAAGCTCACCGTCGTGCACGACGACTTCGAGCCCGGCAGCACGGTGCTCCAGCTGGTCTCCCAGGGCTGGCCGCAGGTGCTCGCCAGCCTCAAGACGCTGCTGGAAACCGGCCACCCCCTCCCCGTCCCGCAACCGTAACGCTTTGGTCCACTTCGGACTGGCGAGGCTTATGGCAACGCCTGTCGCGGTAGGATGCCCGCGTGCCGCCGATCGACCAGGTCCGGGCCCGGCCCGGCGGGCGTAACGCGCAGGTCCGCGCGCGGGTCTTCGACGCCCTGCGCCGGGCGCTGGACAGCGGTGACCCGGAGCGCCTGTCGTTCGACCGGCTCGCCGAGAGCGCCGGCGTCCACCGGGCGACGCTCTACCGGCGCTGGCTGTCGACCGACGGGCTGGTGGCCGACCTGCTCATCGAGCTCACGCCGCTCGGCACGCCGCCGCCCGACACCGACACCCTGCGCGGCGACCTCAGCCGGCTCGTCGCCAGGGCGGCGGCCACGGCGGCGACCCCGGCCGCGCGGACTTTGCAGCGGCTGGTCGCCGGCAGCGCCGACCCGCACGTCGCCGAGGCCGCGCGGGGCTACTGGGCCGGCGTCGTCGGCCGCGCCGCGGAGGTCGTGCGGCGCGCCCAGCGGCGCGGGGAGGCCGCCGCCGACATCGACGCCGCGCAGGCGATCGAGACGCTGCTCGCCCCGATCCACCTCCGGCTGCTCCTCACCCACCAGCCGGTCACCGAGGAGTTCCGTGCCGGCCTCGTGGACCGCGCCGTGCGCATGCTCCGCCCCTGATGTGATCCACGTCACACCTAACGCCTCGGGTCGAGCTGAACCGCGGTGCCGTTATCTTCCGTATACAGAGGTGTCGAAATGCGCTGGAAGGGGTTCACGGTCGGATGCGCATTATTTGCCCTCGGGCCGCCGCCGCCGTGCTGGCGGCGTTAGCCATGCTCGCCCTCGGCGGCTGTGAGCTGCGTGAAGGCGACCCCCGCGAGTATGGCAACGCCAGCGTCGACCGCCCGGATATCCCGACAATTGTGGACGTGGAATTATTGAGCTGATCGAGCGCATCCGATGACTGAACATAAAAGGCGAAACCGACTGATTGTGGGTCGAAGAATGCTGCGCGGTGTGGTGCGATCGACGACCGCGGTTGTGCTGGCGGTCCTGGGTGCGGCGGGCCCGGCCGCCGGAATCGTCTTCGCGAGCCAGCAGGCCGCCCAGGCGTCCACGCAGCCGGCGCCCGCGTCGCCGGGCCCGCTGGATTCGCTCGACCGGGAGTTCCTCACGGTGATCCGGTTCGCGAACCTGTGGGAGATTCCGATGGGTCAGCTGATCCAGCAGCGGGGCACCACGCAGAAGGTGAAGGACGTCGGCGCGGAGATCTCCTCGGATCACAAGAAGCTGAACGTCGCCATCGAGGAGCTGGCCGCGAAGTTCGACGTCCAGCTGCCCGACAAGCCGACGTCGCAACAGCAGGCGTGGATGGCGGAGATCTCGAGCAAGTCCGGCAAGGAGCTGGAACAGGCGTTCGCCAACCGCCTGCGCGGCGCGCACGGCACCGTGTTCGGCCTGGTCGCGCAGGTGCGGGCGGGAACCCGCAACGAGGTCATCCGGGCGTTCGCCCAGCAGGCCAACGACGTGGTGATGAAGCACATGACCCTCCTGGAGAGCACCGGCCTCGTCGAGCCGGCCGCGATGTTCGCCGAGGCCTCGGCCCGAACCACGGCGAACCCCGAGAACCGGCTCAGCCGCGGCGACATCGTCCTCGCCGGCGTGCTCGGCCTTGCGATGCTCGTGGCGACCCTGGCGTTCGTGCGGACGTTCAGCGCGCGGGGGTCGGTGCAGCGGTGATCGAGCTCGCCCTGCCCCAACACGACATCGGGGTCCGCGAGGTGGCCGCGTTCTCGGCCAGGGCCTCCTACGTGCTGATGTGTCTCACTCTCTGCTGGGGCGTGTTCACCGCCACCGGCTGGGTCCGGCGGCTGACCGGTCACCAGGCCATCCGCAACGGGCACATGATGCTGGCCGTGCTGACCCTGGCGACCGGGAGCACCCATGCCGGGGTGTTCCTGCTCCTTCGCGAGCAGGGGCTGTCCCTGACCGGCATCGCCGTCCCGTTCAGCGGCCTGCTGCGGCACTCGTTCGGCATCCTCGGGCTCGAGCTGATGATCGCGATCACCCTCACGGTGGCGCTGAAGCGCTGGGTCAACTACCGGCGCTGGCTGCGGTTCCACCAGCTGGCCTACGTGGCCGTGGCCATGATCGTCGTGCACTCCTGGTTCGGCGCCATCGCCAACGGGCACCTCGCCGTGCTGTGGCTGGGCGGGGTGACCGTCCTGGTGCCGGCCGCCACCCTGACCGTGCTGCGCCTGCTGCCGCCGCGGTGGCTGATCAGGGCCGGCCTGCTCGGCGCGGCCCCGGCCGCCGTGCCGGCGCAGCGCTCGCAGCAGTCCGCCATCGTCCCCCCGGTGACCGTCAACGGGACCGGCGGACCGGTCCGGGTGATCGTGGACAACCAGCGGTGCAAGCGGTACGGGATCTGCCAGGCCGAGTCGCCGGATCTGTTCCAGCTCATGGAGGACGGGCGGCTGCGCTACATCCGTGACCCGGACGCCGGCGAGCGCGCCGGGGCGCAGGCGGCGGCCATGGCCTGCCCGATGCGGGCGATCGAGCTGCGCGAGGTGAGCCACCGATGAAGCGGCCCGAGCGGATCGTCATCGTGGGCGCCGGCCTTGCCGGCCTGCGCGCGGCCGAACGGCTCCGCGAGGTCGGCTTCGACGGCGAGTTGGTGATCATCGGCGCCGAGCGGCTGCCGCCCTACCACCGTCCCGCGCTGTCCAAGCAGCTGCTGACCGGCACCATGCGGCCCAACGACCTCATGCTGCCCGCGTACCGGGACGTGGCCGCCACCTGGCGGCTGGGCACCCCGGTGGAGTACCTGCTGCCCCGCGGCCGGGTGGTGCGGCTGCCCGGCGGCGAGGAGATCAAGTACGACGGCCTGATCATCGCGACCGGCGTGGAGGCGCGCCGGCCCAACGGGATTCCGTACCACGACCCGCGGATCATGGTGATGCGCACGCTGCCCGACGCGCTCGACCTCGAGCGCGCCATCTCCTCCAGCCGCGGCCCGGTCGCCGTGGTGGGCGGCGGGTTCACCGGCTGCGAGATCGCGGCGAGCCTGCGCCAGCTCGGCCGCGAGGTGACCATTATCGGCCGGTCGGCCTCCCTGCTCGGCAACGTGCTGGGCCCCAAGCTGGGCGACTGGCTGACCCGCACGCACCGCGACCACGGCGTCGACCTCGCCCTCAACGCCTCGGTGCAACGCTGGGAACCGGGCCCCGACGGCGTCGGCATCCACCTGTCCGACGGCACCTCCATGCTCGCCGCCTGCGTCCTTGTCGCCGCCGGCACCGAGCCGGCCACCACCTGGCTGCGCGGCTCCGGCCTGCCCCTGGACAACGGCGTGGTCTGCGAGCCGACCTGCCACGTCGTCGGCGCCGCC
>NZ_DASZCQ010000069.1:0-3938 GCF_035942955.1 Actinophytocola sp. | reverse complement strand
GAGCTGGCCAAGACCAAGACCGGCGTCTTCACCGGCGCGTACGCCATCAACCCGGTCAACGGCGAAGCGATCCCCGTCTGGGTCGCCGACTACGTCCTGGCGACCTACGGCACCGGGGCGATCATGGCCGTGCCCGGCCAGGACCAGCGCGACTGGGACTTCGCCGAGGCGTTCGGGCTGCCGATCGTACGGACCGTGCAGCCCAGCGCGGACTTCGACGGCGAGGCGTACCTGGGCGACGGCCCGGCCATCAACTCCGGCTTCCTGGACGGGCTGAACGTCGAGGACGCCAAGAAGTCGATCATCGCGTGGCTGGAGGAGCACGGCCACGGCCACGGCACGATCCAGTACAAGCTGCGTGACTGGCTGTTCTCGCGGCAGCGCTACTGGGGCGAGCCGTTCCCAATCGTCTACGACGAGTCCGACCAGCCCATCGCGCTGCCCGAGCACATGCTGCCGGTCGAGCTGCCTGAGGTGGACGACTACTCGCCCACCACCTACGACCCCGAGGACGCCGACACCGAGCCGTCTCCCCCGCTGTCCAAGGCAACCGACTGGGTCGAGGTCGAGCTGGACTTGGGCGACGGGCGCAAGACCTACCGCCGCGACACCAACACGATGCCGAACTGGGCCGGCTCCTGCTGGTACCAGCTGCGCTACGTCGACCCCACCAACACCGAGCGACTGGTGGACCCGGACAACGAGCGCTACTGGCTGGGCCCACGACCGGAGATCCACGGTTCCCGGGATCCCGGCGGCGTGGACCTGTACATCGGCGGGCAGGAGCACGCCGTGCTGCACCTGCTGTACTCCCGCTTCTGGCAGAAGGTGCTGTTCGACCTGGGCTACCTGAGCGCCGACGAGCCGTACCGGCGGCTGTTCAACCAGGGCTACATCCAGGCCTACGCCTACACCGACTCCCGCGGCGCCTACGTGCCCGCAGAAGAAGTGACCGAAGTGGACGGTCGGTTCTTCTACAACGGCCAGGAGGTCAAGCAGGAGTACGGCAAGATGGGCAAGAGCCTCAAGAACGTCGTCACCCCGGACGAGATGTGCGCGCGGTACGGGGCGGACACGTTCCGGTTCTACGAGATGTCGATGGGCCCGATGGACGTCTCCCGGCCGTGGGCGACCAAGGACGTCGTCGGCGCGCACCGGTTCCTGCAACGGCTGTGGCGCAACGTGATCAACGAGGAGACCGGCGAGCTGCGGGTGACCGACGAGGCGCCGGACGAGCCGACGCTGCGCGCGCTGCACAAGACGATCGCCGGGGTCCGCGAAGATCTGGGCGAGATGCGGTACAACACCGCCGGCGCCAAGCTGATCGAGCTGAACAACCACGTCACCAAGCACTACGGCGGCGGCGCCCCGCGCTCGGTGATCGAGCCGATGGTGCTGATGCTGGCCCCGCTGTGCCCGCACGTCGCCGAGGAGCTGTGGTCCCGGCTGGGCCACGACGAGTCGCTGGCCAAGGGCCCGTTCCCGGAGGCCGACGAGCGGTACCTCGTGGAGGACACCATCGAGTACCCGATCCAGGTCAACGGCAAGGTCCGCTCCCGCGTCACCGTCCCCGCCTCCGCCACCGACGAGGAGGTCACCGCCGCCGCCCTGGCCGAGGAGAAAATCGCCGCCCTGGTCGACGGCGCCGAGCCCCGCCGGGTCATCGTCGTACGCGGCCGCCTGGTCAACGTCGTCCTGTAGGTCCCCCGGCGACTATCACTGCCCGCGTTTCCGTGCCATATGGACCTCAATCGATGGCCACACAGCGTGCAGAGCACGCCCAACACGGCGCTTTCTTCACTCAATTCATACCCTGCCTGCGTCCCATCGTGACCACGACATTCACCTATTGTGGATCGACCCCGAACCACCTACCCCAGACGGGTGACTTCGCCGAACAGCCGCCAGCCGGGGGACCCTCGGTAGGTACCCTTTCTCCTCGGTAGACGCCCGATTACCGAGGGGAGCTCCATGCCCGACCCCACTCCGGAGCAGCTCGAAGCCGAGACAGAGATGCAGGAATGGCTGGAGCAGCACGAGCAGGTGACCAAGGATCCGCTCGGATTTGGACAAATTGGTGACACGGTCCAGAACCTCATCGCTGCCGCCGGCGCCGGCCAGTTCGCCGTGGCCCCCGACATCGGCGACGCCATCATCAAGAATCTGACAGATGTCCAGCAGCAGGCGGTCGCAATACGGCAAAGGGCACAACGGGCGGCGACCCATCCTCAGCTGGGCGGGGGATATGCTGAGCTTGTCAGCAGGTATGTGCAAGGTATTGCGGAGGGCCAGGCCGGATCGGCAGAAGAGGTCATGGTCGCGTTCGGGCAACAGGTGCAGCAGCTCAAGGACGCCGTCGCGACCAGCATGGAGAGCTACAGCGCGACCGACGCCTCTTCTGCCGGCAACCTGACCAACGCGGGAGGTCAGTAGTGCCACCGCCGGCTCTTCGTTTCGTGACGGGCGCTTGTGTTCTCGTATTGGTGACCGGCTGTTCCAGCTTCCAGCCGGGTGATGCGCAGCCAGCTGACCCCCCGATCACCACTGGCGACGGAGACGCGACGCGGCCGGCACCGACGCGCATGTCGACAACGTCCCCGTCATCACCGCTTGATCACCTCAAGCCATGCGACCTGCTGTCGGACTCCGATCGTGCGCGGATGAAGCTCGAGCCGGGCAGACCCAGCAGGGTCGTCGGGTCCGAGGGATGTGAATGGGAGTCCGCCGAATGGGGCCTCTCGATAGGCCTGCAAACCCAGTTCGCGTTCAAGGACGCGAACCTTCGTGGCGCCAGGCCGATTCCGGTCGACATCGGGCGCCATGAAGCGCACCGAGTCGAGAACGCAGGTGGTGGAGACGGTGGTTGCGAGATCTTCATCGTGACTGGGGAATCGTCGTTCGTTCAGGTGACGGCCGCCACGCTGAGCGCAAGCAACACGCCGTTTGCCTGCGACCGGGCGACCGCGGTCGCGAAGGTCGTCGATCCGAAGCTGCCGTAGGAGGGTTAGGGATGAATGGCGCGGGCCCGCGTGGGGTGCCTCGGCCGGACATGCACCATGCGGGGAAACCACATGAGGAGCTGAAGGCGATGACGGATGCCGGCATGCCGGTGGTGTCCGCGGATATCGCCGACCTGTGGCGATCGATGGGGGACGGTCTCGAGCAGGCGGGAATTCTCTTGCAGCAGGCGGTTTCCGGCTCCGAGGCGGGGTGGACCGGTCAGGCCGCCGATGCGATGCGCGTACGGTTGAGCCAGAACGCTGAGTGGATCATGAATACCGGGCAGGGCTTCGCCATGGTGGGCTCGGCGTTCGGGGAGCTCAGCGAAGCGGTCGGCGAGGCGAAGGTGCGCATGCCGGATCCGGTGCCGTACAACCCCGGCCAGATGATGGAGGAGGCCAAGGCGCAGGGGCTGCTCGGCATCATCGCGCTACCTGTGCGGATGTACACGCAGTGGCAGAAGCACCAGGACGCGCACAATGAGGCGGTGGCGGTGGTTGCCGCGAGGGATGCGCGGCTTGCCGCGGCCGCGGCGTCGCTTGAGGCGTTTGCTCCGCCGCCGACGCTGGATGGCGACGGTGGCGGTCCGCGGGATGGGGATCGGTCGGGCGATCCCGGTGGCAGGGATCGCGGTGATCGTGGGATCGGCGGCGGACCGGGTGGGCCGGGCGGTTCGGTGAGTGGCGGCTCCGGTTCGGGCTCCGGTGATGGTTCGGGGTCCCTGGGATCGGGGCCGACCGGGCGCGGTCCGCAGTTGACCGACCCCGAACGCGACACGGCCGGGCCTCCCGGCGGCAGGCCGGTCCTTCCGGTTGGTCCCAGCCCGGCGCCGAGCCCGTCCGCGGAGGGTCCGGGACTTGGGACTGGAGTGCGCTTCCTGCCCGGCGCGGGACCGATCGGCGGGCTCGGATCGGGTGGCGGTTCGAGCGGAGGTGGGG
>NZ_DASZCQ010000068.1:0-17178 GCF_035942955.1 Actinophytocola sp. | reverse complement strand
GCCGAAGGCCAGGCGCCGCCCGGCCGCCGTGCTCGGCCTGTCCACCACGCGGCGCGCGGCGATGCTGGCGATCGTGGTGTGCGCGCTCGCGCTGAGCGTGGCCGTGCCGCTGCGCACCTACCTCGGGCAGCGCGCCGAGGTGGAGATCCAGGAGCAGCGCCAGGCCGAGCTGCGCGCCCAGGTCGAGCAGCTCGAGCAGCGCAAGGCCCAGCTCGACGACCCGGCACAGGTGGAGGCCGAGGCGCGGCGGCGGCTGCGCTACGTGCGCCCCGGCGAGACCCCGTACGTGGTCGAGCTGCCGGGTGATCATGGCGGGCCGGGCGCCGGCCAGCCTGCGCAGCAGTCCCCGCAGCAGCAGTCCTGGTTCGAGACGCTCTGGGACACGGTCACCAGCTCCAGCCGATGATCACCGAGGCGGACCGGGCGGAGGTCGCGCGGCAGCTCGGGCGCGAGCCGCGCGCGCTGCGCGCGGTCGTGCACCGCTGCCCGATCGGGCATCCCACGGTGGTCCAGACGCACCCGCGGCTGCCCGACGGCAGCCCGTTCCCCACGCTGTACTACCTGACCTGCCCGCGGTTGACCGCACTGGTCAGCCGGCTCGAGGCGAGCGGGCTGATGCGGCGGATGACCGAGCGGCTGGGCGCCGATCCGGAGCTTGCCGCCGCCTACCTCGCCGCGCACCGCGCCTACCTGGCCGAACGCGACGCGATCGAGCCGCTGGGAACCGAGGTCAGCGCCGGTGGCATGCCGGGTAGGGTCAAGTGCCTGCACGTCCACGTCGCCCATGCGCTCGCTGCCGGGCCCGGGGTCAACCCGTTCGGCGACGAGGTGCTCGCGCTGCTGGCCGACGAGTGGCCGGCCGGTCCGTGCACGGCTCACTGAGCCGTTACCTGTCCTGGAGTACGACATTAGGGGACTGGAGGTCGGCCGAAAGGGCAGTGTTCACCGACTAGTGGCCCTTTCCGGTAACCGTGATCCGTGAAATGGTGACCTACGGCGACATGTAAGGCAGTCTGGGCAACCGGACGAGAGTCACCGGGCCGGCACCGGCCGGCGAGCAAGCAAGGGGCGATCCACGTGGGCGCGGCGAAGAAGGAGATCCGAGCGAAAGCGGCCAATCACCGCCTGCGCCGCAGACGCCGCAAGATCGCGGCGGCGGCCGGCGCGGTGCTGCTGGTCCCGGTCGTGGTGGCCGGGGAACCGGTCGCCGAGTCGGCCGACGTCGGCGCGCTCGGCGACGCCGGCCGGGGGCTCGTGGGCCTTGCCGATCCGAGCACCGTCGGCGCCGACGGCAAGCTGTCCGAGACCGACAAGATCGGCGCCGACCTGTTGCGCGACGCCGGCAACCCGGACCTGCTCGCCCAGGACGGCCTCGACCTGCCGGTCGGCCCGCTCGGCATCCCGGGCATCCTGCTGCAGGCCTACCAGCGCGCGGCCGACACGCTGGCCACCCAGCAGCCCAACTGCCACCTGCACTGGTCGCTGCTGGCCGCCATCGGCCGCATCGAGTCCAACCACGCGCGCGGCGGCCAGGTGTTCGCCAACGGCGACACGGTGCGCCCGATCCTCGGGCCGGTGCTCAACGGCGGCGGCTTCGCGGCCATCTCGGACACCGACGGCGGAACCTACGACGGTGACCCCCGGTGGGACCGGGCGGTCGGCGCGATGCAGTTCATCCCGTCGACCTGGCGGGGCTACGCGTCGGACGGCAACGGCGACCGGGTGTCCAACCCGCACAACGTCTTCGACGCCACCCTCGCCGCCGGCAAGTACCTGTGCTCCGGCGGCCTGGACCTGGCCAACCCGCAGCAGCGGGCGGTGGCCGTGTTCCGCTACAACCACTCCGACACCTACGTGCGCACGGTGCTGGTCTGGGCGGACGCCTACGCCAACGGTGTGACCCCGCTGCCGAGCACCCCGGTGCCCACCCTGCCGGCGTTCCAGCAGGGCTCCAACGGCGCGATCGACCCGAACCAGGGCAACAACACCGGCGGTGGCGGCACGACGACCACGACCACCACCACGACGACGACCACGCCGCCGACGACGACCACGCCGCCGTGCCCGCCGTCGACGCCGCCACCGACGTCCAGCCCGACGTCGAGCACCACGCCGACGCCACCGCCGCCGGGCTGCACGACGACCCCGACGACCCCACCGTCGAGCAGCACCACCACGCAGCCGCCGACGTCGACGGGCTCCACCGGCGGCGGCTCGGACACGCCGCCCAGCTCCGATCCCACGACCACCACGACGGACAGCGCGCCGAGCAGCACGACCGCCGACGAGACCACCACGTCCTCGGAGCAGCAGAGCTCGCCGGCCGACGTCCCGACCAGCCCCACCGGGCCGTAGCCGGAGGTCACGGTCACTAGGCTGGCCGCATGCCAAGGGTTGCGGCGATCGACTGTGGGACGAACTCGATCCGGCTGCTCGTCGCGGACGTGGCGCGGCGCGACGACGGCTCGTCCTGGCTGCGGGACGTGCACCGGGAGATGCGGATCGTCCGGCTCGGCGAGGGCGTCGACGCCACCGGCCGGCTGTCCATCGCCGCCCTGATGCGCACCCGCGACGCGCTCGCCGACTACGCGCTGATCGCGCGGCGCAAGGGGGCCGAGCGGGTCCGCATGGTGGCCACGTCGGCCACCCGGGACGCCGGCAACCGCGACGAGTTCTTCTCGATGACCCGCGACGTGCTCGGCGTCGAGGCCGAGGTGATCAGCGGCGACGAGGAGGCCCGGCTGTCGTTCACCGGCGCCGTCGGCGACCTCGATCCCGGCGACGGCCCGTTCATCGTGGCTGACATCGGGGGCGGCTCGACCGAGCTCGTGGTGGGCACCTGGGACGGCGCCAAGGCCGAGATCAGGGCGGCCCGCTCGGTGGACATCGGCTGCGTGCGGATCACCGAGCGCTGCCTGCGCGGCGACCCGCCGACCGCCGGCGAGGTGGCGGCCGCCCGCGAGCTGGCCACCCGGATCCTGGCCGAGGGGTTCGCCGCCGTGCCGGTTGCCGACGCCCGGACCTGGGTGGGCGTCGCCGGCACCATCACCACGCTGTCCGCGGTGGCCCAGGGCCTGCCGGAGTACGACGCGGAGCGGACCCACCTGTCCCGGCTGTCCCTCGCCGAGATCCGCCGCACCGCCGAGCTGCTGCTGGCCGCCAGCCACGACGAGCGGGCCGCCAACCGGGCGATCCACCCCGGCCGGGTCGACGTCATCGGCGGCGGCGCGCTGATCACCCAGGTGATCGCCGAGGAGCTTTACGCCCGCGCGGAAATTCGCGAACTTCTGGTCAGCGAGCACGACATTCTGGATGGCATAGCGCTGTCATTGCTCTGAGGACGGTTTCAGTTACCGCCGTTCTCCCCATCCGGGTAGCGGCCGAACGGCGCAATTTCCGGCGATTGTGACTTCTTTGTGACTTGCCTGAAGGTGAGTTCGACTCACGGTGCCAGTTAGCTTCCTCTCACATTCCGGGCGGTACCGGCATGTGACCGAGTCGGCGGCAGGCGTCGAGGGTGTCGTGAAGATCTTGGAGGAACCTCATGCGTAGGACGCGCTGGCTGGTGGGAGTGGTGGTGCCGCTCTCGCTCGCGTTAGCGGTTTCGGGCTGCGGCTCGAGCGACGAGGGTGGCGGTGGTGGCGGCGCGGGTGGCGCGGCCGAGGACACCGGCGACCCCAACGGCGCGATCTCGACGTTCGGTACCGAGCCCGAGAACCCGCTCGTGCCCGGCAACACGAACGAGACCGGCGGCGGAGCGATCATCAACGCCCTGTTCACCGGCCTGACCACGTATGACCCGGTGACCTCCGAGTCCAAGATGTCCAACGCCGAGTCCATCGAGACCAAGGACTCCAAGACCTTCACGATCAAGCTCAAGAAGGGCTGGAAGTTCCACGACGGCACCGAGGTGAAGGCGAAGAACTTCGTCGACGCCTGGAACTGGACCGCCTACAGTCCCAACGGCGCGCAGACCGGCAGCTTCTTCGCCAACATCCAGGGCTACGAGGACGTGCACACCGAGGATCCGGACGGCACGGACGGGCCGCAGAAGGCCCCGGAGCCGACCTCGAAGACGATGTCCGGCCTTAAGATCATTGATGACTACACGTTCGAGGCGACCACCGCGGAGCCGTTCTCGGTATTCCCATTAACAGTTGGATACAGCGCGTTCATGCCGCTGCCCGACGCGTTCTTCAAGGATCAAAAGGCGTTCGAGGCGAACCCGATCGGAAATGGCCCGTTCAAGTTCGTCTCCCGGGTGCCGAACCAGAACGTGAAGCTGACCCGGTTCGACGAGTACCAGGGCCAGGACAAACCGCACTTCAAGGACCTGACGTTCACGTTCTTCGAGGGCCTCGAGGCGGCGTACGCGGCCGTGGCGTCCAACGAGCTGGACTTCCTGCACACCGTTCCGCCGTCGGGCATCGCCGGTGGCAAGTACAAGACCGACTTCCCGGACCGCAACGGGTCGCAGCCGTACCAGGGCAACCAGACGCTGGCCTTCCCGCTCTACGACCCCAAGTACAAGAACGCCGACCTGCGCAAGGCGATCTCGATGGCGATCAACCGCGAGGAGATCACCCAGAAGATCTTCGAGGGGACCCGGACCCCGGCCGACGGCTGGGTCAACCCGGCGGTGCCCGGCTACGTCAAGGGCCAGTGCGGTGAGTTCTGCACCTACAACCCGACCAAGGCCAAGGAGTACCTGGCCAAGTCCGGCTACACCGGTGGCATCGAGATCACCAGCAACACCGACGGCGGGCACAAGGAGTGGATCACCGCCACCTGCAACAGCATCAAGAACGCCATCGGGCTGGAGTGCACCTTCGTGCCGGTGCAGAAGTTCTCCGAGATCCGGCAGAAGGCCAACGCGCGCCAGATGACCCAGATCTACCGGGCGGGCTGGCTGGCCGACTACCCGAGCATCGAGAACTGGCTCAACCCGCTGCTGCGCACGGGCGGGTCGTCCAACGACGGCGAGTACTCCAACAAGGAGGTCGACGCCAAGCTGGCTCAGGCCGACGCCGCGACCAGCATCGAGGAGGCCAACAAGCTCTACCAGGAGGCGGAGCGGCTGGTGGCCCAGGACATGCCGACCATCCCGCTGTGGAACCAGACCAGCCAGTTCGTCTGGTCCGACCGGGTCGACAAGGTTCGGCTCACCGGTCTGCGTGAGCTCGACCTCTCCTCCGTGATCGTCAAGAAGTAGCGACGACCGTCGGTTTCCGGGTCGGGCTGCGGCTTCGCATCCCGACCCGGAAACGGGTTTGGAGAAGTCATGGGCCGCTACGTCCTGAGGCGACTGCTACAGCTCGTCCCGGTGTTCATCGGAACGACCTTCCTGATGTACTGGCTGGTGTGGAGCCTGCCCGGCGACCCGTTCGCCGGAAAGTGCGGGGAGCGGCCCTGCCCGGACTCCTACATCACCGCGATGCGGGACAAGTTCAACCTCGACGACCCCCTTCTCGTGCAGTACGGCAAGTACATGGTCGGCCTGCTGCAGGGCGACTTCGGGGTGAACTACAAGGACCAGTCGGTCGGCACCCTGATCGGCAACGCCTACCCGAACACGATCAAGCTGGCCCTGATGGCGCTGGCCATCGAGGCGGTGATCGGCCTGGTCGCCGGCGTGCTGACCGGCCTGCGCGGCCGGAGCTACCTCGACAACCTGGTGCTGGTGTCGACGCTGTTCCTGATCTCCATTCCGGTGTTCGTCACGGGATTCGTGCTGCAGATCGCACTCGGGTTCCAGCTGGGCTGGATCAAGCCGGTGGTCTCCTCCGGCGCGCCGTGGGAGCAGCTGATCGTCCCCGGCTTCGTGCTCGGCAGCCTGTCCATGGCCTACGTGACCAGGCTGACCAGGACCTCGATCGCGGAGAACAAGCGGGCCGACTACGTGCGCACCGCGGTGGCCAAGGGCCAGCCGCAGCGGCGCGTCGTCGCCGTGCACATGCTGCGCAACTCCGCCATCCCCGTGATCACGTTCCTCGGCACCGACGTCGGCGCCCTGATGGGCGGCGCGATCGTGACCGAGGGCATCTTCGACATCAAGGGCATCGGCAACCTGGTCTACCGGGCGATCGGGGCCCAGGAGGCGGTCACCGTCACCGGCATCGTCACGCTGCTGGTGCTGGTCTACCTGCTGGCCAACCTGATCGTCGACCTGCTCTACGCCGTGCTCGACCCGAGGATCCGCTATGACTGACCCGACCGCCGCCGCCAGCGGCGCCGCGGTGGCCGAGTCCGCCGCCGACTTCGTCACCGCCGCCGAGCAGGTCGAGACGAAGCCGGGCAAGCCGCGCAGCCTGGCCTCGGACGCCTGGCACGACCTGCGCAGGCGCCCGCTGTTCCTGATCTCGTCCGCGCTGATCCTGCTGATCCTGGTGATGGCCGCCTTCCCCGGGCTGTTCACCTCGGTGGACCCGACGCACGCCGAGCTGTCCCGCAGCCGCGAGGGCCCGTCGTCGCAGGCCTGGTTCGGCTACGACAACCAGGGCGCCGACATCTACGCCAGGGTGATCTACGGGGCCAGGGCGTCGGTCGTGGTCGGCGTGCTGGCCACCCTGCTGACCGTGCTGCTCGGCGGCACGCTCGGGATCGTCGCCGGGTACGCCGGCGGCTGGGTGGACGGGCTGCTGTCCCGGATCGCGGACATCTTCTTCGGGCTGCCGTTCGTGCTCGGCGCGATCGTCATCCTCACCACGTTCCGGGCCAGCGGGTCGACGAACGTGGTGAAGATCGTCGCGCTCGTGGTGCTGTCCATGTCGGTGCTGTCCTGGCCGGTGGCCATGCGGATCATGCGCTCGGCGGCGATCAGCGCCAAGCAGCAGGACTACGTGCGGGCGGCACGGGCGCTCGGCGCAAGCGCGCGCCGGGTGATCGTGCGCCACCTGCTGCCCAACACGCTGGCGCCGGTGCTGGTGTACGCCACGATCGCGCTCGGCGCGTTCATCGGCGTCGAGGCGACCCTGTCGTTCCTCGGCATCGGCCTGCGCCCGCCGGTCGTGTCCTGGGGCGTGATGATCGCCGACTCCCGCGACTACATCCGGATCGCCCCGCACCTGCTGCTGTTCCCGGCGGGTTTCCTGACCGCGACCGTGCTCGCCTTCGTCATGCTCGGCGACGCCGTGCGCGAGGCGCTCGACCCGAAGCTGAGGTAGCCGGATGCCCGCATTCAACCAACGGTCGATGATCGGCGGCGCCGAGCCGGGCGCGATGCCGACCGCGCCGCTGCTGGAGGTCGAGAACCTGCACGTCGAGTTCCACACCAGGGACGGCGTGGCCAAGGTGCTCAACGGCGTGAGCTATCACGTCGAGGCCGGGGAGACCCTTGCGGTGCTCGGCGAGTCCGGCTCCGGCAAGAGCGTCACCGCGCAGACCATCATGGGCATACTGGACATGCCGCCCGCGGTGATCACCGGCGGCTCGATCCGGTACCACGGCGAGGACCTGCTCACCGCCACCGAGGAGCGGCGGCGCGAGGTGCGCGCCGAGGGCATCGCGATGATCTTCCAGGATGCCCTCTCGGCGCTGAACCCGGTGTTCACCGTCGGGTTCCAGATCGAGGAGCAGCTGCGCATCAGGCTCGGCCTCAGCCGCGCGGAGGCCCGCAGGCGCGCGGTGGAGCTACTCGATCTGGTCCGGATCCCGAACGCCCGGCGCCGGGTGCGGCAGTACCCGCACGAGTTCTCCGGCGGCATGCGGCAGCGCGCGATGATCGCCATGTCGCTGGCGCTCGACCCGGAGATGCTCATCGCCGACGAGCCGACGACCGCGCTGGACGTCACCGTGCAGGCGCAGATCATGGACCTGCTCGCCGAGATCCAGGCGGACCGCAAGATGGGCCTGATCCTGATCACCCATGACCTCGGGGTGGTGGCCGAAGTTGCCGACCGGATCGCGGTGATGTACGCCGGGCGGATCGTCGAGCAGGCCGACGCGGCATCGCTCTACCACTCGCCGGGCCATCCGTATACCGCCGCGCTGCTGGAGTCGTTACCCCGACTGGACCTGCGCGGCCAGACGCTGAACACCATCAAGGGCCTGCCGCCGAGCCTGCTCAATATTCCCTCCGGATGCCCCTTCCATCCGAGGTGCCGGCGGGCAGAGGATGTCTGCCGGTCCGAGGTGCCCCGCCAGGTCCGGCTGGGCCTCGGCCGCACGAGCGCCTGCCATTTCGCCGAGGAGGTGGTTGCCGGTGGCTGAGGTTGCTGCCGGGGAGCCGATCCTCGACGTGCGCGACCTGGTCAAGCACTTTCCGGTCCGGGTGGGCGTGCTGTTCAAGCGCACCGTCGGGTACGTGCGCGCGGTCGACGGGGTGTCGTTCGACCTGAAGGCGGGCGAGACGCTCGGCGTGGTCGGCGAGTCGGGCTGCGGGAAGTCCACTTTGGCCCAGGTGCTGATGCGCCTCGAGCCGCCGACGAGCGGCTCGGCCTCGTTCGAGGGCCGGGAGATCTTCCGGATGCGCGGCGCGGAGCTGCGCCGGCTGCGCCGCGACATCCAGATCGTGCTGCAGGACCCGTACACCTCGCTGAACCCGCGCATGACGGTGGGCGACATCGTCGGCGAGCCGTTCGAGATCCACCCGGAGGTCGCGCCCAAGGGGTCGCGGGCCGGCCGGGTGCGGGACCTGCTCGAGGTGGTCGGGCTCAACCCGGAGCACATCAACCGGTACCCGCACCAGTTCTCCGGCGGTCAGCGCCAGCGCATCGGCATCGCACGGGCGCTCGCCCTGCGGCCCAAGGTGATCATCTGCGACGAGCCGGTGTCCGCTTTGGACGTGTCGATCCAGGCGCAGGTGATGAACCTGCTCGGCGAGCTGCAGGACGAGTTCGGACTGTCCTATGTGTTCATCGCACACGATCTGTCCGTGGTGCGGCACCTGTCCGACCGGGTCGCGGTGATGTACCTCGGCAAGATCGTCGAGATCGGCACCGAGGAGGAGATCTACGAGCATCCGATGCACCCGTACACGCAGGCGCTGCTGTCGGCGGTGCCGGTGCCGGATCCCACGCTGCGCGGCCAGCGCCAGGTGATCCGCCTCGAGGGCGACGTGCCCAGCCCGGTGGATCCGCCGTCGGGATGCCGGTTCCGCACCCGGTGCTGGAAGGCCGCGGACGTCTGCGCGGACGAGGTGCCGGAGTTGGTTCCCCGCGGCGGTGGCCACCCCAGTGCGTGTCACTTCGCGGAGGAAAGGTCGGTCGTGCCCTAAGTTTCGGGCGACAGTCGGGGCGATGGGAAAGCAGAGAGCGAGGAGAGTTCGCGTGGAGCGACGAAAGACCGTGCTGGCCCTGATGACCACGCCGGTGGTGATCACCGGGCTGGTGTTCGCGACGCCGGCGGCGAGCGCCGCGCCGGCGCTGTCCGGCAGGACGGTGGAGTACAACGTGCTCGCCAAGGACGGGGCCAGCCTCGGAGCGGTCGAGGCCGCGGTGCGCGCCGCGGGCGGCACCGTGGTCCGGAGCAACCGGGCCGCCGGGCTGCTCACCGCGAAGGCGCCGCAGAACGGTTTCACCGCGCGGCTTGCGCGGTCCGCCGCGGTGGACGTGGCGGCTCCGGCCAAGGTGATCGGCCGGGCCCCAACGGCCCGCAAGGCGCCGCGCGCGGACGTGGTCGAGAAGGAGAACCGGCAGGGCGCGGCCGCGTCGACCAAGGCGGCGCCCGCCGCCACCGCGGGCATGGACCCGCTCGACGGGCAGCTGTGGGGCCTCACCGCGGTGCGCTCGAACCTGTCGCGGACCAAGCAGGCCGGCGACCGGCGGGTCAAGATCGGTGTGATCGACACCGGCATCGACGGCAGCCACCCGGACCTCGCGCCCAACCTGGACCGCGAGCTGTCCCGCAACTTCACCATCGACATCCCGTTCGACGAGCTCGGTCAGGAGGTGGACGGGCCGTGTGAGTTCCGCGGCTGCGTCGACCCGGCCGACTGGGACGACGGCGCGCACGGCTCGCACGTGGCCGGCACCATTGCCGCCGCCGCCAACGGGTTGGGCGTCTCCGGCGTCGCGCCGAACGTCACGCTGGTGAACATCCGCGCCGGCCAGGACTCCGGGTTCTTCTTCCTGCAGCCGACCGTCGACGCGCTGACCTACGCCGGCGACGCCGGAATCGACGTGGTCAACATGTCGTTCTTCGTCGACCCCTGGCTGTACAACTGCCAGAGCAACCCGGCCGACACGCCAGAGCAGCAGGCCGAGCAGCGGCTGATCACCCGGGCCGTCTCGCGTGCGATGAACTACGCGTTCCGCCACGGGGTCACCCAGGTCGTCTCGCTCGGCAACCAGCACACCGACCTCGGCAACCCGCAGCCGGACGCGACCAGCCCGGACTACCCGGACGGCACGGCGCACGACCCGGCCCGCACGATCGACAACGCCACCTGCCTGTCGCTGCCGATCGAGGGTCCGCACGCGATCGGCGTGGCCGCGTACGGCCCGTCGCAGAAGAAGGCCGACTACTCCAACTACGGTCTCGAGCAGATCAACGTGTCGGCGCCGGGCGGGTGGTTCCGCGACTACTTCGGCACGCCGCAGTTCCGCACCAACGAGAACATGATCCTGTCGGCCTACCCGCGGCACGTCGGTGTGGCCGAGGGCAACATCGACGCCGACGGCAACATCACCGAGCAGGGTGTCGCGCTGGGTGTGCAGAAGGACTGCCGGGGCGACGTCTGCGGGTACTACCAGTTCCTGCAGGGCACCTCGATGGCCTCACCGCACGCCACCGGCGTGTCCGCGCTGATCGTCAGCCAGTACGGCCGGTTCGCCCGCGGGGACGCCAGCATGAACCCCGACGCGGTGCAGCGGGTTCTCGAGGGCACCGCCTTCAAGATCCCGTGCCCGGTGCCGCCGACCGTCGACTACCTCGACGAGGGTCGCGACGCCAGCTTCACCGCCACCTGCACGGGCACCTTGCAGTTCAACGGCTTCTACGGACACGGTTCCGTCGACGCCTGGGCCGCCGTCACCCGCGGCCGTGACTTCCTGTAGTTGTTGACCGAAAGGTGGCCACCGTCCCCAGTGGACGGCGGCCACCTTTCTCGTCAGCGGTTGGCGGCGGCCTTGACGAACTCCGCGAGGTCCTTGGACTGCTGCAGCCGGCTGGGCTCGTGGACGTACATCATGTGCCCCGCCTCGTAGTAGGCGGTGGAGATGTTCTCCCGCATGGAGTCCGGAATGGACAGGTGGGCCAGGACGTGGTCGGTGCCGAAGTAGGGGGTGGCGCCGTCGTGGTAGCCGGAGCCGACGTGCACCTTCATGTGCGGGTTGGCCCGCATGGCCCTTGCCAGCTTTTCGGTGACCGTGACGTGTGAGTTCTCGAACTCCTTGTAGGACCACGAGCTGTTCACGTCGAAGCTGAGGATCTCGTACGGCAGGTCGTTGGTGTACTCGAGCTCGGCGTGCAGGTAGTGGTTCAGCGCCGCGGTGTACGGACCCATGATCGCCGAGATCGACGGGTCGTCGGTCCAGTGCTCGCGGGCGTAGTCGGCGTCCCAGCCGGTGAACCGGCCGTCCAGCCGGCCGACCACCAGCCGTTGATCGCGCAGCAGCTCGGTGTAGAACCGGATGTGCTCCATGCGCAGGTTCGCCCGGTCAACGAAGTCCTCGGACGCGCCGGTCAGCCGGGCGAGCGTGGCAACGGCCTCCGAACGCTCCGCTGTGGACAGTCGATTTCCGCGGGCCAGCACCGCGGGGTACTCCCGCTCGGCGTACCGCTCGGCCTCGGCAAGCACCTCGCGGAGCGGCCGGTCGCCGTGCTTGCCGTGGTAGTGCGCGATCGCCGCGTACGTCGGCAGGAACAGCGGGTACGGCTGGTCGTTCCCCTCGCTGAATACGAGCGCGCCGAAGTCCAGCGCCAGGGAGATCAGGATCAGCCCGTTGAGGTACATGCCGTACCGGGACTGCAGGTGCAGCGCAAGGCCGCCGGCGCGGGTGGTGCCGTACGACTCGCCGGCAAGGAACTTCGGCGACATCCACCTGCCGTTGCGCGATGTCCACAGTCGAATGACCTCGCCGACCGACTCGATGTCACCCTGGAAACCGTGGTAGTCGCCGGCCTTCTCGCCCTCGACGGGCCGGGAGTAGCCGGTGGACACCGGGTCGATGAACACCAGATCGCTGTGCGCCAGCAGGGTTTCGGCGTTGTCCACCAGCTCGTACGGCGGCGGCGCCGGGTCGCCGGCGTCCCCGGAGACCACCCGGCGCGGCCCGAGCAGCCCGAGATGCAGCCAGACGCTGGACGATCCGGGGCCGCCGTTGAACGCGAACGTCACCGGCCGCCTTGTCGGGTCCGCACCGTCCACCGTGTACGCGGTGAGGAACACCTCCGCCTTGGGCCGGTGCCCGTCGAACTTGCCGTCGGTCACCACCTCCTCGCGCAGGACGATCCGCCCGGTCGTGACGGTGTAGTTCAGCTTGCGGCGCTTGATGGTCAGCGAGTGCGACGTCGTGACCAGATCGTCGGCCGGCTCGCGGGCCGGCTGCTCCTCCGCCGGCTTCTCGGACTTCCCGTTCTCGGCTGTCATGACCGCACCCTACGTGTTGCCAGTTCACAGCTGCCAACGACAATGCGGGCATGCGCACCACGCCGTCGGACCTGGCCGAGCTCGACCGGCAGGTGACCGAGTGCCGCGCCTGCCCCCGGCTGGTGGCCTGGCGCGAGGAGGTCGGCAGGGTCAAACGCGCCGCCTTCGCCGACCAGACCTACTGGGCCCGCCCCGTGCCCGGCTTCGGCCCGCCCGACGCCGCGCTGGCCATCGTCGGCCTCGCCCCCGCCGCGCACGGCGCCAACCGCACCGGCCGGATGTTCACCGGCGACCGCTCCGGCGACGTCCTCTACGCCGCACTGCACGCCGTAGGCCTGGCCTCCCAACCCACCGCCGTCCACCGCGACGACGGCCTCACGCTGTTCGGCACCCGCATCACCGCCCCCGTCCGCTGCGCCCCACCCGCCAACAAACCCACCCCCGTCGAGCGCGACACCTGCCGCCCCTGGCTCACCCAAGAGCTGGCCCTGCTCCGCCCCACCCTCCGCGCCATCGTCGTCCTCGGCGCCTTCGGCTGGCAGTCCCTCCTCCCCGCCCTGTCCGCCACCGCATGGCGCATCCCCCGCCCCACCCCCCGCTTCGCCCACGCCACCCACGTCGAACTCGCGGCCACCGACACCGGCCCCACCCTCCACCTCCTCGGCTGCTACCACGTCAGCCAACAGAACACCTTCACCGGCAAACTCACCCCGGCAATGCTGGAAGCCGTGCTGCGGCAGGCAAAGGCAGTGGCGGGTCTCTAAGCAGGGCCAAGGGTTCGGCAGATGCTGCCCAAGCATCCGCTATCGGCGGGTCGCGCCGGACAAGAAGCGACGTGTAGCCGCGGTCGCAAGGTCGAATCTTCGCTGGCAGCGCAGCGGCGAGCTGGGCAAGAATGCGTAGTTTACGGATCCCTTAGGAGTGGGTTGACATCGTTCCATAGCGTGCCACATCTTCCCAGGCCTCCTCTCCTTGATCCTTAGGGAGAGGAGTGTCGATGTCGCCCGCCACGTCCGCGGTGATCACCGGATCGTGGGCGCTCTCGGTGTTGTCGATCTTGCTCCTAGCCTCGTCCCTGTCCTCCTCCGCATGGTCCTCGACAGAGGCATACCAACCTCTGGAGACCGTGACATTTCGTGGGAGTACGCCTGCTTTTGTGCGTGCGCAGCGACGTCGACCCGAGAACGCCAGAACGAACGGCTGCGAAACGGTTGGGACCGCCCCCAGCGACCAGCCGCCAGCCGACGTCGTCCCGCTCCGCGATGATGTCGGTGACTCCGGATAGTTCCGGTAACCCACACTTCCACGCCTACTCACCCCGCCACGACCCTTCGGCGCCACGCTGGCGCCTTCGTCCACCTATCTGATAGTGCGTGGAACCGCTGGACGACGTTGCGCGTTGACACCCATGACGGGATGTAGTACTTCTAGGCCCACTTGCCTCTCATGCGCTGTCAGGCCGACAGCGATGAGAGGCATTTTCCGTTTTGGGGCATCTCAGGTTGAGGTGCGCGGGCGGAGGTGCGCCGTGTGGTCTCAGCTAGGCGAACTTGCGACAAGTGTCGGTCCATGGTTTGCGCTTGTCGGTTTCATGCTGTTTCTTGCCTGGACGGTGGTGCTGGTTCGCGAGTTCACCCGCGGACACCTGGCCCGCTCCGGCCGCCCGTTCACCGTGAAACTGTGGGGACTCTCGATCCACGTCGGCTCAGCCAGCACCGCTGAGAACACCGGTCGGGATCACCACGCTGACGCTCCAGACGGCGAGCGGCGTCCCGCCGCGGACCCATAGTCATGAGACCGCTGCGGTCGACCGGACACGTTGCGAGTGGATAACGGGTACGCCGATGGCGGTGGGGTGGGGCATGCTGCTACGGATGAGGAGGCGGGTGCCGGCGTTGGTTGCGGTGGGGGCGCTGGTGATGTTGGCGGCCGTGGTGGCGCGGGGGGCCTCTGCGGTGCCGGTGGGGGAGGGGGAGCCGTTGCTGGGGTTTCTGCGGTTACCGGAGATCGATCTTACGCCGCCGGGGGGTGCGGCGAGCGATCCGGATGCCGAGCCGGGGTCCGGCGGGTGGGCGGCCGTCCTGGCCTGGGTGGTCGTGCTGATTCCGTTGTTCCTGCTGGCCGGGGCGATCGTGGCGGCCGTGGTGTTCTCCGTGATCGGGTGGCGGCTGCGCCGGCCGGGGCTGGCGACGCCGGTGCTGGCCGCGGAGGACGACCCGAGCGCGGACGTGCCGCGGGCGCGGCTGCTGCACGCGGCGCGGGCGGCGCAGATGATCATGGAGCGGCACCGGGGCGGGGCGCCGTCGGACGCGGTGATCGCCGCCTGGCTGGAGCTGGAGGAGGCGGCGGCCGGCAGCGGCGCGCACCGGCTGGCGCATCAGACGCCGACGGAGTTCACCGACGTGCTGGTGGACCGGTTCGACGCCGTCGGGCCGGCGCTGGACGTGTTGCGCCGGCTGTACCAGCGCGCCCGGTTCGCCCCGTCGGCCACCGTCGGCGCCGCCGAGGAGGCCGCGGCCCGCGCCGCGCTCGACGAGATCGTGCGGGAGCTGAGCCGGAAACCGGTGGCGCCATGAATGCCGGCCGAGCCGTTCTCGTCGCGGTGGGCTGTGCCGTGCTGGCGGCGTTGTTCGCCAACCATGTGTTCGCCGTGCCGGTGGGGTGGGCGGTCGTGCTGGGGTTGCCGGTCGCGGCGATCGCGCTGCCGGCGGCGTTGCTGTCCGGTGCGGCGGACGCCAACTGGGAGCCGGTTCCCGGACCGGCCGACATCGCCGGCGAGCTGCAGGCCAGCATGCTCGCCGCGCGGCTGGCCGAGGCGGCCGAGGACCAGCGCCGCTTCGTCACCCGGCTGCAGCCGCGGCTGCGGCGGCTCGCGCTGGCCGTGTTGCGCACCCGGCCCGGCGCCGCGGATCTGACCACTGTGGACGATCCACGCGCCCGTGCGGCGCTCGGCCCCGAGCTGCACCGGGTGCTGACCGACAAGGACGCCCGGCTGCCGGAACCGCGCCGGCTGGCGGAGCTGCTCGCCCGACTGGAGACGCCATGACCACGGACAGGTCTACTGTGGACATTCCGGACGTCGCCGAGATCGGGGCGGAGGCCAGCGCCGTGCTCTCCGCGCTCGGCACGGTGATCGTCGGCCGGGATCGGACCACCCGGCTGGCCCTTGCGGCGGTCCTCGCCGGCGGCCACGTGCTGCTGGAGGACGTGCCGGGCCTCGGCAAGACGATGATGGCCCGCGGGCTGGCCCAGGCGCTCGGGCTGGACTTCCGGCGGCTGCAGTGCACCCCGGACCTGCAGCCGGCCGACGTCACCGGAAGCTTCGTCTACGACCCGGACGCGCGCGACTTCCAGTTCCGGCCGGGGCCGCTGTTCACCGGCCTGCTGCTGGCCGACGAGATCAACCGCACCCCGCCGAAGACCCAGTCGGCGCTGCTCGAGGCCATGCAGGAGCGGCAGGTCACCGTGGAGGGCCGGACGTTCCCGCTGCCGGCGCCGTTCCACGTGCTGGCCACGGCGAACCCGATCGAGTACGAGGGCACCTACCCGCTGCCGGAGGCGCAGCTCGACCGGTTCCTGCTGCGCCTCGACGTCGGGTACCCGCCGGTCGACGAGGAGGTCGAGGTGCTGCGCCGGCGGCTAGACCGGCGCCGCGAGGAGATCCACCTCGACCCGGTCATCGACGCCACCCGCCTGCGCCGGCTGCAGCAGGGCGTCGAGCTCGTCGACGTCGACCCGGACGTGCTGCGCTACTGCGTCGAGCTGGCCACGGCCACCCGCCGGCACCGCGCCGTGGAGGTCGGGGCGTCGCCGCGCGGCTCGCAGGCCCTGCTGCTGGTCTCCCGGGCGCTGGCCGTGCTGGACGGCCGGGACTTCGTGCTGCCCGAGGACGTCAAGAGCTGCGCCGTGGCCGCGCTCGCGCACCGGCTGACCATGCGGCCGGAGACCTGGAGCAGCGGCACCACCGGCGTCGAGGTGGTCACCGAGCTGCTCGGCACGGTGCCGGGGCCGGCGAGCACCAAATGATCCGCGAGCACCGGGCACTGCGCTGGATGCAGGCGCGGCGCAGCCAGGGCACGGCCGGCTGGCGGACCACCGACGCCCTGACCCGCGGCCTGGTGTGCGGGCTGGGTCTGGTCGCGGCCGGCCTCGTCGCCCACCAGCCGGCCCTGCTCCTGCTCGGCGCCCCGCTGCTGCTCAGCGCCGCGCTCGGGGTGGCCGCGCACGGCACGCCGGCGGTGACGGCGCACCCGCGGCCCCGCTCGGCCGAGCAGGGCCGCAGCGAGCTGCTCACGGTGTCGATCGACCCGGGCCGGCGCACCGAGCTGGTCGCGATCCGGATGCCGCGGCCCGGCAGCACCGGCCTCGGCCAGGTGCACCTGCTGCCGGCGTCGGCGACGACGGTGCGCACCCGGGTCCGCTGGGACGCCTGGGGCGAGGGCGTCGAGCTGCGCCCGGACCACCTGATGGCCGGTCCGGACGGCCTGCTGGCGTTCGGCCCGGTGGTCGGGCAGGAGAGCCGCCGCACGGTGCTGCCGCCGGTGTCCCTCGTGCCGCCGGGACCGCTGCCCCCGCGCGCGGCCGGGCTGGTCGGGGTGCACCGCTCGGCGCGGCCGGGCGACGGCACCGAGCTGCGCGACATCCGGCCG
>NZ_DASZCQ010000067.1:0-3759 GCF_035942955.1 Actinophytocola sp. | reverse complement strand
ACCCACGACCCTTGACCTGGGGTTTGCTAGCGCTTTCGCCGGCTGCCGCGCATCGAGGCGATCAGCAGGAACAGCCCCACCACCAGTGCGCCACCGGCCAGCAGCCAGCGCGGGTCCACCGTGGGCACCCACAGGGCGCCGTCGGTCAGCACGTAGGCCGACACCAGCAGGGTGGCCAGGCCGGCAAGCAGGGTCAGCAGGTCCGGCCCGCGCCGCTCGACCTCGCGCTCGCCGTCGTGCTCAGCCACGACGCACCTCCACGGTCCCGGCGCCGACCTCGACGTCCAGCTCGATCTTCAGCCCGCCCTCGCCGTCCGCGCCGTAGTCGGTGAACTCGACCTTGGAGTCCGGGCCGGTCGCCTCCTGACCGAGGCACTGCACGTCACCGACTCCGGCGCTGCAGGTCAGCTCCACGTCCGCGTTCTCCGGCAGGATGACAACGGCCTCGCCGGTGTCCACCTCCACCCGGGTGTCGACGTCGTCGCCCACCGCGGGCAGCGCGGTCAGGTCGAGGGTGACCGTTCCGGCCGTGCGCTGGTAGCTGGACTGCACCTCGGCGATCCCGACGGGCCGCGCCGTCACGTCGCCGACGCCGTGCCAGCCGTCCGGTGAGATCGAGGTCAGACCGAGTCCCACGATGGACAGCGGGACGGCCAGCCCGATCAGCCCGCGGCCACCCCGGACGAACGAGCCGCCCACCATGCCGAGGCCGATCACGGCGAGCGTGAGCCCGACGATGTGCGGCGCGGTCAACCAGCCGCCGGCGTACGGCGCGGCCAGCGCCAGCGTCCCGGCGACGACCAGCGCGGCGCCCACGGTGAACAGGCCGACCCTGGACCGGCGCCGCGGCGCCGGCGGTTCGGGCGCGGGCGGGCTCGGCTCCGGCAGATCCCAGGCGAACGGCGCCGCGCCGAGCGGATCCCAGGCCGGCGGCCGGGGTTCGGCCGCCGGCACGCCGGTCGCGGCAAAGGTGACCGGCTCGGTCGCGGTCGCCGGCGCGGGCATCGCGTAGGTCGGCGGCGCCGCGGCGAACGTCTCCGTGGCGGGAACCTCGGGGCTCGGGCGGTTGAGGTGCCCACGGCTGCGATGCAGCAGGTACAGCGTCCCGAGCACGACGAGCACGCCGAGGAACCCGCTGAACCCGTTGTCGATCCACAGCAGCCCGGTCGCCGGGATCAGCGCGAGGCACAGCAGCACGGTGAACGCACCTGAGGTGGAGCTGCGCCGGCGCTTGACCATCCCCTCGAGCGGCGCCGCGGCGTCGTCCTGCTCCGGCAGGAACAGCCAGCCGAGCAGGTAGAACAGCACGCCGGCGCCGCCGTAGAAGGTGGCCACCACGAAGGCCACCCGCACCACGGTCGGGTCGATGCCGTACCGGTTGCCGATGCCGGCCGCCACACCGGCGATCTTCCGGCCGCGCCGGGAACGCCTCGGTCGGGTCGCCCAGAAATCCTTGAGCGTGTCTTCCACGCCGCTCGTGCCACTCATGGTTACGAGCATCCGTTCCGGATCGCGTGGGCGCATCGGGGACATGCCCTGACATTGACCCGGAGCCTACGGGTCCGGGTATTTCCCCGATGAAGCATCCGCCCGGCCATGTGACCATGATGAGGTGAGTGTGGTCCAGGAGAGGCCGGTGGTGAGCGCGGAGATCCAACGAGCGACGCCGGGAGCCGTGCCGGCGGTGGCGCAGCCGAACAAGATGTACCGCCGCAGGACCGGCCGTGCCGTCGCCGGGGTCGCCGGCGGGCTGGCCGACCACCTGGGCGTCGACGTGCTCTGGGTCCGGCTCGCCTTCGCCGTGCTCGCCGCGCTGGGCGGCGCCGGGGTGCTGGCGTACGGCCTGCTGTGGGCGTTCGTCCGGCAGGAGGCGCCGGGCACGCCGGTCCGGACGCTGTCGGCCAAGGAGCGTCAGCAGGCGTACGGCCTGGTCGCGCTGGGCGTCGGCCTCGCGGTCGCGGTCGGCACCCTGTCCGGGGCGGCCAGCGGCTGGGTGATCGGCACCCTCGGCGTCGCGCTGGTCGGCACCGCGCTGGTGTGGCGGGAGGCCGACGAGTCCCGGCGCCGGCGCATGCGCGACGGGGCGCGCACCGGCCTGGCGGCCGTGCTGGGCTCGGGCGGCCGGAAGGCGCTCATGCGGATGCTCACCGGGGCCGCGCTGGTGGTCAGCGGGATCGCGCTGTTCCTGTACCGCAGCATCAACCTCGACCAGATGCAGTTCGCCCTGCTCGCGGTGCTGGCCACGCTGGTCGGCGTGGCGGTGCTGACCGTGCCGTTCTGGCTGCGGCTGGTCCGTGACCTCGGCGAGGAGCGCACCGCCCGGATCCGGGAGCACGAGCGCGCGGAGATCGCCGCGCACCTGCACGACTCGGTGCTGCAGACCCTCGCGCTGATCCAGAAGCACACCGAGGCCCCGCGCGAGGTGCTCCGCCTCGCCCGCGGCCAGGAGCGCCAGCTGCGCGAGTGGCTGTACCCGTCGAAGGCCGACGGGGACGCGGCCGCCACGCTGTCCGACGCGCTGCGGCAGGCCGCCGGTGAGGTCGAGGACAGCTTCGCGGTCAAGATCGACCAGGTGGTGGTCGGCGACTGCCCGCTCGACGAGCCGCTGACCGCCCTCGTGCACGCCGCGCGCGAGGCGATGGTCAACGCCGCCAAGCACGCCGAGGTGTCCGAGTTCAGCGTGTACGCCGAGGTCGAGCCGGACAAGGCGACGGTGTTCGTGCGCGACCGCGGCAAGGGGTTCGACCAGGACAGCGTGTCGGACGACCGGCACGGCCTCGCCGACTCGATCAGGGGCAGGATGGAGCGCAACGGCGGTGACGTACGCCTGCGCACGTCGCCGGGCGAGGGCACCGAGGTGCAACTGCACATGCCACGAGCGAAGGCGGCCAGCAGACGTGACTGACACACCCAAGCGGCCCGTGCGGGTCTTCCTCGTCGACGACCACGGCCTGTTCCGCGCCGGCGTGCGGGCGGAGCTCGACTCGATCACCGACGACGTCGAGGTGATCGGCGAGGCCGGCACGGTGGGGGAGGCGGTCGCCGGGATCGGCCACCTCAAGCCCGACGTGGTGCTGCTCGACGTGCACATGCCCGACGGCGGGGGCGTCGAGGTGCTCCGCAAGGCCCGCCCGAACCATCCCGACGTGGCGTTCCTCGCGCTGTCGGTGTCCGACGCCGCCGAGGACGTGATCGCGGTGATTCGGGCCGGCGCCCGCGGCTACGTCACCAAGACGATCTCCAGCCAGGAACTGGCCAAGGCGGTGGTCCGGGTGTCCGACGGCGACGCGGTGTTCTCACCGCGGCTCGCCGGCTTCGTGCTGGACGCGTTCGCCGACCGGCCGGGCGCCGCCCCGATCAGCGACCCCGAGCTCGACCTGCTCACCCCCAGGGAGCGGGACGTGCTGCGGCTGCTGGCCCGCGGGTACGCCTACAAGGAGATCGCCTCGGAGCTGTTCATCTCCGTCAAGACCGTCGAGACGCACGTGTCCAGCGTGCTGCGCAAGACCCAGCTGTCCAACCGCTACGAGCTGTCCCGCTGGGCCTCCGACCGCAGGCTCGTCTAGTACAGCGGTCGTGCTCGAAAGTGTCGCTGGGGTCGACCAATCTTTGGCGAGGGCGGCCGCCCCACGACGACAAGGGCAGGGGCGAGGAACGAGCCCCTGCCCGCCGGCGTCGTCAGCCGACCACCCACGACACCCAGCCACCCACCCCGGCCCGCAACCCCCCAGCCAACCCGACCCAAGGCCGGCGCCGAAG
>NZ_DASZCQ010000066.1:0-46362 GCF_035942955.1 Actinophytocola sp. | reverse complement strand
TATCTCGTTCCGGTGCCGTCGCGGCCGGGGGCGGCCAGCCGGCGCGGCGGCCAGCACATGCTGGCGGTGGCCAGGCATGCCGCGGCGGCGCTCGCCCGCGCCGGGTGGGCGGCCGCCGTGGCGCCGGCGCTGCGGCTGGACGGGCGCGCCCGGGACTCGGTCGGGCTGGACGCCAGGGCCAGAGCGGCCAACCTGCGGGGGCGGTTGCGCCACGTCATGGCCGGCACGCCGCCGCCGGGCCAGCCCGTGGTGCTCCTCGACGACGTGATCACCACCGGCGCGACCGCAGCCGCCTGCACCATGGTGCTGCGCGCCGCCGGAGTCACCGTGGCCGCCACCCTGGCCCTCACCGCAACCGACTAGCCAGCAGGCCCCCCGAAAAGCACGCTGGGCTCGACAAAGCGCCCTGGTCGACAAAGCGTCGCTGGGGTCGCGTCGCTGGGGCCGACAAAGCGTCGCTGGGGTCGACCAATCTTTGGCGAGGGCGGCCGCCCCACGACGCCCAGGGCAGGGCGAGGAACGAGCCCTGCCCGCAGGCGTCGTCAGCCCACCACCCACGACACCCGACCCCCCACACCGGCCCGCAACCACCCACCTAACCCGACCCAAGGCCGCTCGCCGAAGGCGACCGGCGGCCTTGCCCGAGCTAACAAGCACAGCGCCCGGCGGCCTTGCCCGAGCTAGAAAACACAGCCCGAGCTAAAAAATACCGACCCCCACACGGGTGAAGACTGGGTTTCGCCCCCGTGGCGACCGAAGTCCGGACGGCCGCCCGATCGGGCACCGGCACTGTGCCGCACGGACCCTGGCACCCCCGCGATGTGTGTATTACGTTGGGCCGTAGGGGTGAATGTGCGGCTCAATGGCTGGACGTCGGGAGGCGAGGCGGGTAAAGGACCGGTCCTTTTGATTGCTGACCGTCACGCCGTGCGGTGCCGCAACTTCGCCCTCCTTGGGACTGTTGCTCAAGGACAACCCGAGCTAACGTGCCCGCTATCACGTCCCCGGTTCGCAGGGAGGAGGCGAGAAGCCCATGACCCTGGCGCCGGAGGAGTCCTGAGGTGGGGAGTCCGGCCCGCAGGGAGGCCGGTGTTGTCCCCCGGCGCCGCAATGTTCGCCAACGAGCTCGCTTAAGGCGAGGGAGGTCGTGTATGGACATCGTGGTGAAGGGCCGCAACGTCGAGATACCCGATCATTACCGGGTCCATGTCGAAGACAAGCTGGCCCGCCTGGAGCGGTACGACAGGAAGGTCATCCGCTTCGACGTTGAGCTGTTCCACGAACCCAACCGTCGGCAGTCGAAGAACTGCCAGCGAGTGGAGATCACCGGGAAGGGCAGGGGACCTGCCGTACGGGCCGAGGCGTGTGCCGGCGACTTCTACGCCGCCCTCGACTCCGCGGTGAGCAAGCTGGAGAACCGACTGCGCCGCCTGCACGACCGCAGGCGAGTGCACTACGGGCGTCGGAGCCCCGCCTCCGTAGCGGAGGCCACTTCCGCCATCGGCAACGGCGCTCCCACGAGGAGCGAGCCGAATGGTCGCGCCGCCACCCAGACCGCGTTACTGCCGAAGCAGGAGGCGGAGTACGAAGGTGTGCCCGAGGTCCCCGAACAGCGCTGGGACGTCGACGACCACCTGCCGGGACGCATCGTGCGGGAGAAGTCCCATCCCGCCGTGCCCATGACCGTCGACCAGGCCCTCTACGAGATGGAGCTGGTCGGACACGACTTCTACCTGTTCCAGGACACCGCATCGGGCCGGCCGAGCGTCGTCTACCGTCGCAGGGGATTCGATTACGGCGTGATCAGACTGGCCTAGCGACACAACGCCCACAAGCCACCGGGCGCCCCGGGAGCCACGCCGCCCCGGGGCGCCCTTCTGCGCGCCGACGAGGGCGGATACTCCCGCTCGCCGGACGGCCTACGATGGGCGGAAGGGAGAGCGCCCGAGGCGGGCGCCAGACATTTCCACCAAGTGAGGTCGACCTGATGGTGCTGTCCAGGATCCTGCGCGCGGGCGAGGGCAAGATGCTCAAACGTTTGCGCACCATCACAGCCCATGTCAGCTCGCTGGAGGACGAGGTCACCCCGCTCTCGGACGCACAGCTGCGGGCCAGGACCGAGGAGTTCCGCAAGCGCTACGCCAACGGCGAGACGCTCGACGACCTGCTGCCCGAGGCGTTCGCCGTGGCCAGGGAGGCGGCAAAGCGGGTGCTCGGCCAGCGCCACTTCGACGTGCAGGTGATGGGTGGCGCCGCGCTGCACCTCGGCCAGGTCGCCGAGATGAAGACCGGTGAGGGCAAGACGCTCACCTCGGTCCTGCCCGCCTACCTCAACGCCATCGCCGGCGACGGCGTGCACGTCGTCACCGTCAACGACTACCTGGCCAAGCGCGACTCCGAGTGGATGGGTCGGGTGCACCGCTTCCTCGGCGTCACGGTCGGCGTGATCCTCGCCGAGATGACCCCGGACCAGCGCCGGGTGGCCTATAACGCGGACATCACCTACGGCACGAACAACGAGTTCGGCTTCGACTACCTGCGCGACAACATGGCCTGGAGCCTGGAGGACATGGTCCAGCGCGGCCACCACTTCGCCATCGTGGACGAGGTCGACTCGATCCTCATCGACGAGGCCCGCACGCCGCTGATCATCTCCGGCCCGGCCGACCAGTCCTCGCGCTGGTACCTCGAGTTCGCCCGGCTCGCCCCGCTGATGAAGAAGGACGTCCACTACGAGCTCGACGAGCGCAAGCGCACGGTCGGCGTCACCGAGGAGGGCGTCGCGTTCATCGAGGACCAGCTGGGCATCGACAACCTGTACGAGGCGGCCAACACCCCGCTGATCGGCTTCCTGAACAACTCGCTGAAGGCCAAGGAGCTCTACAAGCGGGACAAGGAGTACATCGTCCGCAACGGCGAGGTGCTCATCGTCGACGAGTTCACCGGCCGCGTGCTCCCCGGCCGCCGCTACAACGAGGGCATGCACCAGGCCATCGAGGCCAAGGAAGGCGTGGAGATCAAGGCCGAGAACCAGACCCTGGCCACGATCACGCTGCAGAACTACTTCCGGCTCTACGACAAGCTTTCCGGCATGACCGGCACGGCCGAGACCGAGGCCGCCGAGTTCTACAACACCTACAAGCTCGGCGTGGTGCCGATCCCGACCAACATGCCGATGATCCGGATCGACCAGCCGGACCTGATCTACAAGACCGAGCAGGCCAAGTTCGAGGCGGTCGCCGAGGACATCGCCGAGCGGCACCAGAAGGGGCAGCCGGTCCTGATCGGCACCACCAGCGTCGAGCGCTCGGAGTACCTGTCCAAGCTGCTCGTGCGCCGGGGCGTCCCGCACAACGTGCTCAACGCCAAGCACCACGAGAAGGAGTCGGCGATCATCGCCGAGGCCGGGCACAAGGGCGCCGTCACCGTGGCCACGAACATGGCCGGCCGCGGTACCGACATCATGCTCGGCGGCAACCCGGACCACATCGCCGAGCAGTCGCTGCGCGAGCGCGGCCTCGACCCGATCGAGACGCCGGAGGAGTGGCGGGCGGCGCTGCCTGGTGCGCTGGAGAAGGCGCGCCAGGAGGTCAAGGCCGAGGCCGAGGAGGTCGTCGCGCTCGGCGGGCTGTACGTGCTCGGCACCGAGCGGCACGAGTCGCGGCGCATCGACAACCAGCTGCGCGGCCGGTCCGGCCGGCAGGGCGACCCGGGTGAGTCGCGGTTCTACCTCTCGCTCGGCGACGAGCTGATGCGGCGGTTCAACGCGGCGCTGGTCGAGCGGGTGATGGTGACCCTGCGGGTGCCCGACGACGTGCCGATCGAGGCCAAGATGGTCACCCGGGCGATCAAGAGCGCGCAGGCCCAGGTCGAGCAGCAGAACTTCGAGATCCGCAAGAACGTGCTCAAGTACGACGAGGTGATGAACAAGCAGCGCACCGTCATCTACGGCGAGCGGCTGCGGGTGCTGCGCGGCGAGGACCTGCACGAGCAGGTCGAGCACATGATCACCGACGTGGTCACCGCCTACGTCCAGGGCGCGACCTCGGGTGGCTACTCCGAGGACTGGGACCTCGACAAGCTGTGGACCGCGCTCAAGACGCTCTACCCGATCGGCATCCGCTGGCAGGACCTGCTCGAAGGCGACGAGGACATCACGCCGGAGTCGCTGCTCGAGGCGGTGCTGGCGGACGCCCACGCCGCGTACCGGCGCCGCGAGGCCGAGATCGACGCCGCGGTCGGCAAGGGCACGATGCGCGACCTCGAGCGCCGCGTGCTGCTCACCGTGCTGGACCGCAAGTGGCGCGAGCACCTCTACGAGATGGACTACCTCAAGGAGGGCATCCACCTGCGGGCCACCGCCCAGCGCGATCCGCTGATCGAGTACCAGCGCGAGGGCTACGACATGTTCGCCGCCATGCTCGACGCGCTGAAGGAGGAGTCGGTCGGCTTCCTGTTCAACCTCCAGATCGAGCAGCAGCAACCCGAGCAGCCGCCGCCCGGCCCCGACACCGAGCGCCTTGCCAGGGCGGCCCGCGCCGCACAGGAGGCCAAGGCCGCTCAGGAGGCTCAGGCCGCGGCCGCCGCGAGGGCGGCGGCCGAGCAGAACAAGATCCCACCGGCACTGCGCGGCAAGGGCCTCGGCGGCCCGGCCCCGCAGCGGCTCACCTACAGCGGCCCGGCCGAGGGCGGCGGCGTCGCCTCGCACGGCGACGGCTCGGGCAACGGCGCCGGCCGCCAGCAGGGCAGCCGGCGCGAGCGCCGCGCCGCCGAGCGGGCCAGCTCCAAGCAGGGCCGCAAGGGCGGCAAGAAGGGCTCCCGCCGGTAGCACCACCGCGCGAGTCGTACGCTCCGGCACGCGAGTTCGACCGTGCGGTGTTGCCCGAATGTCCGACTCGCGGTCCCGAGCATCCGACTCGCGGGGTCTCATCGGTACACCGGCCGCAGGGCCGTGCACACCCATCGGTTCCGCCGCGACTCCACGCGGGCGGCCAGCGCGATGATCCTCGGGCGCCGACCCGGCGCGGACACGGTGACCGTGCCGCACAGCTCGACGATCCCGTCGGCTGGCCGGCAGGTGTGCAGGGTGCGCAGCCGGTGCTGCCGCCCCGCGGTGCCGGCCTGTCGGGTTCTGGTCAGCAGCGCCGCGTGGACGGTCGGCGCCACGAGGCCGTGGACGTGGGCGATCGGCCGGCGCCCGTCGAGCACCTCGAGCACCATGCAGGCCAGGCGCCAGATCAGGTCCCGGACCGGTCCGGGCTCGTCCCACACCGGGCCGTCGACGACGGGCGCCGGCCGCGGCGGCGGCGCCGGCTCGGCCGGTTCGTCCGGCTCCTCCGGATCGGGCGGGACCAGCCGCAGCGGCGGCTCGTACTCCGGCAACGCGTGCAGCCGCACACGGGGGACCTCTGACTGGGCGGGAGCCGACATGCCCTATAGAGCGGCCACCCGAAAGAATCAGGTCACAGACCACTCGTTCAGGTGATCCCGGCGAACCAGCTCGAAGCACAGCACCGCCGCCGCGCTCGACACGTTGAGCGACTCGACCCCGCCGGCAAGGGGAATGGACAGCCACCCCGTCACGTGCCGCCCGACCTCCTCGCTCACCCCCGCCGACTCCCCGCCCAGCACGAACACCGCCCGGCGCGGCAGCTCCGCGTCGAAGATCGACACCCGGGCGCCCGCGGCGAGCCCGTACACCGGATAGCCGGCCGATCGCAGCTCCGCCACCCCCTCGGCGGCCGTCGCGCACCGCAACACCGGCGCGTGGAACGCCACCCCGGCCGACGCCTTGATCACCAGTGGATCGATGCTCGCGACCCCGCGCCGGGGCACGACGATCCCGTCCACCCCCGCCGCCGTCGCCGTCCGCAGGATCATCCCCACGTTGGCCGGCGTGGTGATCCCGTCGAGCACCACCACCCGCCCCGGCGGCGCCCCCGACCCCAGCGCGTCCGCCAGCCGCCGCATCCTCGGCGCGACCACGTCGGCGAGCACCCCTTGATCCTGCTTTCCGTTGCCCGCCAACACCTTCACCCGATGCGCGCTGGCCCGCGACACCGCCACCCCGCGCCGCGCCGCCGCCGCCAGGATCTCCCGCACCGACTCCCCGCCGGCCCCCTGGGCCACCACCACCTTGTCCACGACCAACCGCGGGTCACCGAGCGCCTCGAGGACCGGCTTGCGCCCGAACACCGTCACGAACCGATCCTTCGGCGACACCTGCCCGTCCACACCCCGCAGCATCGCACGCGGGTCCGGGTGCGGATGTGTCAGGATCTGGCGAGTTGCTGCCAACCGCGAGGCGGTCATGAGGGTCTACATTCCGGCGACCGTGCCCATGCTGCGCACGCTGGCCGAGCACGGTGAGCTGGCGCCGGTCGACGACACCGCCTTCGCGCTGACTCCGGCCCTGCGCGAGTACTACCAGTCGGGGACCGCCGAGGAGCTGGAGTACGCCGCCATGCTCGAAGCCGCGCGGGCGTCGCTGCGGCTGGTCGCCACCGAGCTGGACCGCGACCCGTCCGCGCCGCCGAGGCGTGCGGTGGTCTCGGCCGATGTGGACGGTGCGGTGCCGCGGCCGGACCTGGACTACGCGGCGGTGCGGCTGGCCGGGCCGGTGCCGCTGAAGGTGGTCGCCGCGGTGCATGTGGACACCCCGGAGGCCGAGGAGGCCGTGCGGGCGGCCGCGGACGTGGTCGACGCGGCCGACCTCGGCGACCCGGACGCGGAGTTCACCCTCGGCGGGGCCGAGGACCACGAGCTGTCCTGGTACGCCCCGCAGGAGCTGCCCTTCCTCCTCGAGCTGCTGTAAAGATGGTGTCAGCCACAAGCGACCCCAAGCCACCCGAGGAGCCCCACGATGGACGCCGTGTCGTCGGTCCAAGAGCCGGTCAACGAGCCGGTCCGCTCATACGCCCCCGGCAGCGCCGAGCGGGAGTCGTTGCAGCGCCGGATCGCCGAGCTGGAGGGTGAGCGGCACGAGCTCACCATGACCATCGGCGGTGAGCGACGGATGGCCGGCGGCGAGCGGGTCGACGTGGTGCAGCCGCACGACCGCCATCACGTGCTCGGCACGACCGCGCAGGCCACCGACAAGGACGTGGCCGACGCGGTGAGCGCGGCAAAGCAGGCCGCTCCCGGCTGGCGCGAGCTGCCGTTCGACGAGCGGGCGGCCATCCTGCTGCGCGCGGCCGACCTGCTTTCCGGGCCGTGGCGGGACACGCTCAACGCCGCGACCATGCTCGGCCAGTCGAAGACCGTGCAGCAGGCGGAGATCGACAGCGCCTGCGAGCTGATCGACTTCTGGCGGTTCAACGTCTACTTCGCCGGCCGGATCCTGGCCGAGCAGCCGTTCTCCTCGCGGGGGATCTGGAACCGGTTCGACCACCGGCCGCTGGACGGCTTCGTCACGGCGATCGCGCCGTTCAACTTCACCGCGATCGCCGGCAACCTGCCCACCGCGCCCGCGCTGATGGGCAACACCGTGGTGTGGAAGCCGTCGCCCACCCAGCAACTGGCCGCGCACTACACGATGCGGCTGCTCGAGGCGGCCGGGCTGCCGCCCGGTGTGATCAACATGGTGACCGGCGACGGCGCCGCGGTCAGCGAGGTGGCGCTGGCCGACCCGGACTTCGCCGGGCTGCACTTCACCGGCTCCACCAAGACGTTCAAGCTCCTCTGGCGCACCATGGCCGAGCGCCTGGACACCTACCGCTCCTACCCGCGGATCGTCGGCGAGACCGGCGGCAAGGACTTCGTGGTCGCCCACCCGTCGGCCGAGCCCGCCGCGCTGGTCACGGCCCTGGTCCGCGGCGCGTTCGAGTACCAGGGCCAGAAGTGCTCGGCCGCGTCGAGGGCCTACATCGCCCGCTCGCTCTGGGACGGCGGCGTGCGCGAGCGGCTGGTCGACACGACGAAGTCGCTGTCCTTCGGCGACGTCACCGACTTCGGTCACTTCGGCGGAGCGGTCATCGACCGGCGGGCGTTCGACAAGCACAAGGGCGTGCTGGAGATGGCCGGCGCGACATCGTCGGTGGAGGTGCTGGCCGGCGGCACCGCGGACGACGAGGTCGGCTACTTCGTCCGGCCGACGGTGCTGCTCGGCACCGACCCGATGCACGAGCTGTTCACCACCGAGTGGTTCGGCCCGATCCTGGCCGTGTACGTCTACGACGACGCCGAGTACGCCAAGGTGCTCGAGCTGGTCGACGGCTCCACCCCGTACGCGCTGACCGGCGCGGTGTTCGCCACCGACCGGCTCGCGATCGAGCAGGCCCACCGCGCGCTGCGGTTCTCGGCCGGCAACTTCTACGTCAACGACAAGCCGACCGGTGCGGTGGTCGGACAGCAGCCGTTCGGCGGCAGCCGCGGGTCGGGCACCAACGACAAGGCCGGCTGGTCCCACAACCTGCAACGCTGGGTGAGCCCGCGGTCGATCAAGGAGACCTTCGTCCCCGCCACCGACCACACCTACCCACACATGGGATAGCGCGTGTGTTCGGCAGTGCGCCGAGGTCGGCCTTTGGCGAGGGCGGCCGCCATACGACGACAAGGGCGGGGGCGAGGAACGAGCCCCTGCCCGCAGGCGTCGTCAGCCGACCACCTACGCCACCCAACCCCCACACCGGCCCGCAACCACCCCGCCAACCCAACCCCCGGCCGGCGCCGAAGGCGCCCGGCGGCCTTGCCCGAGCTAGAAAACACCGTTTAGCGGCACCGGCCGGTGGCATCCTCACACATGATCCGCGTCGGCACGTCCGGGTGGCTGTACCCGCCGTGGCGCGGAGCGTTCTACCCCAAGGGCCTGCCCCACCGCCGCGAGCTGGAGTACATCTCCCGCCGGCTCAACTCGGTGGAGATCAACGGCTCGTTCTACTCGCTGCAGCGGCCGACCAGCTACCAGGCCTGGTCCGCCCAGACCCCCGACGACTTCGTGTTCGCGGTGAAGGGCGGCCGGTTCATCACGCACATGAAGCGGCTGCGCGACGTCGAGACCCCGCTGGCCAACTTCTTCGCCTCGGGCCTGCTCGCGCTGGGCCGCAAGCTGGGACCGGTGCTCTGGCAGCTCCCGCCGACCCTGCGGTTCGACCCCGACCTGCTGGCCGCGTTCTTCGACCTGCTGCCGCGCACCACCGCCAGGGCCGCCGAGCTGGCCGCCGGGCACGACGACCGGCTGCGCGGGCGCACCTGGCTGACCACCGACGCCGACCGCCCGATCCGGCACGCCCTCGAGGTCCGGCACCCGACCTTCACCGAGCCGGCGTTCCTCGACCTGCTGCGCGCACACGACATCGCGCTCGTGGTGGCCGACACCGCCGGCACCTTCCCGTACCTGGAGGACGTGACGACCGACTTCGCCTACGTCCGGCTGCACGGCGACGTGGAGCTCTACACCAGCGGCTACTCCGACGACGCGCTCGACGTCTGGGCCAAGAGGATCCGCGCCCTTGCCACGGCGGCCGCCGGGGACGCCTACGTGTACTTCGACAACGACGTCAAGGCCCACGCCCCGCACGACGCGATCGGGCTGGCCGAACGCCTCGGCCTCACGACGCCGTCGGCAGCCGAACCGTCACGGTGAGACCCCCGCCGGGCACGGCCTCGGCGGTCACCTCCCCGCGATGGGCCAGCACCACCGCCTTCACGATGGACAGGCCAAGGCCGGTGCCGGACTGGGCGGTGCGCTCGACACCGCGGCGGAACGGCTCGAACAGCTCGGCGACGTGGTCGGGGTCGACGGGCGCGCCGGAGGAGTGGACGCGGAGCACGGAGTTGTCCGGGGCGCGGTCGAGCCGCACCTCGATCCAGCCGCCGTCGACGTTGTGCCGCACGGCGTTCTCAAGCAGGTTGCCGGCGACGCGCTCGAGCAGGGCGGGGTCGCCGACCGCCGGGGCCGACTCGCCGAGGAACGACGCGCTGATCCGGCGGCGCTCGGCGTCGGCCCGGATCGGGTGCCAGGCGGCGGCGACCACGTCGGCCAGGTCGACGGGCTCGGCGACGCCGATGCCAAGGCCGTCGGTGCGGGCCAGCAGGAGCAGCGCGTCGACGAGCTGACCGGCGCGCAGGGTGGCGGCCCGGACCACCTCGGCCATCCGGCGCAGCTCGGCCGCGTCGGCGTTCGGGTCGGCGAGCGTGACGTCGAGCTCGGTGCGGATCACCGACAGCGGGGTGCGCAGCTCGTGGCTGGCGTTGGCCACGAAGTGGCGCTGCGAGGAGAACGCGGCCTGCAGCCGGTCGAGCATCGCGTCGAACGTGTCGGCCAGCTCGGCCACCTCGTCGCGGGGCCCGCGGTGTCCGATGCGCTCGCCGAGCGACTCGACCGAAAGCCGCCGCGCCGTGGCGGTCACGTCGCGCAGCGGCTGCACCACCCGGCCGGTGACCGTCCAGGCGAGCAGGGCGGTGGCCAGCACGACGCAGACGAACGCGATCGAGCCGGCCACCAGCACCCGGTCCCTGGCGTCGTCGCGCAGCGCCGAGGACAGATCGGCCACCTCGACCGGCACCCCGTCGACCACGATCGTGGTGCCCGGCGGGAGCGACGGCACCGAGGCGGCCACCTCGCCGGCCAGCAGCCAGCCAAGCCACAGCAGCAGCGCGCTGGCCAGGGCGACCAGGCCGGTGGCGAGCAGCGTGATCCGGCCGCGGAGCCCCGGTCCACGTCGGACCCGGCTAGCTGCCATGGGTCCGGCTCGCCACCGGAATCCGGTAGCCAGAGCCGACGACGGTGTCGATGATGCCCGGCTCGCCGAGCTTCTTGCGCAGGGTCATCACGGTGACCCGCACGGTCGTGGTGAACGGGTCGGCGTTCTCGTCCCACACCCGCTCCAGCAGCTCCTCGCTGCTGACCACCGAGCCGCCGGCACCGAGCAGCACCTCGAGCACGCCGAACTCCTTGCGGGTCAGCTCGATCGGCTTGCCGGCCCTGGTCACGGTCCGCCGCGCGGGGTCCAGCTCGACGTCGCCGGCCACCAGGATCGGCGGCGTCACCGGGGTGGCCCGCCGGGCCAGCGCGCGCACCCTGGCCACCAGCTCGGGGAACGCGAACGGCTTGGCCAGGTAGTCGTCGGCGCCGAGGGTCAGCCCCTCGACCCGCTCCTCGACCGCGCCGCTGGCGGTCAGCATGAGCACCCTGGTCAGCTGGCCGGAGCGGACGATCTCGCGGCACAGCTCGTCGCCGGGCATGCCGGGCAGGTCCCGGTCGAGCACCACCACGTCGTACCGGGTGATCGACGCCTTCTCGTGGCCGTCGTCGCCGTTGTACGCCACGTCCACGGCCATGCCCTCGCGGCGCAGCCCGCGCGCGATCGCCTCGGCCAGGGGCTGCTCATCCTCGACGATCAGAATCCGCACAGTGTTTCCGTTTCGGCTCGGTGGCGTAGCGCCAGTTCACCGTTCCACATACCGGACGACCACATCGTCCAGCACCGCCATCGGCACGGGCCCGACGCCCAATACCAGGTCGTGGAACGACCGTACGTCGAACGAGGTTCCCAGGGTGCGCTCGGCCAGGCCGCGCAGCCGCTGGAACTCCAGCCGCCCGACCATGTACGACAGCGCCTGGCCGGGCTGCTCGATGTACCGGTCGGTCTCCGACTGGATCTCCACCTCGCTCATCACCGTGTTGCCACGCAGGAAGTCGACCGCCTGGCGCCGGCTCCAGCCGAAGTGGTGCAGCCCGGTGTCGACGACGAGCCGGGCCGCCCGCATCGAGTCGTTGGCCAGCATGCCGAGCCGGGCGACGTCGTCGGAGTACAGCCCCATCTCGTCGGCCAGCCGCTCGCAGTACAGCGCCCAGCCCTCCATGTAGGCGTTGACCCAGGCCACCTTGCGCAGCAACGGCACGCCGGTCAGCTCCTGGGCCAGGCTGATCTGCACGTGGTGGCCGGGCACGGCCTCGTGGAAGGCGTTGGCCTCGGCGATGCACCGGTCCCGCTCGGTGGCCCGGTAGGTGTTCACGTGGTACGTCCCCGGCCGCGAGCCGTCCAGCGGCCCCGGCTGGTAGGACGCGGCCGACTGGGTCGGGGCGACCAGCTCGGGGGTCGGCGCGAGCCGGCACCGGTGCCGGGGCAGCCGGCCGAACCACGCCGGCGCGGCCGCCTCCGCGCGGTCCATCGCGGCCCGGTTGACCGCAAGCACCTGCTCGGCACCGCCGAAGCGCAGCGCGGGATCCGTGCGCATCCGGTCCTGCACCTCGGCGAAGCTCCGCGCGCCGAGGGCCTTCGCGCCGATGATCAGGTACTCCCCGGACAGCCGCTCGAGCAGGTCGAGCCCGGTGCGGTGCAGGTCCTCTTGGCTGTCGGAGGTGGTGGTGTGCATCCCGACCAGCGCGGCGTAGGTGGCGTCGCCGTCGGGCAGCCAGCACAGCCCGGGACGGTCCGGCGGCCGGCCGTGCGGCGCGAGCTCGGTCCGCAGCATCTCCCGGTACCGCACGACGGCCGGCCGGACCCGCTCGTCGAGCACGCGATCCCGCTTGGCGGCCGCCCGCCGCCCGGACAGCGGGGCCCGGCGCAGCGGATCCCCGACCGGGTCGGCCAGGTAGCCGTCGAGGCGGCGGATCGCGGCGGCGACCAGGTGGGCGACCGGCAGCCGCCCGGCGGCCAGGCCGCCCCGGTGCCGCTCGGCGGCCACCGCGAGGAACTCGGGCACGGCGCCGAGCCGGGCAAGGTAGTGCGCCGGGTCGGCGGGCACCGCGTGCGGCAGCCGGGACAGCAGCACCGCCGCGGGCGAGACCACGTGGTCGGCCACGGTGTGCTCGACCAGCCGGGCGTCCACCCTGGTCGCCAGCGACTCGGCCTGCTGCACCACGACCCCGCGAGTGACCCGGTCCTGCGGATCCAGCTTCGCCGCGGCCTGCGCGATGTCCCGGGCGCGGTCCCGCAGCCGCAGCCCTTCCGCCTCGTCCAGGTCGGGCAGCCGGTGCTCGAAGCCCGGGTAGCCGTCCAGCAGCTCGTTGAGCGGATCCTCCTCGGCGAGCAGGTCGACCAGCCGGTCGGCCAGCTCCACGATGGCGCTCAGGGGTTCGTCTCCTCCGCCGGCTGCGGCTCGGCGGTGGGCTGGGCGATCCGGTCGGCGGCCCACTCGGTGATCCGCCTTGACACGTCCTGTGCGGTCAGCCCGAGCCGGACGAACACCTCCGAGCGGGTGCCCTGCGCGTGGAACTCGTTGGGAATGCCCAGATCCCGCAGCGGAACGTCCACTTCGGAGTCACGAAGCGCCGCGGCAAGGGCCCAGCCGAACCCGCCGTGCCGGCCGCTGTCCTCGACGGTGACCACCAGCCGGTGCTCGGCGGCAAGGCCGACCAGCTCGGCGGGCACCGGGAGGACCCACCGCGGGTCCACCACGGTGACCCCGATCCCCTGGTCGGCCAGCCGGGTGGCGGCCGCCAGCCCCAGCTCGGCGAACGCGCCGACGGCGACCAGCAGCACGTCGCGGCTCTCGCCGGGCCCCGGCCGGCGCAGCACGTCCACCGGGCCGAGCCGGTCGACCGCGGGCACGTCCGCGCCCACCGCCGCCTTGGGGAAGCGCAGCACGGTGGGACGGTCGTCGACCGCGACCGCCTCGCGCAGCTCCTCGGCCAGCGTGCCGGCGTCGCGCGGGGCGGCGACCCGGACACCCGGGACGACGCCGAGGATGGACAGGTCCCACATGCCGTGGTGGCTGGCCCCGTCCGGCCCGGTGATGCCGGCCCGGTCCAGCACGAAGGTGACCGGCAGGCGGTGCAGCGCCACGTCCATCAGCACCTGGTCGAACGCCCGGTTGAGGAACGTCGAGTAGATCGCCACTACCGGGTGCAGCCCGGCCATGGCCATGCCCGCCGCCGAGGTCACCGCGTGCTGCTCGGCGATGCCCACGTCGAAGCAGCGGTCGGGGTGGGCCTCGGCGAACGGGGCCAGCCCGGTGGAGCGCAGCATCGCCGCGGTGATCGCGACGACGTCGCGGCGCTGCGCCCCGATCGCGGTCAGCTCGCTGGCGAAAACGCTGGTCCAGGACGGCCCCTTGGCCCTCGTCGGCTTGCCGGTGAGCGGGTCGATCGGGTCGGTCTGGTGCATCTGGTCGACCACGTCGTTCTCCGCCAAGGGAAAGCCGCATCCCTTGCGGGTCACCGCGTGCACCACGACCGGCCCGCCGAACTCCTTGGCTCGGCGCAGCGCGGACTCCAGCGCGGCGACGTCGTGCCCGTCCACCGGGCCCAGGTACTTCAGGCCGAGGTCCTCGAACATCATCTGCGGGCTGAGCGCGTCCTTGATCGCCTTCTTGACCGCGTGCAGCGCGGTGTAGGTCGGCTTGCCGACCACGGGCGTGCTCTGCAGCATCCGCTTGCCGCCGGCCAGCGCCCGCTCGTAGCCCGGCCGGGTGCGCAGCGTGGCCAGGTGGTCGGCGAGGCCGCCGATGGTCGGCGAGTACGACCGGCCGTTGTCGTTGACCACGATCACCATCGGGCGGTCCTTTCCGGCGGCGATGTTGTTCAGCGCCTCCCAGCACATGCCGCCGGTCAGCGCGCCGTCGCCGACGACGGCCACCACGTGCCGGCGCTCGCCGGTGAGCTGGAACGCCTTGGCCAGGCCGTCGGCGTAGGACAGCGCGGTCGACGCGTGGCTGTTCTCCACCAGGTCGTGCTCGCTCTCGGCGCGGCTCGGGTAGCCGGAGATGCCGTCCTGCTGGCGCAGCAGGTCGAACTCGTCGCGCCGCCCGGTGACGATCTTGTGGACGTAGCTCTGGTGCCCCACGTCGAACACCAGCGCGTCCCGTGGCGAGCTGAACACCCGGTGGATCGCCAGCGTGAGCTCGACCACCCCCAGGTTGGGACCGAGGTGGCCGCCGGTCCTTGTCACCTTCTCGACCAGGAACTGCCGGATCTCGGCGGCGAGCCGGTCCAGGTCCTCAGTGGTCAATCTCTTCAGGTCGGCCGGTCCGCGTACGGACTCGAGGACGGTCACGACAGTCCCACCCCGCTCCTGGCACAACGCCGTCAAATTGGCTGGTTTCCTTCGGCCCTGCCGGGTTCCCCGCCCTAGCCGGCTCGACCAGTCTACGAGCGACCCACGCCGGCGCCGCGCACCCGGTAAGGTCACGGCCACGAGTCAGGGAAACGGGAGTGTCGACGTGAGCGAGCCGCTGCCCGCGATGGCGCAGGCGGAGCAGGACCGGCTGACCCGGCAGGTCGGCCGCGCGCTGCTGGCCGTCGCGCCGCCGGGCTGGACCCAGGTCCGCGCCGAGTACCGGTCGGCCGGCCGGCACATCGAGGTGGACGTGTTCGTGGCCGCCGCGGACGGCCCGCTGCGCCCGATCCAGCCGCCCCGCGAGGTCGTCGAGGGCCTCGGCCGCCTGCGCCAGGGCATGTACCGGCCCGGCCGCGGCACCTGGCTGTCTGCCCTCTACCTGCTGGAGCCCCCGAGCAGCTTCAGCGTCGAGTTCGAGCCCGACGTCGAGCCCCGCTGGCGCCGCCTGCCCCCCACCATCGGCTTCCAGGACGAGCTCCGCTTCTTCCCCCGCGCCGACCAGCACATCCCCGACTGGCTCCGCCAGCGCGCCGGCCTACCTCCGGCCATGCCACCGAGCCCCCCATCGCCGCCGTCGCCCGGAATGCCTCCGCAGCACGCCATGCCCCAGCCCCCGGCACCCCAGCCGCCAGCCCGCTAACGCGGGGCGCGACGAATCAGCTCGGCCGGATCCAGCTCGACCGTGAACGGTTGCCGAATCGCCATCCGGGTTCCCCCGACGGCGGCGACCTCCTGGACATAGCGCCCACGCCGCAGCACCGACACGATCAGGCGCGGGTTACCCTCGATCTCCAGCCGCCAGTACACCGGGATCTTCGCCTCGGCGTACAGCTGCGGCTTGATGATCCGGTCCTGCGGATGGGAACTCGGCGAGACGATCTCCACCACCAACCGTATGGTGTGCGGCGGACAGCGCGTTGGCGCGGTGTCCGCGAACGCGGCGTCAACGATCACGATGTCCGGTTGGCACAGGCGGCCGCCGGGAATCTCCACGTTGACCGCTTCCACGACCTCCATGTCGGCCGGGACCACGGCGCGCAGCGCCACGGCCAGATTCAACGATGCGCGCTGGTGCAGGAAGCCGGGTGCCGGGCTCACGGTGAGCACTCCGGGCGACAGCAGTTCGTACCGGTTGTGGTTTCCGTAGTCGGGCAGCGCCTCGACGTCCTCGATGGTCCATGGCCCGGAATGTGCCCATCCGTCGGATTTCTCGGTGAGCGCGAAACCCACGACTGTCTCCCTAGCTCACGCCGGTTGTTGCGGTCAGTGTCCCACACAGGATCAGACCCCCCGCGTATTCGCACAGCTGTTCCATGCGGGCGACAGTGGCAGAGGGCACTGACAGTCCTGGAACGGATGCGGTCAGTGCGAGGCGAGCAGAGCGACGCATTCGATGTGGTGAGTCATCGGGAAAGCATCGAATGCGCGCAGATGGGTGAGTTGATAGCCCGATTCGGCGAACGTGGTGACATCGCGGGCCAACGCAGCGGGGTCGCAGGCGACGTAGACGACCCGGGCGGGTGAACTCTTGGCGATGGCCTCGACGACCTCCCGGCCGGCGCCCTTGCGCGGCGGGTCGAGCACGACGACGTCGGGCGCCGGGAGGTCGGCGGCGGCCAGGACGTGCTCGACCCGGCCCCGGAACACGCGGACCTGGGGCAGGTCGGCGAGGTTGTCGGCGGCGTCCTGCGCCGCGGACCGGACCGACTCCACGGCCAGGACTGTCCCTTGTGGACCGACCTGGTCGGAGAGGACGGCCGCGAACAGGCCGACGCCGGCGTAGAGGTCCCAGGCGCACCCGCCCGGAGCGGCGGCGGCCCACTGGCCGACGACCTCGGCGAGCACGTCGGCGGCGTCCGGGTGCACCTGCCAGAACCCGTGCGCGGACAGCCGCCACTCGCGCCGGGCCGCGCGCTCCACGGCGACGCCGGTGCCCGCGACCCGGTGCGCCTTGCGGCCGCGTACCTCGCTGATGTGCGTATGTGCCAAGGCATCCAGCGTCACCTCGAGCTCGGCGCCCGGCGTCCACCGGCGACCGGCCACCGCGTCGACCGTGCCGGGCGCCGCGATCGGGCAGTCCGGCACCGGCACCACCCGGTGGCTGCGGTGCGCGTGGAATCCCGCCCGGCCCTCGGGGTCGACGGCCAGCCGCGCCCGGGTCCGCCAGCCGAGCAGGCCGCCGGGCAGCTCCTCCACCTCGACCGGAATGTCCACACCGGCCAGCCGGCGAAGCTGCTCGGCGACCACGAAACCCTTGAGCGCGCGCTGCTCCGCGCCGGAGGCGTGCTGCCAGTCGCAGCCACCGCAGCCGCCCGGCACGGCAAGCGGGCAGGGCGGATCGACCCTGGCGGCGTGCGCGGCGAGCACCTCGACCGCGTCGCCCCGGCAGAACGAGCCGCCCCGGTCCTCGGTCACCGCGACGACGACCCGCTCGCCGGGCAAAGCGTGCCGGACGAACACCACCCGGCCCTCGGCCCGCGCCACGCAGTGCCCGCCGTGCGCGACCGGCCCGACCTCGACCTCGAACCGCCGGCCCGTCCAGTCGGTCATCGGCGCAGGTGCCGCAGCACGTCGGCGACGTCGAGAGCGGAGTCCTTGTCCGCCACCCACGCCATCACCTCGCAAGCTCGGTGATGGCAGCCCCGTCGCCTCGTACCTCGGCGACGGGGCAGTGTTGAATGATTCGCTCCGCAAGCTCCGCTCACCGGGTCGAACACCGCGGCGGCCCCGGTCGCCAGCTCGCCCGGCAGTCCCGCCGCGGCGAACGTCTCGGCCGCCTCGTGCATCTCCGGCGCCCACCGCCAGGCCCGCGCGGCGACGCCGGGCAGCCGGCCAGGATCCGCCAACGCGCTGCGGCCCAACGCATCCGCCTCGGCCAGCAGCGCCGCGCCCACCCCGTACTCCGCGGCCAGCGCGTGGCTCACCGCCGCCAGCGCCGCGCTTGCCTTGTTGAACGAACCGAACGCCATCTTCAGCGCGCTGGCGTCCCCGATCCGCGGCCCCAGGCACACGGCCCGCGCCCGGCCGCCGGCGAACAGCTCGGCCACCTCGTCGGCGGCCGAGCCGCACAGGTACACCCGGCACGCCCGGTCCGGCCCCGGCGGCGGCCCGATGATCGCGCCGTCCACCACCGTGATCCCCCGCTCCGCCAACCGGTCCCGGATCGTGATCATCCGATGTGGACTGATCGCGTTGGCCTCAACGTACACCCCGGTGAACCCGGCGCCGGCGACCCGACCGGCCACCTCCTCGGCGGCCGCGGGCGGGCAGATCGACAGCACGACGGAGCTTTCCGACAGCAGCGCGCCGAGCTCGTCGACCCCGCGCAGTCCGGCCGCTTCGGCCCGGCGGGCCGACCGGTCGCTGCGACCCGCCCGCCACCACAGCACCTCGTGGCCGGCGCCGGTGAGCTGCGCCCCGATCGCCGCCCCCATCTGTCCGGGGTGCAGCAGCCCGATCACCGCTTCTCCCCGTTGTCCTTTGTGAACAGACCGCGGCGGATCGCGCCCGGCGCGAGCTGCTCGCGCTCGTGCACCCGCTCCGACGACGCCAGCTGCCACGGCACGCTGGTCACCATCACGCCCGGCTGGAACAGCAGCCTTCCCTTGAGCCGCAAGGCACTCTGGTTGTGCAGCAGCTGCTCCCACCACCGGCCGACCACGTACTCCGGGATGAACACCGTGACCACGTCGCGCGGGTTGTCGGTGCGCACCCGCTTGACGTAGTCGAGCACCGGCTTGGTGATCTCGCGGTACGGCGACTCGACCACCTTGAGCGGCACGGAGAAGCCCTCCTTGTCCCAGTCGACGACCAGCCGCTTGGTGTCCTTGTCGTCGACGTTGACCGTCACCGCCTCCAGCACGTCCGGCCGGGTCGCCTTGGCATAGGCCAGGGCGCGCCTCGTCGGCTGGTGCAGCTTGGAGACCAGCACGATGGCGTGGTTGCGGGACGGCAGCGTCAACGGCCCGTCCTGCTCGGCCCGGCGCAGCTCGTCGCCGACCCGGTCGTAGTGCCGCCGGATCGCGGTCATGACGGCGTAGATGACCGCCATGGCGGCCAGCGAGATCCAGGCGCCCTCGGTGAACTTCGTGATCAGGATGACCGCGAGCACCACCGCGGTCATGGAGAAGCCGAACGCGTTGATCGCCTGGGACCGCCGCATGCGCCGGCGCGCGCCCGGATCGGTCTCGGTGCGCAGCAACCGGTTCCAGTGCCGGATCATGCCGCTCTGGCTGATCACGAACGACATGAACACGCCGACGATGTACAGCTGGATCAGCCGGGTGACCTCGGCGTCGAACGCCACCACGAGCACGATGGCGAACCCGGCAAGGCCCACGATCCCGTTGGAGAACGCCAGCCGGTCACCACGGGTGTGCAGCTGCCGCGGCATGTACCGCTCCTGGGCCAGAATCGAGCCGAGCACCGGGAACCCGTTGAACGCGGTGTTGGCCGCCAGCACCAGGATCAGCCCGGTGAAGAACAGCACGTACCAGATGGCCGGCGTGAACCCGGCGAACACGGCGTTGGCCAGCTGCGCGATCAGCGTCGGCTGGTCGTAGCCGGCGGGCGCGCCGATCAGCTGGGTCGCCGGGTCCTCGGCGACCTTCACGCCGGTGAGCCGGGCCAGCACGATCAGCCCAAGGAACATGGTGATCGCCAGCACGCCCATCATCAGCAGCGTGGTCGCCGCGTTGCGCCCCTTGGGTTTGCGGAAGGCCGGCACGCCGTTGGCGATCGCCTCGACCCCGGTGAGCGCGGCGCTGCCGGAGGAGAACGCCCGCAGCACCAGGAAGGCGAAGCCGAACCCGACCAGGTGCCCGCTCTCCTCGACGAGCTGGAAGTCCGCGCTCTCCGCGCGCACGTCGTCACCGAGCAGGAACTCCCGGTAGAACCCGACGAGGATCATCACCAGGATGCCGACCACGAAGGCGTAGGTGGGAATCGCGAACGCGGTCCCCGACTCCCGGACGCCGCGCAGGTTCATGGCGGTCAGCACCAGGATCGCGCCGACCGCGAACTCCACTTTGTTGTTGCCCACGAACGCGATCGCCGAGCCGATGTTGGCCGCCGCCGAGGCGATCGACACCGCGACCGTCAGCACGTAGTCGACCAGCAGCGCGCTGGCCACCACCAGCCCCCATCGCGGACCGTGGTTGACGGTGGCGACCTCGTAGTCCCCGCCGCCCGACTGGTACGCCCGGACGTTCTGCCGGTACGAGGCCACCACCGCGACCATGACCAGGGCGATGAACAGCGCGATCCACGGGCTGAACACGTAGGCGGAGGCGCCCGCGACCGACAGGACCAGCAGGATCTCCTCCGGTGCATACGCCACGCTCGACATCGGGTCGGAGGCGAACACGGGCAGGGCGATCCGTTTGGGCAGCAGCGTGTGCGACAGGCGGTCACTGCGGAACGGCCGTCCCACCAGGAGTCGCTTCGCCACGGTTGCGAGCTTGGGCACGGGAGCACAGCGTAGGCGGTCGGTTCACCTCATCGGAGTAGCCACCGGTAGGTTCTTCCCGGCGAGGGTTAGCGTGGATTCCAGTCCCACTGGCGAGGAGGCCGTTCGTGCACGTGGTGATCATGGGCTGCGGTCGCGTCGGCAGCTCGGTGGCCGCCGCGCTCGAACGCCTCGACCACACCGTGTCGGTCATCGACAAGGATCCGCAGGCCTTTCGCCGGCTCGGCAGCGACTTCCACGGCCAGCAGGTGGTCGGCATCGGGTTCGACCGGCAGGTGCTCATCGAGGCCGGCATCGAGCGGGCCGGCGCGTTCTGCGCGGTGTCCAGCGGCGACAACTCCAACATCATCTCGGCCCGGGTGGCCCGCGAGACGTTCGGCGTCGAGCACGTGGTGGCCCGGATCTACGACGCCAAGCGGGCCGAGGTGTACGAGCGGCTGGGCATCCCCACGATCGCCACCGTGCCGTGGACCACCGACCGGCTCATGCGCACGCTGCTGCCCGACGGCGTGGCCTCGGCGTGGCGCGACCCCACCGGCAAGGTGGCCGTGCTCCAGCTGCCGGTGCACGAGTCCTGGGTCGGGCACACCGTGCGCGACCTGCAGGAGGCCACCGGCGCCCGGGTCGCGTTCATCATGCGGTTCGGCACCGGCGTGCTGCCCGACTCCAAGACCGTCATCCAGGCCGACGACCAGGTCTACGTCGCCGCCCTGTCCGGGACGGTCAGCGACGTCACGGCGGCCTCGGCCCAACCCCCCGAGGAGGCGCCCTGATGCGCGTCGCGATCGCCGGAGCGGGCGCCGTCGGCCGGTCCATCGCCGCGGAGCTGATCGCCGCCGACCACCAGGTCATGCTCATCGAGCGCGAGGCGCGCCAGTTCGAGCCGCACAGCGTCGAGCAGGCCGAATGGGTGCTCGCCGACGCCTGCGAGCTGTCCTCGCTCGAGGAGGCCGGCCTGCAGACCTGCGACGTGGTCATCGCCGCCAGCGGCGACGACAAGGTCAACCTCGTCGTCTCCCTGCTGGCCAAGACCGTCTTCGCGGTCCGCCGCGTGGTGGCCCGGGTCAACGACCCGGCCAACGAGTGGCTGTTCAACGAGGGCTGGGGCGTCGACGTCGCCGTCTCCACCCCGCGCATGCTCGCCGCCATGGTCGAGGAGGCGGTCAGCGTCGGCGACCTGGTCCAGCTCCTCACCCTCCGCCAGGGCCAGGCCAACCTCGTCGAGATGACCCTCCCCGAGGACACCCCCCTCGCCGGCCGGGCCGTCCGCGAGGTCCACCTCCCCCGCGACGCCGCTCTGGTCACCATCCTCCGCGGCGGCCGCGTCATCGTCCCCCAACCCGACGACCCCCTCGAAGCCGGCGACGAGCTCCTCTTCGTCGCCTCCGCCGACGTCGAAGACGAGATCCGCACCGCCCTCGGCTACTGACCCCGCGCGGTGCTGAGCGTGCGCACCAACTTGTCCGCGCCCGACTTCGTGAGGAACAGGTAGGCGTCCCGGCCGATCCGCAGCTCGACGTCCCCATCCCGGGACACCAGGCAATCCATGTCGGTGCTCCCCTGGATATCGATCATGGCGGATACTCGCGCAGATCCTTCGTTGATATCCATTGCGACCTTCCTCGTGCTACTGGCATAGTACGGGATATATATCTGAGATCAGAACCATACTTCTGTCGAATATGAGCTGTCCGGATGCCAGTAGAAGGGCAGAATGCAGCCATGGCTACGTCCGCCGTGGTGGCGGCCTGGGAGCTCGGCCTCCGGTTGCGCGAGCGGCGTGACCAACTCGATCTATCCGTCGCGGCGGCGGCCAAAGCCGTGAAAATGCAACAGTCGAACCTGTCCGCAGTCGAGTCGGGTAAGAAAAAGATCACAGCCTCCAACCTGTCGAAGCTTGCCAAGCTCTATGAGTTCGAGCCTGGCGAGACCGAGGAGCTGGAGGCTTTGCGCGTCGGCGCCGACCAGCGGGATTGGTACCACGAGTACACCTGGCTGTTGGACGAGGACTTCATCCGCTACCTGGGTCTCGAAACCGGCGCCAAGCACCTGCGGACGTACCAGAACTCGATCGTGCCAGGACCGCTGCAGACGACCGATTACACGTTGGCACTCATCAGAGGCGCACCCTACGTGCGATTGACCGAGCTCGAGCCGCGTCTGAAGGTGCGGCAAACGCGCCAACGCCGGCTGGTCGGTGACGAGCCGCTGCACGTTTTCGCGCTGCTGTCCGAGGCGGTGCTCCGCCAGGAGATCGGGGGACGCCAGGTGTTGCTCGGCCAGCTCGAGCAGCTGGTCCGGCTCGCGACAGATCGCGACAACATCGAGATCAGGGTGATCCCATTCGGCGCGGGAGCACACGCCGCGCTGGGCAGCCCCTTCCAGACCCTGTCGTTCGCGTCGCCACGTCTTCCGGACGTGTTGTGGCTGGAGGCGCTGACCGCCTATTCGATCATAGAACACCCAGTTCAGGTGCATGAGTTCGTCGTCGCGTTCGCGGAAGCAAATGCGAATGCGCTCGACACCGAGTCCTCTGTAGACTTCATTCGGCAGATCATCGAGGAGCTCACTTGACTCAGCGGCCCGCACTCGCACTCTGGCGCAAGAGCAGCCAGAGTGACAACGCGGCAGCATGCGTCGAGGTCATGGCGCTTGATCACGAGATGGCTGTCCGAGACTCCAAGCACCCGGACGGCCCGGTGTTGCTGTTCGCTACAGGGTCGTTCCGTTCGTTCCTCCAGGCCACCAGGGGCCGTTAGCTCTCCGTGGCGGGCTCGCCGTACTTGGCGCGGAGGCGGGCCTCGATCTGCCGCTCCTCGTCCTCGGCGGCCTGCTCGAGGTCGCGGACGCGGTGGCCGGCGCGGCGGACGGCCCAGATGGTGACGAGGAGGGCCACGGCGGTGAGGGGGTAGCCCATGGCGATGCGGGCGAAGGCGAGCCAGCCGGTCTGATCTTCGTCGTAGAGCCAGCGCTGGACGATGAAGCGGGCGGCGAAGACGGCGGCCCAGGCCAGGGTGGCGAGGTCGTAGGCGATCATGGCCTTGCGGTCGGCGCGCCAGCGTTGGCCGTGCCCGTTGAGCAGGCCCCAGATGACGCCGACGAGCGGCCAGCGGACCAGGACGGACAGGGTGAACACGCTGCCGTAGACCAGGCTGGCCCAGATGCCGAACAGGAAGAAGCCCTTGGCCGAGCCGGTGCGGTAGGCGATGAACGCGGCGATGGCCACGCCGAAGAAGCCGGAGATCGCCGGTTGCAGGGGCTGCTTGCGGACGATCCGGATCACGGTGATCAGCAGGGCACTGCCGACCGCGCTCCAGATGGCCGGCTGCAGGGAGAAGATCGAGTTGACGAGAACGAAAACGAGGACCGGCACCGACGAGTAGATCAGCCCGCTGATCCCGCCCATCTCCTGCAGCAGGGTCTGCGACCTGGGTGTTTCGGTTTCGGGTTCCTCCGCCTTGCCGGCCTGAGGCGGTTGGGTCATGTGCTCATCTGCAGTTCGTAGTAGGGGTTGTACAACACCTTGTGGCCGTCCCGCACCGCGATCCGGCCGTGTGCCTTGACCGTGCGGCCCGGTTCGATGCCCGGGATCCGCCGGCGGCCGAGCCAGACTAGTGTCACGCCCCCGGTGCCGTCGAACAACTCCGCCTCGAACGTGGCGACGGCGTTGCGTGGACACAGCTCGACCGTGCGTAACCGGCCGAGCACCGTCACCTCCTCGCCGGACTTGCAGTCACAGGCCCGTTGCGCCCCCTGGGCCTCGGCCTTCTCGGACAGGTCGTCGGCATCGAGCTCCGCCACGTCCGTCGTGAGCTTCTTGACCAGACGGCGCCAATATCCGTCCCCCTTGGTGCCCATGGTTCCCCACTCTCGTACCGGGGCCGGCCCCGACTCCGGCCCGTGCACAATCAGCGTAACCGCGTGAGGCACCGACGAGTGAAGGATCGGAATGCGAGTGTGACCCACAGTGTCGCCGCCAGCACCAAGCCCGCCGAGCTGGCCGTCTTGTTGCCCGGAACGGGTTCCGACGAGGTGTTTGTCCGTTCCGTGTTCGAGGTGCCGCTCGCCGCGGTCGGCGTCCGCGCGCTGACCCCTGGCCCGCGACCGGGCCCCCGGCTCGGCGAGTCCTACCTCGACGTGCTGGACGAGGCCGCCGCGGACGCTCCGGTGCTCGCCGGGGGGATCTCGTTCGGCGCCCACCTGGCCGCCGAGTGGGCGCTGCGCAACCCCGACCGGTGCGCCGGGCTGCTGCTGGCCCTGCCGGCGTGGAACGGCGACCCCGGCGACTCGCCGGCCGCGCTGGCCGCCCGGCTGGGCGCCGACGCGGTCCGCGCCGGCGGTGTCGAGACGGCGCTGGCCGCGCTCACCGGCTCGGTCGATCCGTGGCTGGCCGCCGAGCTCGGCCGGGCCTGGCGCGGCTACGGCTCCGGCCTTGCCGACTCGCTGCTGGTCGCCGCCGGCCGGCGTGCGCCCACAGTGGCTGAGCTGAGCGAGATCAGGGTTCCGGTCGGGGTGGCCGGCTGCGTCGACGATCTGGTGCACCCGCTGGCCGTGGCGAAGCTCTGGGCCGGCGCGTTCGCGCACGCCCACCTGTGCACGACCCGGCTGGACATCGTCGGCGCCGACCCCGAGGCGCTCGGCCGGGCCGCCGTCCTGGCCTGGCTGCGCGCCGGCGGCCGCCCGGTGATCTGAGCGCTATCCCCGCTCCGCCAGCGCAAGCGCCCCACCCAACCCGATCATGGTCAGCCCGCTGGCCACGCGTTGCCGGGTGCGCCAGCGGGGGCTGCCCATCAGCCGCTGCCCGAGGGCGCCGGCGAACACCGCCACGGTCAGGTCGACCACCACCGTCATCGCCACCGCGATCGCGCCCAGCAGCGCGAACACCAGCGGCGCCGGGGCCGCGTCGGGATGCACGAAGTGCGGCAGGAAGGCCAGGAAGAACAGCGCCGTCTTGGGGTTGAGCAGCTCGCTGACCATGCCCTGCACCACCGGCGAGCCGCCGGGCCGCGGCCGCCGGCCGACCGGCTCGGCCACCGGCAGGTGATCACGGTCGAGCAGGGCGCGCAGCCCGAGGTAGATCAGGTAGCCGGCGCCGAGCAGCTTGACGACGGTGAACGCGGTGGCCGAGGCGGCCAGCACGGCGGACAGCCCGACCGCGGCGGCGGCCACGTGCGCCAGCGCGCCGATGCCGTTGCCCAGCGTGGAGCGGATCCCGTCGGACCGGCCGCCGCGCAGGCTGCGGGCCAGCACGTACAGGATGCCGGGACCGGGGATGATCGCGAACAGCGTGGCGGCCCCGAGGAAGACCAGCCACTCGGCAGACGTGGGCATGCCTGCAGACTAGGACCGCGCCATTCGCTGGGACGCAACGGCAGCAGTCAATCCCGGAGAGGCGGATCAGCCTGTGCCTGGGCGATGTGCTCGGCGATGGCCTCGGGCAGGTCGATCGGCAGCGGGGTGCGCACCGGCATCGGCAGGGCACCGCGCACCACGACCGTGCCGCGCAGCAGGTCGCGCAGGGCGGTGGCGCTGGGCCGGGCGCGGTCCGGCGGCCCGGCGACCACGCCCCGCAGCATCCACCGCGGCCCGTCGACGCCGACGAACCGCAGCGCCACCTGACCGAGCGTGACGGCCAGCTCCTGGCCCCAGTCGCCGACCTCGCTGCGCACGGTGGCGCCGTCGCCGCGCAGCTGCTCGGCCAGCTCGCCGCAGACCTCCTCCCACAGGCCGCCGGATTTCGGTGCGGCGTAAGCGTTGACGGTGAACTGGCCGTGCTGGGTGAGCACGTGGACCGCCTTCACCGGGCCGGCCGGGTCCATCTCGACCTGCAGCTGCGCGCCGTCGGGCACCGGCAGCCGCAGCGACCCCAGGTCGAGCCGGGCCACGCCGTCGTCCGGCGCGTCGGCCTCGTCGTACGGCCCGAGCTCGTCGAGCAGCGAGCCCTCGACGTGCCCGTCCTGGAAATCGTCCTCGGCGAGCTCCGGCTCCTCGGCGCCCCGACGTCCCCGCCGCCCGAACAGCCCCACTTAGTTGTCCTCCGTCCCATGCCCGGTCCCGGACCGGGCCGAACCGGCAAGCACCGAGTGCCCGCCCGTCGAGCCGTAGCCTCCGGTGCTGCGCTCCGAGTCGGTCAACTCGGCCACCTCCCGGAATACCGCATGCTCGACCCGCTGAACCACCAGCTGCGCGACGCGGTCGCCGCGGCGCAGCTCGACCGGCTCGCGCACGTCGTGGTTGATCAGGCAGATCCTGATCTCCCCCCGGTAGCCCGAGTCGATCGTGCCCGGCGTGTTCACCACGCTCAGCCCGACCCGCGCGGCCAGCCCGGACCGGGGATGCACGAACCCGGCGTAGCCCTCGGGGATGGCAAGCGCGATGCCGGTGCCGATCACCGCCCGCTCCCCCGGTGCGATCACCACGTCGGTCGTCGTCACCAGGTCCGCGCCGGCATCGCCCGGTCTGGCGTAGGACGGAAGCGGGACGTCGGGATCGAGTCGGGTCAGCAGGATCTCCACGCTGGGCACGAGCGGCGAGACTACCCTGGGCGCGTGAGCGAGCTTGCGAGCGAGCCGTCAGACACGGGAGCACCGGCGGACGCGACCGGGCGCGGCGGCGCGTACTCCGAGCGGCTCCACGTCACCTGGTACTGGTGGCCGCTGCCGCTGTTGGCCGCGCTCATCCTGGCGGCCGAGGTGCACATGGGCTATGGCGGCCTGCGCTCCTGGCTGCCCTACGTGGTGCTGCTCCCGCTGACCGCGCTGCTGATCTTCCGGATGGGTCGTACCCGGATCGAGGTGCGGGACGGTGAGCTGCGCGTGGGCGAGGCGCACGTGCCGCTGCGATTCGTCGGCGCGGTGGACGTCGTCGACGCCAGGCACAAGCGCGCGGTCCTCGGCCCCCAGCTCGACCCGGCGGCCTTCGTCGTGCACCGAGGTTGGGTCGGGCCGGTGCTGCGCGTGCAGCTCACCGACCCTGCCGACCCCACCCCCTACTGGTTGTTCAGCACCCGGCGACCCGAACAGCTGGCCGAGATCCTCCGCACGGCGACGTAGCCCCTGCCTGCCTCCTCAGGCGCAGTCGCGGCAGACGAGTTGACCGTTGCGCTCCTCCGCCAGCCGGCTGCGGTGATGGACGAGGAAGCACACCGAGCAGGTGAACTCGTCGGCCTGCTTCGGCACCACCCGCACGGTGAGGTCCTCGCCCGACAGCCCGGACAGATCGGCGCCCGGCAACTCGAAGTTCTCGGCAGTATCCGACTCGTCGACGTCCACGACGCCGGACTGCGTCTCGTTGCGGCGGGCCTTCAACTCCTCGAGGGAGTCTTCCGCCAGGTCGTCGGCCTCGCTCCTGCGCGGAGCGTCGTAGTCGGTTGCCATCTTTGGTTTCACCCCTGCATCAAGCTCACTCTGTGCTTCAGATATGTCCCGTGCCGCTGGTCAACGTTCCAGAGCCCCGGTTTGTGCCCGCCAGTTCGGATGACGGAGGTCTTGCACGTCGCACGGCGTTTTGCGGGTGTGCGGAATCGATTCGGCTGGGACTTTCGGCGACGCGAGCGCGCAGAGGGTAGCCCATCCGGGGCGCGGACGGGCAGCGCCTCACCCATCCGGGCGTGTTGTGATCGAGTCACGGCTCGGCGACACCTCGGGAGGCGCCGAGATCCACTCTTGCCGACCCGCCGGTAACGTGGTGCGATTCCACCGGGTGTCACCGTTCGCTTTCGCTCCGTTGCGGCCGGCGACCGCGACACCGCCGGTGGACCAACGGCGCCGAACGAAGGTGAAACGCCTAGGCTGACCAGCAACGAAGTAACGGGTGGGGCCTGGGGTAGCGGCGCGAGGGAGGGAGGCACTCGTGGCGGGCGGAAGAGTGCGGTATCGCAAGCGTCGCCCCCTGCCCGCCCTGCTGATGATCCTCGCCCTCGGCGTGGTCGCCACCGTGGTGTGGCTGCGCGTGCTCGGCTCCGACGCCGACCCGGCCAGCGCCACCTCCTGCAACCCGCCGGCCACCCCGGCCACGCCGCCGGTGGCCGTCGAGGGCCAACCGCCGCCCACCACGCTCGGGCAGTCCCTCGCCCACGACGCGCTCGACCGCACCAGCCCGATCCCGGCCGCGCAGGTGCTGATCCGGGTGGTCAACGCGAGCACCCAGCGGGGGCAGGCCGCGGAGGTCACCGAGTCGCTGCGCCAGCTCGGCTTCGGCCAGGTCGCCGACCCGGCCAACGACCCCCTGTACCCGGCGTTCGACCTGGGCTGCCGCGCGCAGATCAGGTTCGGGCAGCAGGGCATCTCGGGCGCCCGCACGCTCAGCCTGATCGAGCCGTGCGCCGAGCTGGTCCGCGACGACCGCCAGGACGCCACCGTGGACCTGGCCATCGGCCGGCTGTTCGACGACCTCAAGCCGCGTTCGGAGGCGCGCCGCCTGCTCGAGCAGCTCACCACCTGGGCGGCCGAGCATCCCGAGGCCCAGGGCGGCCTGCAGGGCGACCCGAACCTGACGCCCGACCTCGACGCCGGCCTGCTGGCCGCGGCCCGTCAGGTCAGCTGCTAGCCGGGCTCGAGTCAGATCGAGGCCAGGCCGCAATCCAGTAGAGCCGAGCTCAGCGCATCGGCCACCCCGGGCGCGGCGGCCATGAGCAGGTCCTCGCCGAACCCGTCGCCGGTGGTGCCGGGAATCCGCACCAGGGCGCCGGCCTCCTCGGCGATCAACGTGCCGGCCGCCCAGTCCCAGCGGGACAGCCCGTGCTCGAAGTACCCGTCCAGCCACCCGGCCGCGACCGCGCACAGATCCAGCGACGCCGCCCCGCCCCGGCGGATGTCGCGCACCCGGCCGAGCAGCTCGGCGACCCCGACGGCCTGCCGGCGCCGGCGCTCGGCCCGGTAGGCGAACCCGGTGCCCACCAGCGCAAGGTCCAGCCGGTCGGTGCCGGACGCGCGCAGCGGTTTCCCGTCCAGCTCGGCGCCCTCGCCGCGCACCGCGGTCCACCGCCGGCCGCTGACCGGCTCCACGATCACCCCGGCCACCGACACCCCGTCCACCTGCGCGGCAAGCGAGACCGCGTACCACGGGTACCCGTAGAGGTAGTTGACCGTGCCGTCGATCGGGTCCACCACCCAGCACACCCCCGCCCGGCCGGTCGCCCCGGTCCCGCCCTCCTCCTCGCCCAGCACCGGCTCGCCGGGCCGCAGCTCGGCGAGCCGTTCCCGGACCAGCCGCTCGCTGGCCCGGTCCCCGGCAGTCACCACGTCGGTCTCGCTCGACTTGGTGCCGACGTCGTGGATGGCCGACGAACGGGCGGCCTCGGCGAGCTCGGCGGCCTGCACGGCCACTTGAATTGCGACATCCAGAAGTTCCCGCTGGGCAGCACGCACGGGACTATCGGAACACACGGGATAACCTCCCGGGGCACGGGCCAACTGAATCGAGTAGGTACATCGAGCGAAGGGACCACGGGATGGGCGGCACCCGCGGGTTCGGAGTAGACATCGGGGGATCGGGGATCAAGGGCTGCGTGGTGGATCTCGAGGTGGGCCGGCTGGATGGGGAGCGCGTGCGCATCGACACCCCGAGCCCGTCCAAGCCCGAGCTGGTCGCCGACGTGGTCGCGGAGATCGTCGAGGGGTTCGGCTGGACCGGCCCGGTCGGCGTGACCCTACCGGCGGTGGTCAAGCGCGGAACGGCTCTGACCGCGGCCAACATCGACAAGTCCTGGATCGGTACGGACGCGGTCAAGGTGTTCACCAAGCGGCTCGGCCGCAAGCCAGGCGACGTCGTCGTGCTCAACGACGCCGACGCCGCCGGCATGGCCGAGATCCGCTACGGCTGGCCGGGCGACCGGGACGGCGTCGTGGTCCTGCTGACCTTCGGCACCGGCATCGGCAGCGCGCTGTTCCTGGACGGCAAGCTGGTGCCCAACACCGAGTTCGGTCACCTCGAGGTGGACGGGCACGACGCGGAGACCAGGGCGGCCGCCTCGGTCAAGGAGGAGAACGGCCTGTCATGGGAGGAGTGGGCGCACCGCGTGTCGCGCTACATCCGCAGCCTCGAGGACCTGATCTGGCCGGACCTGATCATCGCCGGCGGCGGGGTGAGCAAGAAGGCCGACAAATGGCTGCCGTTGCTGGATGTCCGCACCAAGGTGGTGGCCGCCGAGCTACGCAACGACGCGGGAATCGTAGGCGCCGCGGTGGCCGCCGCGCTGAACGTCGAGCCATGATCCGGCGCTACCGGAGCACCCTGCCGGCTCGACGTCGTTACAATGGAACGGTGCCCGCGGCGCGGGACAACGAAAGTCTTCCCTGAACTTCCGGTACGTCAGGCATTCCAGCAGGGCCTGACGCCGCCGTGACGGATAGCTGCGAAAGGGCGTAAGTGGCAGCCGCACGAACAGCAACCCGAGCCTCCACCGCTTCGGCGCGCACCGCCAACGGGACCACGAGCGCATCGGCCGACGAGGTTTCGGCAGAGGCCGAGAACGATCAGCCTGCCGCCACGAAGACGGCAACCAGGCAGCGGAAGGCGGCGGCGGCCAAGCCCGCACGCGCGCCGCGCAAGTCCACCAAGACCGCCAAGACGGCCGCCAAGCCCGGCGCCAAGAAGGCGGGGGCCACCGAGGCCGAGGGCCCGGACGCCGCAGGCGAGCCGGACGTCGCGGTCGACGTCGAGGAGCCGGACCTCGAGTCCCCCGATCTGGAGGACCTCGAGGACGTCGAGAGCGAGATCGCCGCCGCGGCCGTCGTCGACGAGATCGACGAGCAGGAGGTCAGCGAGCGCGAGGCCAAGGACAGCGACTTCGTCTGGGACGAGGAGGAGTCCGAGGCCCTGCGCCAGGCGCGCAAGGACGCCGAGCTGACCGCGTCCGCCGACTCCGTCCGCGCCTACCTCAAGCAGATCGGCAAGGTGGCGCTGCTCAACGCCGAGGAGGAGGTCGAGCTCGCCAAGCGGATCGAGGCCGGCCTGTACGCCGCGGAGCGGGTGCGCGCCGCCGAGGAGAGCACCGAGAAGCTCACCCCTCAGCTCCGCCGCGACCTGCGGTGGATCGTGCGCGACGGGGAGCGGGCCAAGAACCACCTGCTCGAGGCGAACCTGCGCCTCGTGGTGTCGCTGGCCAAGCGCTACACCGGCCGCGGCATGGCCTTCCTCGACCTGATCCAGGAGGGCAACCTCGGCCTGATCCGGGCCGTGGAGAAGTTCGACTACACCAAGGGCTACAAGTTCTCCACCTACGCCACGTGGTGGATCCGCCAGGCGATCACCAGGGCCATGGCCGACCAGGCCCGCACCATCCGCATCCCGGTGCACATGGTCGAGGTGATCAACAAGCTCGGCCGGATCCAGCGCGAGCTGCTCCAGGACCTCGGCCGCGAGCCCACCCCGGAGGAGCTGGCCAAGGAGATGGACATCTCCCCGGAGAAGGTCCTCGAGATCCAGCAGTACGCCCGCGAACCCATCTCCCTCGACCAGACCATCGGCGACGAGGGCGACAGCCAGCTCGGCGACTTCATCGAGGACTCCGAGGCCGTCGTGGCCGTGGACGCGGTGTCGTTCACGCTGCTGCAGGACCAGCTCCAGTCGGTGCTCGCCACGCTTTCCGAGCGCGAGGCGGGTGTGGTGCGGCTGCGGTTCGGGCTCACGGATGGGCAGCCTCGGACGCTGGACGAGATCGGTCAGGTGTACGGCGTGACCCGGGAGCGGATCCGGCAGATCGAGTCGAAGACGATGTCCAAGCTCCGGCATCCGTCGCGGTCGCAGGTGCTCCGGGACTACCTGGAGTGAGTGAATGTCCGGGCTGCGCCTCTGAACTGCGGTTTTGCGGTTCAGCGAGGGTCAGGGTAGACAGCCACAGCGGTGCCAGTCAAGATATCGGCCATGTCTCCCGACGAGTATCGTGCGCTGCTGGAGTCCTGGCAGCTCAGCTTGCGCGCCGAGCGTAAGAGCCCGCAGACGCTCAAGGCCTACACCACCGGGGCGCGGCAGTTCCTGTCCTGGTGCACCGCGCAGGACCTCGATCCGAACCTGGCCAAGGACACGGTGACCGCGTTCGTCGCGCACCTGGCCGACGTTGGCCGGGAGGCGGCCACCGTGCGATCCCGCCAGCTGTCGGTGCGGCGGTTCTCGGCGTGGCTGGCCGAGGAGGGCGAGATCGACCGCGACGAGCTGGTCGGGCTCAAGCCGCCCAAGCTCGACATCAAGGTGATCAAGCCGCTCACCGACGAGGAGCTCACCGCGCTGCTCGACGCGTGCAAGGGCAAGGAGTTTCGGGATCGCCGGGACGAGGCGCTGGTGCGGTTCATGGTCGAGTGCTTCGTGCGCGCCAGTGAAGCCGTGGACATGACCATCGGTCAGACCTCGGTGTCGCGCGGGCACGCGTACATCGTGCGCGGCAAGGGCGGCAAGGGGCGCAGCGTGTTCTTCGGGGCGCAGACCGGCCGGGCGATGGATCGCTACCTGCGGGCGCGCCGCACCCATCGGCTGGCCGGCACCGACCGGTTCTGGCTCGGCGACCGCGGCAAGGGGTTCACCTACTGGGCGTTGTATTACACGCTGCAGTACCGCGCGGAGCTGGCCGGCATCGCCGAGTTCAACCCGCACCGGCTGCGCAACACCGGAGCGACGCGATGGTTGGCCAAGGGCGGATCCGAGGGCGGCCTCATGGCGCTGGCCGGGTGGGCGACGCGGGACATGATCGACCGGTACACCGCGGCCACCGCCTCGGAGCGCGCTGCCGAGGAGGCGCGCTCGCTTGGCCTGGGCGACCTGTAGCCAGGTCAAGTGAGCCTGAAGAAGTCATCCGGCCAGTCCGACGGGTCGTTGTAGATCTGCCGAACGAGGGCATCCCACTCGACGTCGGCGATCGTGTCGAGCTCGGCGATCGCGTCTTCCCTGATGGACTGCTTGTGCCGGTCGACGACTTTGCTCACGTGTCTGTCGAGGGTGGCCGCTGCGGCGAGGACCAGCCAGACCAGGCTGAGGATGAGCACGGTCGCCCCAACCTGCCGAACCAGCTGGCTCGGGTTCCACACGGCGGGGTAAAGGGCGCTCAGAATTACGATCAATGGCGCGAGGATCGCGACCGGGACGCGAACATTGGCGTGCGAAATCACGGGGTTGTGGCTGGTCATGCAGGTCTCCTGATCGGCACTGGCCGTCTGTTGACCGGCGTATCGCGACGCTGTGTGAGGTCGGTTACTTCCAAAATGGACGGGTTACGGAGACGAGATTGTAACGTCGTTATCCTCTACTCTGAGTATGCCTATCACGTTCCGTGATCTCACGGAGACGCTTGGCGACATGCGCCCGGAACTTCACCTTGGCTGCCTCGACGACCTCCCAGAAGTACTCTTCCGGCAGCTCACGGGCCAGGTATTCCCACCACTCCTCCGAGAGGGGCTTGGGCCGCGACCCGTCCTCGGCTGGACTCAACGCGCCGCTCTGGATGGCGGCGATCACCCGGGGGTCATTGGCAAGGATGCCGTCCACTGTGCCCGGCGGCCATGCCAATCCCCGCTCGATGGCGAGTTTGGTCTTGACGCTCAGTGTCGCGCGGCCCCTCCGGACTGCCCGGAGTTGGGCGACCGATCCGCCCTTGCCTGCGCGCTCTGCGACTTCCTCCCAGGTCAGTTGCTGTTGGGCTAACGAGTAGTCCATCAACTCTGTCAGCCGCTGGCGATCATCAGATGCCATCTCCGTTCACTCCCCGACTAGCGACATAAAGCGCACACTAGCGCACCGTCCGCGACGTTACCACCCTGTGACGCTTGTTAGCGCTAGTTAGTTGCTTCTAGCGCTAAAGAGCGCTAGCCTTCGCTACATGGCAAGAAAGCCACTCACCTCCCCCTTTCGCCCGCATCTGCTGCAACGGCGGCGCGAGCAGGCGGGACTGTCGATCGTCGCGCTGGCCCGTCGCTGCAAGGAGCAGGGCCACGAGGTGCACGCCTCGGCGATCGGCAAGGTCGAGCGTGGCGTCAACGGGCCGAGTCCGGAGCTGCTCAAGGCCTTGGCTCGCGCGCTCGGCGTCGAGGTGTCCGACCTGCTCGACAAGTCCGAGGCGGTGGCCTCATGAGCAACCGCCACGTCCTGGCCGGCCGCCTGGGCGCACACACCTCGTGGGCGAACACCGACGACCGCTCGGCCCGCACTGCGCCGGCTCGGGCTGCGTTCCTGGATCGGTTCGAGCGCGAGGTCGACCCGGACGGTCAGCTCGACCCGCGGGAGCGCGGTATCCGGGCTGAGCACGCGCGCAAGGCGTACTTCACCCGGCTGTCGTTGCGCTCGGCGAAGGCCCGGGCGCGGCGCAAGAACCCCCAGCAGTAGATCGGCGGGCCACCGGATTGGCCCCGGCTGGCCCGCCATCACCAGGAGATAGGAGCTCCCGATGTCTGATCAGGATAACAGCGCTTACGAGATCGTCGAGCGGTTCTGGCCGTACGACGGTCCGCACTCGAGTGACACGGTGACCGACGCGGCCACGGCAGTCGGTCAACTGGTCCGGTACATGAACAACGCGACGTGGAACCCGCGGTTGTTGAACGGTCCGTCGCTATACCGGGTGCTGTCGAGCCTCAACAGCGCGGCGTACGGGTTGGACCAGCTGTTGGAGCAGTTGGCCGAGGCCGCGCGCACGCTGGCCGGTGACTCGACGATGTACGACGACCGGCGGGACCGGCCGGCTTCGGCAACCGCGCTGGAGTTGGCCGAGGCGATCACCGCCGCCCGGCGGGCGTTCGCCGGCGTGCCCCGGCGTGAGGTGGAGCGGGCCGCCGGGCTGGCGTGCCACCTTGGCCACGACTCGGTTCGGGACGCGTGATGGCGGGCAGGCACCGACGGCTGATCACCGATGCGGTGGAGGGTCGGCGGAAGGCGCGCCGGGTGATCGTGCAGGCGCGGTTGCGGGTGGCGTTGGCGGACATCCCGCGGCATGACGCGGAGTTCGAGCGGGCGCACGGGACGGCCGGCGGGGCGGGCCGGGCAGGTGGCCGCCGAGTCGGGCTGCTGGCGTTGCTGGTGGTGCTGCTGCCGGTGTCGGTCGCGTGCGAGGGGGAGTCGGCGCCGACGCCGGGCGACAAGGTGATCGTCAAGCGGGTTCCGCAGCGGTCGAGTAAGGACTGCTGGGAGATGCGGATCGCACGGGGCGGCGACAAGCGCAAGGTGGACATCCTCTGCGTGACCGAGCGGAAATGGCGCCGGTATCGGGAGGGGGATCCGTACCCGTGATCACCCGTACCCCAGCTCTGCACGCCGCGCTGCGGGATGTGGCCCGCCGTGAGGTGGACTTCTTCCCGGGCCTGTTGGGTGGCCACCCTCGCGGGTTCGGCTGGCACGCCGGCGGTGAGATCCCGCCCGATGGGCAGATGGCTCTGTCCACTCTGGCCACGGTCCGGTTGATCGACTGCATCCCGGCTGTGGTGCGCAAGGAGATCGGCTGTGAGGTGGTGCTCACGGCGGACGGTCAGGGAGCGCTCGCTCTGTGGGAGCTGGAAGAGCGCGGTCTGGTCGATGAGCGCGGGCAGTTGACTCCGGAGGGCGGCCGGGTGCTGTCCCTGTGGGAGGCCGGGGAGGAGGTGTCCCGTGGCTGACAGCACCGGCCAGGAGCCGGCCATCCCCGATGTCGTTGTCACGCAACCGGCATACGACGCCGCGCGTGATGCGGTGTGGCGTCGGAAGTCGGCTGAAGGTCGGGTGCCATCTGAGGTCGAGCTGATCGAGACCGCGGTCCGGGGTGCGGCGGAGGCGATCGTCCGCTCGTGGCTGGCCGGCCGCACGGTCGTCAGGGTGATCGACTGCGAATGCTACCCGGACGGTCACCATGCGCGGCACCTGGTAGACGACGAGGAGACGCGCGGCTCCGGCGTGTATGTCCCGCTGGTGATGCGGAACGGTGAGGAGGTCAGCCCAGGCACGTGGGTGTACCTCTCGGCCGGTCGCACGGTCGTCGACCTCCCTGAGGGTCCGGACGAGACGTGGGAGCGTAACGGCAACCAGGTGACCCTGTGGGGTGATCCGCCGGCGATGCCGTACGACGCCCCGCATGACCCGGTGCCGTCGATCTACACCTCGACGCGGGACCAGATCCGGGACGAATACGGCCATGAGCACACCCTGGCCGAGTTCCGAAACCGCGTGATGGTCAAGCGTGAGCCCAGGGGTGACGGCTCCCGACCTTCCCGCCACTCCGACCTTCCCGGCGAGCGCGACTGCGTCCACGCGGAAGGAGATGACGTTGCCTTCTACGAGTTCTGCTGAGACCCCGGCGTCCGAGGCTGCTTCCCCTCGCCTCGGCCTCCGGCCGGCCGCCGCGGCTCCTTCGCGGGGTGTTGCCGCGGCGGCCGGGCCCATCGGGGCGGCTGGGGTCTCGGACTGGTGGTGCGTTCACATGCTGCCGGCGGCGGGGTGCCCGTACTGCGCTGATCCGTCGGTGCTGCTCGAGGTCGAGGGGGTCGAGCTGGGGGATCAGGTGCGGGCGGGGATGGCTGTCCACGAGATGGTGTCCACATCGGACGGTCGGCTGGTGTTGGACGGCCCGCTGAACGTGCAGGGCGATCGGGGAGGTTTGTGGTGACGACGTACTGGCGTGCCCACGAGGTGGAGAAGATCGTGGAGAAGTTGGTGCCGGAGCACCACGAGCACCTTGCCCGCACGGACGTGACGATCCGATGCGTGTTCCGGGATACGGCTGCGAAGTCGCGGGGCTGGATCGTGCTTGGCAAGGCGCGCAAGGTGTCCGGGCTGGCGGCGCATCTGGTCGGCTTGGTGCGCAAGGACGATCTCGGCGACGATCCGGCCGACTTCTTCGTGATCGAGGTGCCGCACGAGCCCTGGGTCAACCTCACCCAAGAGCAGCGGATCGCCTTGGTGGACCACGAGCTGTGTCACTTCTGGGTGGCCCTGCCCGACGACCCGGATGAGCCTCGGAGGTTGGTGATCCTCGGCCACGACCTGGAGGAGTTCAAGGCGATCGTCGAGCGGCACGGCCTGTGGAAGCCCGATGTGAAGTCGTTTGCCAAGGCCGCGAGTCAGCAGCTGTCGATCGATGACCTCGAGCCGGGCGAGGTCTTCAACCGGATCGCGCCGGTGGACGAGTCATGAACGACCCCAACGCTGCTGCCGGGAGGTGCCGAGTGAGCGCCCAACTGGAGGACATAGGCACCGCCTTGACGTCCGAGGCGCAGTTGCAGGGGCTCGGGACGGCGGTGGTCGCATGAGCCTTCCGGAGATTCCACCGTTGGAGCCGCGGTTGCCGTTGTGCTCGGTGTGCGGGGAGGAGACCAGCGGCGGCGATGACGGCGCGGTGGAGTGTCGCGGCTGCGGGATTACGTGGCCCGAGCATTACTGGCTGGAGAACGGGCAGTGGGACGACCCGGACGCCGATCGGTGCTCGGCGACGGTGCAGCCGTGGGCGGACAACCGTTGGGTGACGGATGCCATGCGTGCCTTGGTGTTCCAGTGCGTACTGGCCGCAAGTCACGCCAACGCCCGTGATGAGCTTCGGTGGCACGCCCACCCGGAGGTGACCGGCAAGGTGGCGGTCAGGGGGTGGCGATGAAGCGATCCTCCTTGCACCGCCGGACTCCCTTGCGCCGTACGGGGATGTCCTCGCGTCGGATGGCGTTGCGCCGCCGCTCGGTCGCCCGGGCCGGATCGCTCACGTCGTCTCGGCCGCGGGTGACGCCGGAGGAACGCCAGGCGCGGACGCTGACCAGGAAGCGCTCGGGCGCCCGGTGTGAGGTGCTGCTCGAGGGCTGGTGCCTGGGCGGCAGGCTGAACTTCCACCACCGCATGGACACGTCAGTGGGTGGGTTGTGGACGGCGCCGAACGGGTTGATGGCGTGCGGCTCGGGCACGACGGGTTGCCACGGGTGGATTACGGAGCACCCGGCGGGGGCCCGGCCGAAGGGGTGGTCGGTGCGTTCGCACGTCGATCCGCGTCGGACACCGGTGTTGCGGCGCGGCCGGTGGGTGCTGTTGCTGGACAACGGTTTGCTGATCACGTTGCAGGAGCACGAGGTTGTGACATCGGTGGACGGCACTGAGCCGGTGTACGTCGGCGAGATCCCGGAGGTGCCCTCGTGAAGGTTAGGGTCCTGACGATCAAGCAGCCGTGGGCGTGGGCGATCGCGTGTGGTCACAAGCTGGTGGAGAACCGGACGTGGCGATCGCCGTACCGCGGGCCGTTGGCGATCCACGCGGGCAAGGGTTGGGATGAGGCGGGCGCGCCGGCGTTCAAGCGGATCTGCGAGTCGCTGCGTATCCCGTTGCCGGACGTGAAGACCTTGCCGTACGGCGCGCTCGTTGCGGTGGCGTCCAGTGTGAACATCTGTACCGGCTCCACGGGTAGCCGGTACGTCCGGTGTGAGTGCGGCCCGTGGGCGGTTGGCGGCCAGTTCCATTGGCGGTTGTCCAACATGGCCGCCCTTCCTGATCCCTTCCCCGTCTCGGGAAAGCAAGGTCTGTGGGAGATCGAGTTGCCCGACGACTTCCCGATCGGTGGTGCCCGATGACCGACTTCCTCGATGCCGACGAGCTGCCGCGCGAGCGCGTGGATGAGCTGGCTCAGTGGCTACACGACCGGAATATCGGCATCTGCGAGATGGACGAGGACATCGTCTACAACGATCTGTCGTCCATGCGGTATCTCGCCGAGGCGCTGCTGCAGCACGGGCCACGAGGCATCCGGATCGAGCCGTCCACAGGTGACCTACGCGAGCAGATCCGAGATCAGGTCGAGTTCGCCGAAGCGCAGGTGGCCGAGATGGCGGCACTCGCCGACCGGCTACGCGCCGAGGTCGAGCGCTGGAAGTCGGTATGGCAGCGGGCGGACTACGAATGGGCCAAGAGCCGCGCCGCGCTATCGCGGTTGGTTCTGGCGACTACGGGCAGTTGGGATCCCGAGGCTGACGAGGTCGGCCAGGGCGCTGCCGCTGAGGCTCGGGTGGATGAACTGACCCGGGAACGGGACGAGGCGCTCGCGAAGGTCGAGCGACACAAGGAGAGCTTGCGGATCATTGCCGGTAGGTATCGGGAGGAGATCGACTGGCGGCTACGCGCCGAGCAGGAGCGGGACCGCTTGCGCGCTGGCCCCCCTCGGTTATGCGACGGCTGCTCGATCAACTACGGGGCGTGGGCCGGGCGTCCAGCCGTACAGGAAGCCCCCGCCCCGCCCGAACTCCCGGTCGAGGTTCAGCGCCTCCTCCGAGCCGTCGATCAGGTCCGGGACAGCTGGCTGACCGCCGATGACGAGGCCCGCTTGGAACTCTGGGCGGCGGTGCGCTACGAGACGGACCTCGTGTGGGCATCCCTGGGGGCTGGCGGCGTCCCGTCTGAAGCTTCGGTTGACGCCGGCCGGGCCGCGCTGGGTGGCGATACGCCATGAGCGCGACTCGAGTTTCGACGGTCGTGTTGCGATGCGACGGGAAGCCGCATTGCGCTCAGTCCATTGACGGTGCGCCCTTCGAGAGCACGGCCAGTGTGCGGGAGCGCGCACGGCAGGCCGGCTGGAGCTACGGCGAACGGCCCGGCGCCATCGGCGTGATGGGCAAACAGGGGCAGCGAACGTTCGACTGGTGCCCGAAGTGTGATGACCCGCGTCCGCCGGTTGGCCGGGCCGCGCTGGGTGGTGATACCGATGACTGACTGTCCGATGGAGCTGTGCCCGCACTGGGCTGGCGACGGCAACGTGTGCCCGTGCGCGGTGTTCGATCTTCCTCGTCCGGTGGTGGCCGCCCTGACGCGTCCCCCGTTGACGCTGTCGCACCTGACCCAGTGCGACGGTCGCGATCACCTGCTCCCGATCGGCGATGAGCCTGGGGAGGAGTTCGAGTACCACGGCGAGAGCCTGAATCCGGCGGCGATCAACGAGCAGTGCATGTGTGGCCACCTGCCGTACTACACGTGCCCGGACTACCTCGGCGTGCACAACCTGACCGAGATGTGCAAGACCGGCCAGCACGAACGCTGCGACCGGCGCGCCGAGGTCGAGTACACCGGCGAGGTCCAGGACGAGGCGTGCCCGTGTGATTGCCACGCCATACCCGGGCCGGAGCCACACCGTGCGGAGGTGTCCCGGTGATCACTATGCCGTGGTGGCTTCTGTTCCTCTGCTTCTTGGCCGTTGCCGCGGCCGTGCGCCTCGTGGACACGGCTAGGCAGATCCGCGCGGCGAACCGGTTGGTGGATCGCATCCTTGAGCAGGAGTTGGCCCCGCCGAGCCTGAAGGACCAGGAGCGGGTCGACCGGGCGGAGCGGGAGGCCAGCGATGGCTCCTAGGCGCGTTCGCATGGCCGGCTCGGCTGAGGCTGAGAATCGGGGGGTGCCGTCGTGATCCCCCCGTCTGTGGGACTGCCCCCGTTTGCCTACTTCGGCGGGAAGACCCGGCTGGCCGCCCGGATCGTCGCGACGTTCCCGCCGCACGAGCACTACGTCGAGCCGTATGGCGGGTCGCTGGCGGTGCTGCTGGCCAAGCCGCGCAGCCGCATGGAGACGGTCAACGACCTCGACGGCGACCTGATGTTGTTCTGGCGGGTTCTGCGCGACCGACCGGACGACCTGATCCGAGTGTGCGCGTTGACGCCGCACGCGCGGGCTGAGCACCTCGAGGCCTACACCCTCGACGGTGCCGACGAGTTGGAGCGGGCGCGTCGGGTGTGGGTGCTGCTGTCACAGGGCCGCGGTGGGCAACTGCTCCCGACAGGGTGGCGCCACTTCGTCGACCCGGCCGGGTCGGTTACCGGGATGCCCGGCTACCTCGAGGCCTACGTCGCGCGGATCGCGCCGGCCGCGGCCCGGCTGGCCGGGGTATCGCTGGAGTGTCAGCCGGCCCTGGACATCATCGAGCGCTACGGCCGTAGTCCCAACGTGCTGCTGTACGTCGACCCGCCGTATCTGGGTAGCACGCGGGTGTCGGGCGGCTACCGCCACGAGATGAAGACCGAGGCGGAACACCGCGAGCTGGCCGCAGCGCTCGCCGACTGTCGAGCCGCGGTGGTCCTGTCCGGGTACGACTCCCCGCTCTACGACCAGCTCTACTCCGGATGGCCCGTCGTGCGCATCCCCACCACCACTGGGCAGGGCGGCACCCGCGAGGAACGCACCGAGGTTCTGTGGTCCAACCGGCAGCCAGAGCCGACCCTGTTCGAACTCGGGGAGGTGCCGGCCTGATGGACCCCATCGTGACCCCACCATCCGGGGGACTGCCCACCCAGGACGGCAACACCGAGGCTGGGGGTGTGCTCGAGCCGATCACCCGCCCCAACGGCAAGGTGTACCGCCCCCGCAAGGTGGACGTGTACCCGGTGGACGGCGACGGGTGGTCGGAGTGGGACCAGCCCGGAGTGGTGGTCCTCGGAACCCATGACATCGAGCGCGCACGGCCTTTGGCTCTGCGGGCCGTGGACTTCTTCCACGGCGTTCAGTACGCCGTCAAGCCACGCACTGGATGGTGGCGCCTGGGATACCAGGCCGGCGAGTTGCGCTGGATCCACGACGACGTCCACGGCCGGGCCGGGGTGATGTTCGACGGCTCCGATGACCCTGAGGAGTCGCCATCGTGACCAAGATCGACCCCCGTTGCTCGCCGTGCCGCCGGCACCCATGCTCGGTGGAGCATGCCGACCTGGTCCGGACGTTCCGGTCGCTGGCGGAGGACTGGCGGCGGGCCGCTGAACGGGCGACGGGCGGCTACGAGCGGGAGATGAGGCTCTTCGTCGAGTCGCATCCTCGGCCGACTCTGAAGCCGTTCCTGGTGGCGTCTCGCCGTCAGCGCGAGGACGACGAGGTGCTCTCCGATGAGGGTAGGGCGGCATGAGCCGGCCCTGGGAGTTCTACCACGCCCTCTACGGCTCAGCCGGCCGGCATCGCGGCCGTAGAGGCCCCTGGCGCGGCCGGGGCAAGTTGGGGGTCCTGTACGGCTACACGGTCGTGGCGGCGGTCGCCCGGCGGCCGTACGGGCACTCGGGGGATCCGCGGGGCCGGCACCGGAAGCGTCTGCATCTGGTCGACGGCGTGTGGTCGGTGTGGCGCCGTGGTCGATGTGAGGGCTGGGTGGCGCGGTGGCGCTGCGGTGGTATCTGTCGTTCGCCGCGCCTGGTGGTCGAGCGGGAGATGCAGCTGTGCTGGCTGTGTCTCGCGTCTATTGCCCGGCAGGCCGAGAAGGCGGTGTCAGCATGACGCCCTCCCTGCCTGTCACCTACGCCGAGTTCTTGGCCGGCAAGCGGACCGCAGCACCCCATGTGGTTGACATGGTGGTGTTGCGTCAGGTGTGCGCGCTGATCGACGTGGTTCGCCGCGAGGGCCCGGACGCGCAGTTCGAGCACGTGGCGTCGTGGATCCGGGCGGACCCGGACCATGTGGCCACTGTGGCGGTTGTGCTGGCGGCGATCGCGCCGGATGACGCGGTCGAGCCGGGCCGGGTGCTCGAGCTGGTGGCCCGGCACCCGGTGGACGTGTCGGAGATCGCCCGCTTGGCCCGCAGCCTGTGGAACAAGTACACCAAGCGGCACATGCAGCACCTGGCGCCGAACTGGGTGCGGGTGGGTAGGCGCATCCGGGACCGGCTGAACTACGCGGCCAGGGAGCAGCGTCGCCGGCAGGATGCTCGGTCGCGGGCCGGGTGACAGATGCCATGGCCACGGCAGTGGATGACGCCGGCACGGGAGCGATCTTGCTCTCGTGCCGCTGGCGTCTGTGCACTGTCCATGGTGGACCGTGGCGAAAATATGCCAGCAGATATACCGGATGTGGATCATCGCGCGGGCGGTGGCTGCTGATGGTATGGCTGCGCAAGAACGACATCGGCTACGACGACCCGCTGGTGCTCGCCGTGGGCAACGCTGCGTACGGCGCGCTGGTGCGCATGGAGCAGTTCGCTTCGGCGCAGCGCACGAACGGCTGGGTGCCAGACAGGAAGGCCCGGGAGATCGCGAAGCCGGCCGAGTTGAAGGCGTTGCTGACCGTCTTTCCGGACCTGGGGGCGATGTTGCACCGCCACGGTGACCAGTGCCCATGCCTAGGGCAGCACGACTGGAGCGCCGACCGCGGCGGGTTCTGGGTGCATGAGTTCCTCCGGGACAACCCGTCGCGAGCCGAGAACGACGTGCACCGGGCCAAGCGGCGGGAGCTGAAGGACAAGGAACTGCGCGCGGCGGTCAAGCGCCGCGACGGCGACCGGTGCCGCTACTGCGCCATCACGGTGCGCTGGGCGGACCGCAAGACTTCCCAGGGCGGCGTGCTGGACCACGTCGACCCGCGCAAGGCCGAGGGTGCCAGGAACCTCGTCGTGGCGTGCCGAGGCTGCAACTCCCGCAAGCTGGACTGCACCCCGGAGGCGGCCGGCATGGTGCTGCTGCCGCCGCCCGGATCAACGTCCAGATCTACGCCGGATCAACCGCCGATCTACGCCGGATCAACGGATCCGACCCAGATCCGACCTGAATCCAGCGCAGATCCCGACCCAGATCCGCTGCCGGACGAGGAACCGGACCCACTCAGCTCACAAGCCACCGCCCGCGGCTCATCCATGCCCGAAACCACCCCGATCAACGGCGGGATCAACACGGGCACCACGGTCGGGACGGGTAGGGCCGGGGCGGGTACCGGATCGGTGATAGATGCCGGGGACGCCGGCCCGGCCGGACATCGGCCGACCGTGGGCCCGGCCACCACCCCGCGGGATGCGCTCAACCCGTCGCCGTACTTCAGGTTCGGCACCTACCACGCCGGCCTGCCGCCACCCGATCCACCGGGTGACCCGCCATGACCCGCACCCCGGCCCGGACCCGCGACCTCATTGCGCTTGCGGAGACCGAGTCGCAGCGGGCGTTGGCCCGGTCGGTGTCGTGTGACGACTGCGGCGCCCGTATCGACATGCCGTGCCGGTCGCGCCATGGGTCGCAGTTGCGGGCCGAGCACCCGCGGCGGCTGCGGCGGGCCGAGCGGCTGCGCGACCGCGGGGAGGTGGAGTGCTCGTTCTGCCAGCGCCTGCAGTTGACCGTCGAGCAGCGGGAGTCCACCCCGTGGCCGGACGTGCTGGCGTGGTGCACCGGCCACCGGCGGGTGGCCGGAGAGATCAAGGAGGCCAGGGATGGAGGAGGCCATGTCCAGCGCTGAGCAGTGGGACGTGCACTGGTACCGCATCTACCACGACGCTCGTGGCGCCGGCGAGACCGAGGCGAACGCCGCGGTGCTCGCCGACCATGAATGCCTCGAGCAGTTCGGGCCTCGACCCGAGGAGGTCGCGTGAGGTTCACCCGGGAGGGCTACGGCCTGGGCGATGAAGGCCCGAACCATGATCGCGGGCTGCTCAACGGCGCCGCCCGGAAGGCCTCGCAGTGGGAGCGCCGCCGCGCGGTCCGGACATGCGCCCACCACGCGGTCGACGCCGCCGAGTTCGCCGAGCTGCTGGAGATGCTCGGCCTATCCGCCGCGGAGGGCCGGTGAGGTGCCGGCGGCCGGGCTGCCCGGTCCCTGTCGTGCTGCCGTGGCTGGATCCGCACTACTGCTCGTGGGAGTGCCGGTTCGCCGTCGAACACCCGGATCTTGCCACCGGACGAGGGTCGTCGGCTGCTTGGTTGGCCGAGCAGCTGCTGCCGTGCAGGCGGCAGAACAGGCACTGCCGGTACACCTGCGAGTTGGAGGCCGTGTCGTGAAGCCCTCGATCCGCCGGCGCCGCGCCCTGAGCGGCGAGCTTGCCGAGGGGTGGCTGCTGACCCGCCCGGCCTACGGGTTCGGCTCGACCTCGGTCAGCACCTACCCGTCCTTCAGGGAAGCCCTCCGGGCGCTGCTCGATGATGCCCCGGCGTCGGGCTCCCAGATCACTTCGCTTCAGGTGGCCGGGTACGTTCCCGGGCTGCGCTCCTGGCGTGGGGCGCCGGCTATTCGGCCCCGGTGGATCGAGGCATCGTCATGACCGATCAGCGTGCCGTGCAGAAGGCGAAGGATCTGGCTGATGAGCGGGCCGCGTTGACCAAGGTCGTGGCGGCGCTGGTGGACCCGGTGATGCTGCGGCAAAACCGGCGCGGGCCGCTGCGGGAGCGGCCGAGTCTGTTGGAGCAGTTGGCCGAGGAGGTGGCGTCGAGTGGTGGTCGGGCGTCGGGTCGTGGCCGGGGTTCGCCGGCGCCGATCGCTCCGGCCGCGCACGACCTGTTGGAGGAGATCCGGGCCACGGCTCGTGACTTGTGGCGCACCGAGGCGGCGGTGATGTGCGGCCGCACGGTGGTTCAGGCACCGCGCGTGCTCGACGACATGCCCGTGCCGGAGCGGATCCGCCGCGGGGCGCGGTACGTGTCGAGCGCTGGGCGTGAGGTGCGGGACATCGCGTGGTTGACGAACCTGATCGGTGGCTGGGTTGAGAAGATCAACGAGCTGATCAACCCGGAGATGGCGATGGAGGTGCTGGCGCCGTGTCCGGCGTGCGGCCGGCGCTGGGTGTACGTGGAGGACGCGGGCGAGCAGAAGCGGGTTGCTGCGGTGGTGGCCGGGCCGAACGGGGCTCGGTGCCGGAACCTGGCGTGCGGGCATGAGTGGCGCGGCGCCAGCGGCATGGAGTCCATGGCGGCCGACATCAGGGCCGGCCTCGGCGTGTCGGGAGACCAGTTTGGACAGCAGACCGGGTGATGTCGCATACTGACCGCACGCAGGTGACGTGTGCCCAGAAGGGCGAACGTCACCTGTTGTGCGTTCCGGGGGAGGTGCACGGTGGATATGCGCATCGCCTGGCCGATCTACCTCGTCGGTGCCTTCCTGGACTTCCTGATTCTCGAGGTCTACGCCCTGGCCACGGGCAAGCAGACCCTCACCCAGTGGACGCAGGTCCTGGTCGGGGTTGGGTCGATGCGCCCCACCTGGTGGATCGCGGCGTCGCTCGGCGCGCTGCTGCTGCTGTGGTTGTGGGTGCACCTGTTCACG
>NZ_DASZCQ010000065.1:0-1714 GCF_035942955.1 Actinophytocola sp. | reverse complement strand
CGCCGGGTGGAGCGGTTGGCCAAGTCCGGCCACCGCGGTCGCCGACGCGACCGCGATCGGCAAGCTCTTGCGGGTCAGCTCGGTGAGGCGGGCCTCCACCCCGGTGGTCGGCGCCGCGCGCCGGGCCGCCGCAAGGCCCCGGCCCACCTCGGTCGCCTCACCGGTGGCCACCACGACCGCGACCGCCCGCCCGGCGGCGACCGTGGTGCCCTCGAACAGCATCGAGGTTCGGTCGGCGATCTCGGCGGCCACCACGGGAGCGGCGTCCTTGGCGACCGGCAGCGACTCGCCGGTCAGCGACGACTCGTCGGCCTCAAGCCCGACCGCCTCGAGCAGCCGGCAGTCGGCCGGCACCACGTCGCCGGACTCGACCGCCACGATGTCGCCCACCACCAGCTCGTTGGCGTTGACCGTGCGCTTGCGTCCGTCCCGGATGACGGTGGCGCTGACCGCGGAGCGCTCGAGCAGGCTGGCCAGGGCGCGCTCGGTGTGCACCTGCTGGATGCTGCCGATCAGCGCGGACAGGCCGATCACGCTGGTGACCAGCGCGGCGTCGGTGGCGGAGCCGACCGCGGCGGACACCGCGGCGCCGCCGGCCAGCACCGGGGTCAGCGGGTTGGCCAGCTCGGCGAGGAACGCCCTGGTGAAGCCGGTGCGCTGGCCGGGCGCGCCGGGCCGGGCGGTCAGCCGGCGGTCGGCCTCCTTGTCGGACAGGCCCGTGCGGTCGGTGCCCAGCCGCTGCAGCACCGTCTCGGCCGGCATCAGGTGCCACGGCTGGCCCGCGCCGCCGGACGGAGCGGGGTCCCGCCTGCCCAGCGTCCTTGCCCGCCACACGCCGTCGACGAACGCCAGCGCCGCGCCGGTGTTCACCGCCCGCAGGCTGCGCGCGGCCCCGCGGCCGCGGACGTTGAGCGCGTTCACCGCGCCGATGCCGCTGGCCGCGATGGCCAGCTTCATGCCGTCGGCGGTCACCCGACGCGCCATGCCGACCGCGCCGACGGTCAGCGCGGCGGTGTCCAGGTCCTCGCCGACGAGCAGGTGGGCACCCCATGGCGGCGGCTCGCCCGGCCGGTGCGTGCCGATGCCGAGGTCGGCGGCGCCGAGGGCGCGGCGGTTGCCGGACAGCAGCGCGACCACGTGCCCGTCGGCCTGGAGCCGGCGCACGCCCGCCACCAGGTCGTCTTCGATCACGTCGTCGGCGAAGGCGAACCGGGTGCGGTGCCGTCCGTCGGCCACCAGTACGCGCAGCCCCTCGTCGCGGGCCGCGGCGGCGACGGTGTCCGCGCCCGGCGCGGTCTCCTCCTCGACGGCGAGCACCGCCTGGAGATGCCGATCCCGGGCGAGGCCGAGCACGCGGGCGGCGCCGCGCTTGCTCAGGCGGTCCCGCTCGCGGGCGCCCTTGCGCCCGGTCAGGTCGAGCTCGTCGAGCGGGCCCAGCGCCCAGTGGCCGCTGCGGTGCACCGAGTCGAGGTCGGTCTCATTGAACAACTGAAAGGCGTGCTCGGCCAGCTCGGTGGGGTCGCTGTCCGGGAACGGCACCAGGTCGCGCAGCAGCCACCGGCCGGTGCCGAGCGCGCCCGCGTCCAGCACCAGGGTGTCGATCAGCTCGATCCCGCGCAGCGCCGCGCGGTCCATCACCAGCGCGCCGCGCCGGGCCAGCAGCCGGCCGAGCCGGGCGGCGAACGCGGCCTGCGCCGCCCCGGGCGCCTTCGGC
>NZ_DASZCQ010000064.1:0-4909 GCF_035942955.1 Actinophytocola sp. | reverse complement strand
CGGGTGCCCCGCGCCGACCCGGACGCGCCGTGGCCGGGCCGGCTGCCGGCGCCGTCCCCGCGCCTGGTGCCGAGCCGCCCGGTCCCCGCCGCCGTGCTCGACGAGACCGGGTCCGACATCGGGGTCAGCGCCCGGTTCGAGCTGACCGGCCGGCCGCGCCGGGTGGCGGTGAACGGGCCGCCCCGGGAGGTGCGCGGCTGGGCCGGGCCATGGCCGGCCGACGAGCGCTGGTGGGAGCCGGACTCGGCGCACCGCTGCGCCCGCCTCCAGGTCCTCACCGAGGACTCCGCCCTCCTCCTCGTCTGGGAACACGACCTCTGGACGGTCGAAGGTGTCTACGACTGACCGCCGTGTTTGCGCCTCACGTCGCCGTGTTTGCGTGTGGCGTCGCTGTGTTTGCGCCTCACGCGCGCGTCAGCGCCAACACAGCGACGTGAGAGGCCAACACAGCGACGTGAGAGGCCAACACGCCGGGGAGGGGAGGGGTGATGGGCTGGAACAACCCGCCGGTGAGTTGGGCGGAGCTGGAGCGGATCATGTCCGGGCGGCCGGAGAACGGACAGCAGGGCGATGGTGGGGACAGCCCGGCCTGGAGCCGGCGCCGGGACCGGTACGTTCCGCCGGCCGGGGTCGGGCCGGCAGGGGCCACCGAGACCGACGGCGAGGAGCGCGTGCCCTACGCCGAGCTGCACTGCCACTCCAACTTCAGTTTCCTCGACGGGGCAAGCCATCCGGAGGAGCTGATCGAGGCGGCCGCGCTGCTCGGCCTGGACGCCATCGCGCTCACCGACCACGACGGCATGTACGGGGTGGTCCGGTTTGCCGAGGCGGCGAAGGAGCTCGGCGTGCGCACGGTGTTCGGCACCGAGCTGTCGCTGAACCTTTCCGCGCCGCAGAACGGGATCCCGGACCCCGAGGGCGAGCACCTGCTGCTGCTTGCCGACAAGCAGGAGGGCTACCACCGGCTGTGCCGGACGCTGACCAACGGGTACCTGGCCGACGGGGCGGAGAAGGGCCGCCCGATCTACGACCTCGACCGGGTGGTGGCCGAGACCAGGGAGCACTGCGTCGTGCTCACCGGCTGCCGCAAGGGCGCCGTGCGCCGCGCGCTCGTCCACAATGGACCCGATGCGGCCTTCGTCCAGCTCGGCAAGCTGGTCGGCGCCTACGGCCGGGACCGGGTGTTCGTCGAGCTGACCGATCACGGCCGCCCGGAGGACTCGGTCCACAACGACCTACTCTACGGCATGGCCAACGACCTGGGCCTGCCTTGTGTGGCAACCAATGCCGTGCACTACGCCCATCCGGACGGCGGCCGCCTCGCCGCGGCGATGGCCGCGGTGCGGGCCGGCCGAGCGCTGGACGAGATGGACGGCTGGCTGCCGCCGGCGCCCACCGCGCACCTGCGGTCCGGCGAGGAGATGCGGCGCCGGTTCGCCCGCTATCCGGGCGCGGTCCAGCGGGCCGCGGTGCTCGGCATGCACCTGGCTTTCCCGCTGAAGGTCATCGCGCCCGAGCTGCCGCCGTTCGACGTGCCGCCGGGACATACCGAGATCACCTACCTGCGCGAGCTGACCTACCGCGGCGCGGCCCGGCGCTACGGCTCGTACGCCGAGAACCCCAAGGCGTTCCTGCAGATCGCGCACGAGCTGCAGGTGATCGAGGAGCTCGGCTACCCGGGCTACTTCCTCGTGGTGTGGGAGATCGTGGATTTCTGCCGGCGCAACGACATTCTCTGCCAGGGCCGGGGATCGGCGGCGAACTCGGCGGTCTGCTACGCGCTGGGCATCACCAACGTGGACGCGGCGCGCTACGACCTGCTCTTCGAGCGTTTCCTCGCCCCGGCGAGGGACGGCCCGCCCGACATCGACCTGGACATCGAGTCCGACCGGCGCGAGGAGGCCATCCAGCACGTCTACGACAAGCACGGCCGCCGGCACGCCGCCCAGGTGGCGAACGTGATCAGCTACCGGGCCCGGTCCGCGGTCCGGGACATGGCCAAGGCGCTCGGCTACTCGCCGGGCCAGCAGGACGCCTGGAGCAAGCAGATCGACAGGTGGGGCCCGCTCAAGTCCACAGTGGACGACAACGACCACGACGTGCCGCTGGCCGTCATGGAGCTGGCCGGGCAGCTGGAGAACTTCCCGCGGCACCTGGGGATCCACTCCGGCGGGATGGTGATCTGCGACCGGCCGGTCAGCGAGGTCTGCCCGGTGGAGCCGGCCAGGATGCCCAAGCGGACCGTGCTGCAGTGGGACAAGGACGACTGCGCCGCGGTCGGCCTTGTCAAGTTCGACCTGCTCGGCCTCGGCATGCTCTCCGCCCTGCACTACGTGATCGACCTGGTCGACGAGCACCATGGGATCAAGGTGGACATCGGCGAGCTGGACCTGTTCGACAAGAACGTCTACGAGATGCTGCAAAAGGCCGACTCGGTCGGAGTGTTCCAAGTGGAGAGTCGGGCGCAGATGGCCACCCTGCCCCGGTTGAAGCCCGCGGAGTTCTACGACCTGGTGGTCGAGGTCGCGCTGATCCGCCCCGGCCCCATCCAGGGCGGCTCGGTGCACCCGTACATCCGGCGGCACAGCGGCATCGAGGAGGTCACCTACGACCACCCGCTGCTGGAGAACGCGCTGCACAAGACCAAGGGGGTGCCGCTGTTCCAGGAGCAGCTCATGCAGATCGCCGTGGACGTGGCCGACTTCAGCCCGGCCGAGGCGGACGAGCTGCGCCGGGCGATGGGGGCCAAGCGGTCCACCCGCCGGATGGAGCGGCTGCGCGAGCGGTTCTACCAGGGCGCGGCGCGGCACGGCATCGGGGCGGAGCTGGCCGGGCGGATCTACGAGAAGCTGCTGGCGTTCTCCAACTTCGGCTTCCCGGAGAGCCACGCGCTCAGCTTCGCCCACCTGGTGTTCGCCAGCGCCTGGTTCAAGCTGTACTACCCGGCCGCGTTCTGCGCCGCGCTGCTGCGGGCCCAGCCGATGGGCTTCTACTCCCCGCAGTCGCTGGTCGCCGACGCCCGCCGGCACGGGGTGACCGTGCGCGGGCCGGACGTCAACGCCAGCCTGCCGCACGCCACCCTGGAGCCGATGCACCCGGAATGCCGCAGGCACAGCAACGAGTGCCCGGAGTGCGGCATCGCGCGCAAGCGGGCGGTCCGAATTGGACTCGGCGCCGTGCGCACCATCGGCAACGACCTCGCCACGCGCATCGTCGAGCAGCGCGACAGCGGCGGGCCCTACCGCGACATGGTCGACCTGGCCAGGCGGATCTCCCTGACCAGGGCCCAGGTCGAGGCGCTGGCCACGGCCGGCGCGTTCGACTGCTTCGGCGTGCGGCGGCGGGAAGCCCTGTGGGCGGCGGGTGCGGCGGCCGGGGAGCGCCCGGATCGCTTGCCGGGCACCACGGTCGGCACCGCGGCGCCCCCGCTGCCGGGCATGGACGAGGTCGAGCTGGCGGTGGCCGACATCTGGGCGACGGGCCTGTCGCCGGACAGCTTCCCCACGCAGTTCGTCCGGGAGCGGCTGAACCGGCTCGGCGCGCTCCCGGCCGCCGAGCTGTCCAAAGTAGACCACGGAACCCGGGTGCTGGTCGGCGGCGCGGTCACCCACCGGCAGCGCCCGGCGACCGCCGGCGGGGTCACGTTCCTCAACATCGAGGACGAGACCGGCATGGTCAACGTGGTCTGCACGACCGGGTTGTGGGCGCGCTACCGCCGGATCGCCCGCACCTCATCGGCCCTGCTGGTGCGCGGGATCGTGGAGAGCGTGGAGGGCGTGGTCAGCCTGCTCGCCGACCGGCTGCAGCCCCTCGAGCTCCGCATCCCCGCCAAGTCCCGCGACTTCCGGTGAACGGCTACGTGACGGGCCGGCGACCGGGAACCTCGATCAGCCGCCCCTCCATGAGCAGCTCCTCGATCGCTGCCGGCAGCAGGTAGGCGGTGCCGCCCCCGGGCTGGTCGAACCATGGGATGGCGGTGCCGCACAGCACCTCCATGGGCTGGGTCACCCGGTACGTGTGGAAGGGCCGCTCCACCCACTCGGGCACGAGGGACCGCTCGGCGAACGGCGTGCCGGCGGCGTAGGTCAGGTTGCCGTCCGGCTCACCGAACCGGTCGATCTCCGTGCCGGGCGCGAGCTCCATGAGTCGCTTGCCGCGGAACAGGGTCAGCGGCGGCTCTCCGCTCAGCGGCTGGATGGGCCAGCGCTGCCCCGCCTGCCGGGGCTCCGGCCGCGCCTCGGGCTCCGGCGGGGACTCGACCCGGTGCTCGCGGACCGCCACCGTGGGGCGGCCGGCGGGCGGCCGCGGCCCGGTCGGCTGGACCGGCACGTTCGGGGTGAACAGGGTGGGCGGCGGCTCCTCCACGGTCGGCGGGGGCGCCGGCATCGTCTGCTGGAGCTTGGGTTCCGGCGGCTCGGCCGGCTCGGAGACCACGGTCTCCTCGTCGGCGGGCGGCTCCGGCTCGGCTCCGGGCTCCGGCTCCGGTGGAGGAGGAGGTGGCGGCGGCTCGGCCTCCCGCCGGCCGGCGTCCAGCATGACCTTGCCGAGCAGGAACGCGGCCGCGTCGGCGACGTCCTCGAACACCGCCGGGGCCACGAACTCCCTTTCGTACCAACCGACCCGCCAGCCCTCCGGGGTCTGGTCCATGGTCCAGGTCCGCTCGGCGGGCGGACCGATCCGGTATGCCGACTCGGGCACGCCCAGCGCGGTGAGCCGCGACCGCAGCTGATCGAGGGTGGCCGACGGTGGACCCTGCGACGGGAGCGCGGCCGGCGGCGGGCCCGGCGGGGGCGGCGCGGCCCGGGGTGGCTCGGGCGGCGATGGTGGCGGCGGTGGCGGCTCGGGGACAGGAGGCGGCGGAGCGGGCGGACGCGGCACCGCGACCGTCGGTGGTGGCGCCGTGGGCGGC
>NZ_DASZCQ010000063.1:0-11210 GCF_035942955.1 Actinophytocola sp. | reverse complement strand
CGACCCGCGGGTCGCGCTCTCCCTGACGCCACCCGGCAACCCGTTCCAGCCGGTCATCATCCGCGGCCGGGTCGTCGAGTGGCTCGAGGGCGACCCCGCCTGGGAGATCGTCGACCGGATCTCGACGAAGTACACCGGCGGCCCCTATCCCCGCGGCGAGGAGCGGGTCGTCGCGCTCATCGAACCCGATCGACAGGCCGTCGGCTGAGCCGCCCCGTCCCACGCCACGGATCTCGGCCGGCACGGTCTCGCTGAGGTGGTGATGGACAGCCGGTGGCGGGCGAATGACTGCTAGTGATCATAGTAGTTGCGAGATCAGCAGGCGTGACCGGACCGACGGCGGCGAATCGTCGTGGCGAGGATCCTCATCCGGCCGTGGTCGGCTCGAGGCCGCGGGCGCTGCCGGCCCGGTGCTCGCTTCGTCGCCCCAAGGATTGGTCGACTGATGGGTGGTTCCGTGCACGCGGCCTCGGTTCATCGGCTTGAGGAGTTCGGCCTCGTCGGGTGGAGTCGGCGGCGCCGGCTCGGCTGGTGCTGGCCGCGGGCGGTACGCCGGGCCACACCCCGGCGGGGACGGTGGGCAGCACGCCGGTGTTGTGGATCGCTGAGCCGTTCACTGTGGACGGTCGGAGCTTCTCGGCCAAGTCGGAGGGGCACAATCCCGGTGGCATCGCGTGGGCATCCTGCTCGGCAACCTGCTCACCGGAACCGCGCCGGACCTCGCCAGGGCCGCCGACCTGCCGGCGCTGCCATGGATCGCGCTCACACTCGCCGGCGCGATGTGCGTGGAGCGTCCGCAAGCTGGACACGACGGGACGCCTCGCTCCGCCGGGGCCGCGGTCGTCGACTAGAAGTTGTTGAGTCCCTTGGGTTTGGCGATCCAGAGGCCGGTGCGGGTGTCGCCGGCGCAGATCAGGTCGGGGCGCGGTGGCGCGCGGCCGACCGGTTCCGGGTGGCGGGGACCACGGCCGACGGTGGGCCGATCGCTGCGTATGCACGGGCTGGGCGGCCGGTCCAGCCGGCCGTACACCAGGCCGCGGCGCACCCCGGGTCCGCACCCGGCGGCGCATTCTCAAGGTGCGGCGATCGATGATCGACTGTTGTCCACGCCGGCCCGCGGCCGGTGCGGTTACCGGTGACTTCTGAAGCAGGCGCTAGAAGTCGTTGAGTCCCTTGGGTTTGGCGATCCAGAGGCCGGTGCGGGTGTCGCTGGCCAGGATGAGGTCGTGGGCGGAGTCGATGTAGACGCCCCAGACGGAGGCGGGGGAGCCGTCGGGGCGGGGTGGGGGGACGAACTGGCCGCGTTGCCGGGTGATGCCGGAGCCGGTCATGGTCCACCATACGATGCCGTCGGAGTACCAGGAGGAGAAGAACTGGTCGCGGCCGGTGACCTCGGTGTTGTGGTCGGTGTAGGCGCCGTCGGTTCGGGTCGACCGGCTGTTGGGAGTGGAGAAGGTGCCGAGGAACGCCGGCTGGGCGGGGTTGGTGTTGTCGTAGATGTAGACCTCACCCCAGCCGCCGAAGGCGGATTCCTCGCAGTCACCTGGGGAGAAGTCCTCGGTGTTGATGATCAGCCAGGCGCCGTCGTTGGCGAGCGTCATCGAGTGGTTGTCGGCGTCCTCGTCCGGTGGTGCGATTCTGGTCGTGCCGACCACGGCCGGCGCGCCGGGGGTGGTGATGTCGAGGTGCACCGTGCCGGCGTCCCAATAGGACACATAGACCGAGTTCCCGCCGTCGGTGAAGCGGGCGCTGTGCGCGAACTGGGCGGCCAGGCAGCCCACTCCGGTGCCGGGGGCCGCGTTGAGGGTCCAGTCGGCGGCCGTGCGCGGGTTGGCCGGGTCGGTGGCGTCGATCAGGTGCAGCGCGGTCGCCCCGTTGCTGCGCTGGTGGTCGATCAAGTTGCGGGCGCAGGCGACGAGCACGGCGCCGTCCCGGCGCTGGACGGCGTCGATCTCGTGGCAACCGATGGTTCCCTGGGGCAGGTCCCAGTGCGCGAGCAGGGCCGGGCGGCCGGGACGGGTCACGTCGAAGAGCCGAACGCCGGGTACCACCTCGGCTTCGTGGCCGCTGTTGAAGCACGCCTGGATGCCGACGACGGCGAGCGCGCCGGTGAACGTCGGGGTGCGCACGTCGAGCACGGTCACGTCCTCGGCGCGGGTGAACGGCGGGTTGGGCAGTTCACTCACCAGCCGCGGGTGCTTCGGTTGGGAGATGTCGACGACCTGAACACCGGCGCCGCCCTGGGCGGTGGGCGAGCACCGGCTGCCCACGTAGGCGAAATCGCCGTGGGCGTAGAGATCGCCGTAGTCGTTGAACCCGTCGAGCGGGGAGTGCCCGACGAACTTGAAGTTGTCCAGCACGGTTCCGGCCGGCGCCCGGGATTCCTCACCGTCCGATCCGGGTGGCGCCGCCGAGCCGGCGGGCGCGGCGAGTGCGAGAAGGGCCGCGGTGGACAGGCTCGCGACGACGGCAGTCCGTGCTCGTTTCATCCCCATACCTCCGGTTGCGCTGCGCGTGAAGAACGCCGATTCGGCCCGGAAACGCGGTACGAGGCTAGTCGCATTCCGGTGCGGTGCGCGATCCGAATTGCCTCAATTGAGCGGCGGTCAGTTGACGCGGACCGAGCAGGTGCCGTCGGTGTTGATGACGACGGTGGCCGAGACGCGGGTGCCCTTGGTGACGGTGACCGGGGCTCCGCACACCTGGCTGAGCGGGCCGAGGCCGTTGTCGCCGCTGGCCGGGCAGGCGTCGGAGCAGGGGCGGTTCCAGCTGATGACGCGGTAGTTGCCGACGGCGAGGTCCTGGGTCAACGCGATCGGGGCGTTGGGGTAGGTGTGCTCGACGATCGGTTTGGCGTCGGTGGTCTCGATCCGCAGGTACCAGGCGGTGCGCGGCGGCGCGGTGCCCTGCTGGCCGACGTCGAGGGTGCCGGTGGGTTGGTCAGCGGGTGACCCGCCGCAGCCGCCCAGCAGGGCGGCCGCGACGGGCACCAGAATGCGGATGCGGTTCACGAGGCCCAGGTGACGAGCGTGACGACGTCACCGGTGACGATCGTGGTGATGCCGGCGGTGTCGCGGCTGGCCGCCGTGCTGTCGTTGTGGTTGCCGTACTGGGCGGCGAGCTGGTTGTAGTCGTGGGTGTTGGGGTGCTGGTTGGTGCTCCAGTTGTTGGTGTAGTCCATGCAGGTGCCGAGGTTGGGGTTGGTGAAGTTCTCGTCCTGGTGGGCAAGGCCGAAGTCGTGCCCCACTTCCTGGCACATCACGCCTTGCCGCTTGGCTGAGTCGGCGCTGGCCAGGAAGGTGTCGTTCATCTTGGCGGTGCCGGTGGTGATGTGGTTGCCGCTGGTCACTCTGATCGAGGCCAGACCGGACCAGCCGGTGTTGCCGTAGGTGAAGTTGCAGACCCGGATGGCGCCGGACGGGAAGGCGCACTGCTGGCGGGCGGTGCTGGTGGTGCTGCTGGCGACGACGGTGTTCTGCAGGTAGGCGCTGCGGTTCCAGTCGCTGTTGGCGACCGACAGCGCGTTGCTCCAGTTCGAGGTGACGCTGGACAGGATGGTGAGGCGGGCTTCGCCGGATCGGGCCCAGTGGTAGCCGTTCCAGGAATGGCTTGCCGCGGCGGGCGTCGCGGTGAACCCGACGATCATGGCGGCGGTCACCGCCACGAACGCCGCGTGCCGAAGGCGCGGGCGCATGGTTCCTCCAAGCAGGGTGCAGGGTCCGCCACCGGAGAGGAGTGGCGGGTCCTTGGAGGCTAAGGATGTCCGCGTCGGCGGGTCAACGGATCGTTGGTGCGGAGAATTTCCCAACAGCGAACGGAAAAGTGAATCGGCGCGGATCCGCGAGCGGTAGTAGTACTAAAAGTCCACGTAGTGGCCTCAGCGGGACTTCGCGGCTCTGCGGCGGCGATGCGTGAGATAGCCGGCGGTGAGGATGGCGGCCTTGATCAGAACGAGCGCCAGGACGGCGTCGGCCGCCCAGGCTGTCCATTGTGGAGCGGCGAGCACGGCTCCGCCGAGCACCACGTGTGCCGCGATGGCCAGGACGGCGATCGCGATCAGGAGCGCGGTGCGGCGGCGACGGTGGGCGGCGTGCCCGGTGGGGGCGGCCGGGGCGCCGGTGGCCCGGTCCGGTGCGTCGGTCCGGTTCCAGGTCACCGTGAGCGGGTCGCGCCGGCTGAACCGGGTGAGGTTTCTGGTGATGAGCTCCTGCATGCGGTGCAGGGTCTCCTCGTCGTGGGCGTCGATGCGCAGGTTCAGCGCGTCCTGGGTGGCCCACAGGATGCAGGTGCCGCCGTCGACGCTGACCGTGCCGTGGGTGTCGGACCATTCCGCGGTGAGGTTGTTCGGCATCGCGCCGGCCCGCGAGTCCCCGGCCAGGTGGGCGGGGAGTCGGATCATGCGGTTGCGGCTCATTTGGCTGGCGTGGCGGCAGAGTTGGACCAGGAACCGGCTCGGGCGTTCGGTGGGCACGTGGGCTTCGACGGTCGGCATCGGGTCAGCTCCTGGTGAGTGCGGCCAGCCAGGCGCGGACGCCGCCGGGGTCGAGGGTGATGTCGATCGTGCCGGGTTCGATCGAGTCGACCCGCCATCCCCGGGCGAACGCGGTGGTGATGTCGTCCCGGGTGATCCGGTGCGGTCCCCAGTCGCGCGGTTCCCGATCGCTGATGCACAGCATGAAGTAGCGGCCGCCCGGCGGAAGCACGCAGCGCAGGCCGGCGACGAAGGCCGCACGGTCGGCGCCGTCGAAGATGTGGAACAGGCCGCAGTCGAGCACGGTGTCGAAGGACTCGCCGAGGTCGGCGAGGCGCCGGGCGTCGTGGCGGAGGAATCGCGCGGTGCGGCCGCGTTCGCGTGCCTTGTCCGCTGCGATGCGCAGCGCGGTCGCCGCGAGGTCGACGCCGGTGGCGTCCAGACCGAGCCCCGCGCACATGAGCACGTGCTCGCCGGTCCCGCAGCCGACGTCGAGCACCCGGCCGGTGAGGGCGCCCCGCCCGGCGAGGGCAAGGAAGGCCGGTTGCGGTCGGCCGATGTCCCACGGCGGCGGGCTGGCGTACAGGTCGTCCGGTCTGGTCGGGGTCGGGTGGTGGGACGGGCCGGCCATGCGCGGAGCCTCCGGAGTTATCGATACAATCTGTCTCTCTACGGACAGACTGTATAGGACATGTCAACCTGTATGATCGGGGGCGATGCCCAAGCTGTGGACCGAGACGATCGACGCGCACCGCCATGCCGTGCGCGAGGCGACGTTGGATGCCACCGCCGCACTGGTGGCCGAGCAGGGGCTGCGCGCGGTGACCATGTCGAAGATCGCCGAGCGGACCGGCATCGGCCGGGCGACGCTGTACAAGTACTTCCCGGACGTGGAAGCGGTCCTGCTCGCCTGGCACGAGCGGCAGATCGCCGGCCATCTCGCGCAGCTCGCCGAGATCCGCGACCGGGCCGCAACCCCCGGCCAGCGGCTCGACGCCGTCCTCGAGGCGTACGCGCACATCCACCGGCAGCGGCTGCAGCACCACGGGACGCACCAGCACGCCGAGTCCCACGACCCCGACATCGCCGCGGCGCTGCACCGCGACGAGCACCTCGTCCCGGCCGAGAAACGCCTGCACGAGCTGGTTCGGGACCTGGTCGCCGAGGCCGCGGAAGCCGGCGACGTCCGCGGCGACGTCTCGCCCGACGAGCTGGCCACCTACTGCCTGCACGCCCTCAACGCCGCCCGCAGCCTGGCGTCCCAGGCCGCCGTCCGCCGGCTGGTCACCGTCACCCTCTCCGGCCTGCGACCCCGGCCCAACGCCTGCCGGTAGCGAGGCGTCTGCGCGCATGCCGAAGCCCTGTTCCTCGGCGGGAGGAACAGGGCTGTCGACCGGGCTCTACGGCAGGGAGAACTCCTGGGTCTGCGGGTTGAGGTGGGACAACCTGATGGCGCCACCGGTGGCGTTGCCGCTGAGCCGGAACACGTTGAGGCCCTCGGTGATGCTCGACTCGTAGATGAAGTTGTTGTACCAGTACGACGACCACGCGCCGCCGAGGTCGGGCGGGCTGATCGCCGGCGGGTCGGACCAGCCGATCGTCACCGGGTGCGCCGGGTCGGTGAACTCGGTGACCCAGGTGCCCGCCTGGTAGTTCCCGCTCACCACGACGTCGCGGCCGTTGCGCAGCGGCACGACGTTGTAGTTGTGGATGGTGCAGTTCTCGGCCTCGCCGTCCTGCGGCCGGGGCAGCACCCACTGGCCGAGCTTGGCGCCGGTGTGGGCGTCGTAGAAGAACAGGCTCTTGTCGACGTTCGGGTCGGTGCTCTGGCACTCGGGCTCGGCGCCGCCGCCGGGCTCCCAGCCGAGCAGCAGGATCCGGCCGTCCCAGCTGAACGACGCGGAGTGCCAGCGGCCGTTGGTGCCCAGCTGGCCGACGCCCGGCTCGCTGATCGTGTACAGGAACTCCGGGTCCGCGATGCTGCCACCGGGATGCGCGTTCGCGCCGATGTCGTACACGTTGGCGGCGTCGGCGCTGGCGCAGGCGGCCAGGTTCACGCTGCCGAGGATCGCGCCCATGTCGTGGCAGCCGGTGCGGACGGCGGTGATCGGCCCGGCCAGCGGCTCGCGCCGCAGCAGGTTCGCGTTCTCCGGGTGCGCCAGCGGAACCTCGATGACGTCGATGAAGTCACCGAGCAGGTCCTCCTCGGCGCGGATGCCGCTCGTGCCGCAGCCCGAGCTGCTGGAGTTGTTGCTGTAGACGATCAGCCGGCCGTTGGCGAGGTCGGGCACCGGCGTGAGGGTGTGCGAGCCGCACGGCAGCTCGACCGAGGCGATCAGGTTGGGGTTGCGCAGGTTGCTGAGGTCGAAGACGTGCACGCCCTCCCAGCCGGCCGGCACGGTCTGCCCGTCGCAGTCGCGGGCGGTGGTCTTCTTGGAGTTCCACGATCTGACCAGAACGTCGCCCCACACCGCGATGTCGCCCTGGTCGCCGTTGCAGCGCTGGTGGACGATCTCCGTGGGGTGGTCCGGATCGGCGATGTCGACGATCCGGAACCCGTCGTAGTTGCCGTGGAAGGCCAGGTTGCCGCGGAATGCGATGTCGGAGTTGACGTGCCGGACGCCGTCGGGTTCGCCGAGGAACGTCGCCGGGTGCGGGCTGTGGCCCTTGGCGTGCATGTTCTGCGTGTGCGGATTGGTCGCGTGGTCGGCGAGCGCGGTCGCCGGGGCGACCAGGGCGCTCGCCAGCACCACTGCGCCGAGCCCGCGGCGGATGCTTCGGGACATGCGACAAACTCCTGTCGACGTTGACGGTGTGCCTGTGTCGATTCCGTCCCGAGGGAGAGTCGCACCGCCGGGCCGGACGTGACAACGGTCCTCGCCCGAAAGGACCAGAGCGTGGCCGCATAGCGGCCGCCCGCACCTACCGAAGGTAGTAGGTGCGGGCGGCGACCGTCGTTCCCGTCACATGTGCCAGGTCCAGACACCGCCGTCGCCGAAGCCGACGATGTCGGCGCGGCCGTCGCCGGTCAGGTCGGCCAGGAACCGGGGGTGCTTGTCGACCCGCCAGCCGCCCGCGTTGTAGGCGAAGTTGGCCACGACCAGTTGGGGCGCCTGGAAGGTGCCGTCGCCGTTGTTGCGCGACACCAGCACTCCGGCGTTGCCGAAGCCGACGACGTCGGCCCGCTTGTCGCCCGTCGTGTCGGCCACCAGCCGCGGATGCAGCTCGACGCGCCAGCCGCCGGCGTTGTAGCCGAAGTCCGCAATCACCAGCTGGGGCGCGTGGAAGGTGCCGTCACCCTTGTTCAGCGACACCCACACGCCGGCGCCACCGAACCCGACGATGTCCGCCCGGCCGTCGCCGGTCAGGTCGGCGAGGAACCGCGGGTGCAGCTCGACGCGCCAGCCGCCCGCGCTGTAGGCGAAGTTGGCCACGACCAGTTGGGGCGTTTGGAAGGTGCCGTTGCCGTTGTTGAGCGATACCCACACGCCGGCGTCGCCGAAGCCGACGATGTCCGCGCGGCCGTCGCCGGTGAGGTCGGCGAGGAACCGGGGGTGCTTGTCGACGCGCCAGCCGCCGGCGGTGTAGGCGAAGTTGTCGATGACCATGGTGGGCGTCTGGAAGGTGCCGTCACCCTTGTTCAGCGACACCCACACCCCGGCGTCGCCGAACCCGACGATGTCCGCCCGGCCGTCGCCGGTCAGGTCGGCCAGGAACCGCGGGTGCTTGTCGACCCGCCAACCACCCGCGCTGTACCCGAAGTTCGGCACGACCAGCCGGGGTCCACTCGTGTCGTATGGGCGCGGGATCACGACGGAGGGATGCTTGTAGGTCTTGGGGTCCTGCTGCCCCTCCGGCGGCGCCCACGGACGCACCGTCGGTGGAACTCCCGACCAGGGCGGGATCGCGCCGCTGAGACCGGGGTCTCCGCTCTCCGAACCGTACACCGTGGCCGGATCCAGCCGTTCCGGATGCGCGGGATCCAGTTGCCACAGCGCGAAGAGCCGGTCGACGTTCGAGTGGAGCAGGAACACGAACGGGTCGCGGAAGGACGTGTGCTGGCTGCCCATGTTCACGAAGCCGTGCATGGCGTTGTGCACCATCTCCAGCCGCGTCCGCATCGTCGGGTAGTCCGCGGCGCTGATGATGGACGTGTCCCCGGACTTCGACGCCGGGCTCCCGGAGACCGACCGGATCACGCTGGCCGGCGGGTCGGCGGCGGTGCCGTCGGCGTCGTCCCGGTGTATCGCCGCGTTGGGCACGTAGTAGCCGGCCTTCAACCACGGCTCACCGATCGGCGCCGGCACGCTTCCCCCGTAACCCATGAACGTGTCGGTGAACAGGTTGAGCGTGCCGGTGGCCCCACCCTCCAGCTTCGCGTTCGGGATGGCCCGCGGGTCCTGCGTCCAGTCCCAGTAGTGCAGCGACAGCTGCGGATCAATTTCGCGCAGCATGTCCTCCAGCCGGTTGACGATCTCACGATGCCAGGGAAGGAACTCCGGCCCCCCGTGCACGTGCGTCGCCTGGTGGATCTCATCCTGCTTGAACCACCAGCTCACGCCGCCGGGAATCGGGTCGTCCCGCTCGCCGGGGAACTTCCTTTTGGCCAGCTCGATCAGCGCGTCGCGAAATCGCGCCCGCTCCTCGGGCTCGACATACGCGATATTGCGCCGAATTCCATCTCCCAGAGCCACATCGTCTCCTGTTCACGATCACATACGGTACGCGCCGCCGGCTGGTCCGCCGTCCCCGCTCGAACGCCCACGCGGCAGCAATGAGTTAGTTCGCGCGCCACCGACGGTTCGTTAGGGGCGGCGCGGGACCGGCTCAATAGCCACCACTATTGAGCCTCGTAATGAGGCTGGTCGGGTGATTGACCCGACATGCGTGCGGGTGGAGGTTGGGGGTCATGAAGGGCAAGCCTCGATCCCGGCTGTTCGCTCCCGGCCTGTGCCCGCTGGTGCTGCTCGGTTCGCTGCTGACCGCACCGGCAGCGCCGGCGGATGTGGTGGTGGGTCCCGGTGGGCACGTGCCGGGCACGTCGCGGAACTTCGTGCAGGTGGGGCACGCGCCGCTGGCGAACCGGGGGATGAACGCGGCGCTGGCGGTGTTCGGAAGGTACGTCTACGTCGGCAACCGCACCGACGGGTCGGCTCGCTGCGGTGCCGGTGATCCACGGATTCCGGTCAGCGGCCCGGACTCCTGCCCGCACGCCGCCCCCGGCATCCAGGTGGTGGACACGCTCAACCCGTTCCGGCCGCGGGTGGTGGGCGAGTTCGGCGCCGAGCTCGCGACCGGCGCCAACCTGGGACAGACCTCCCGGGAGATGCGCGTGCTGCCGGACCAGCGGCTGCTGGCGGTGATGTACTTCCGGTGCAGCACGGTGATCCACGCCTGCCCGCCGAGCCCGGACGTGTGGAGCATCCGGTTCTTCGACCTGGCCGCCGACCCGGTGAACCCGCCGCTGCTGGCCACGTACGTGCCGTCCCGCAAGCCGCACGAGATGTTCCTGTGGACCGATCCGCGCCGCACCGGCCGGAGCCTGCTGTTCCTGTCCACCCCTACCTCTTCAGCCGACCCGGCCGTGGCGAACCTGGTGGTGACCGACGTCAGCCGGGCCCGCGAGGGTGTGTTCCCCGAGATCGCCAGGGGGAACTGGAACAACCTGTACCCGGGTGCGGAGGTCCCGGCCAACTACGACAACGACCTCGCGCTGCACTCGATGGCGGTGACCGTGGACGGCAACCGCACCTACCTTGCCTACCTGCGTGGGCATTTCCTGGTGCTGGACACGTCCGACGTGGCGGCCGGGCGGATCCCGCCGGGTGGGTTGTCGCTCAACGACAAGCTGTTGACCCCGGTGGAGAACCGGCCGCGGTGGGGCACCGCCGACGGCGGCTGCCTTGACGAGTGCGCGGAGTCGCACTCGGCGGTGCCGGTGCCGGGGCGGCCGTTCGCGTTCACCGTCGACGAGGTGTACGGCACGTTCACCGCGCCCAGCTTCGGCTGCCCGTGGGGCTGGACCCGCACCATCGCCGTGTCCGACCCGGCCCGGCCGCGGATCGTCGGCGAGTACCGGACCGTGCCCAACACCCGGGAGTTCTGCGGCTCACCCGGCGACGATCCGGCCACCGAGCAGTTCACCAGCTACTCGTCGCACAATCCGACGCTGACCCGGAACCTGGTGATCATGGCCTGGCACAGCAGCGGGTTGCAGGCCATCGACATCGCCGACCCCGCGCGGCCCACCCAGGCCGGCTGGTTCTCCCCGGCCCCGCTGGCCACGGTGGCCACCGAGGACCCGGCGCTGTCCCGCGGCCCGAACAAGGTCGTCATGTGGAGCTACCCGATCATCCACAATGGACTGATCTACGTCGTCGACGTCCGCAACGGCCTCTACATCCTGGCCTACACCGGCAGACGCGCGCTCGAGGTGGCCCGGATCCGCTTCCTGGAAGGCAACTCCACCCTCGGCGACGCCGCCCGGCTCGACCGCTGAGCACCGGTCGGGCCGGCGGTCTCACGAGATCGTGCTGCGGAAACCCCGTAGCCGCAGGGAGTTGGTCACCACGAACACCGACGAGAACGCCATGGCGGCGCCGGCGAGCATGGGGTTGAGCAGGCCGAGCGCGGCCAGCGGCAGGGCGGCGACGTTGTAGGCGAAGGCCCAGAACAGGTTGCCCTTGATGGTGCCGAGGGTGCGGCGGGACAGCCGGATGGCGTCGGCGGCGGCGCGCAG
>NZ_DASZCQ010000062.1:0-33094 GCF_035942955.1 Actinophytocola sp. | reverse complement strand
GGGCGCCCGCGGGCAGCGCGACGGTCGGTCCGGCCGGGCCGGGCCGGGCCGGGGGTCGAGCGGCCACGGTCGGCTGCTGCGGTGGTGGCGGGACGCGCCGGGGCCCGTGGCCGGTGCCGCGTCCGTTGGACCGGGGACGCTGCGGGGGCGGGTCGTCATCGTCGTCCCACAGTGGGCTCCAGAAGCCGGTGCGCTCCTGCGGCTCGTCCTGCCGCGGCCACCGGGGGTCGGACTCGTCGCCAGTAGGCCAGGCCGGCTCGCTGGTGCGATGCCGCTGGTTGCGGTGGTCGTTCACGGATAGGCCTCCCAGACCGGCGCCGCCCCGTCGGACGGCGTCGTTCGGTGGTCATACCAGCGCAGCTGCCTTCGGTACGCGCCGCGGAGGTGGGCATGATCGTGCAACCAGCTCACTCCGCGGCTGTCCTCCTACGCGGCTTTCGGTTGTCCAGTCCACGCGTCCCCAGGACGTATGACTGCACCAGGTGGTTCCAACTGCAGGTGCGGCACACCTCGACAACGTAGACCGTGAACTCCTCGAACAGCGCCGCCATCCGGGCCAGTTCGTCCGGCGTGCGGGCCGAGCCGGCGGCGTGCTTGAGCTCGTCGCCGTACACCCAGGACACCCGGGTCAGCGGCTCCTTGCGACAGACCGGGCAGGTCACGTCGGTCGGCTGGCCGTGGAACTTGGCGGCCCGCAGCAGGTACGGGCTCGCGTCGCACACCTCCATGGTGCCGACCCGGCCCGAGTAGACGTCCGCGAGCAGCGCCCTGCGCTGCAACGCGTAGTCGACCACCTGCCGCGGCGTATGCACGAGGGACAGCCTACGCGGCGGCTCTACCACGTCCATGCGCCGTTCGGCAGACGGACACGCGGACCGGAGTGGTGATCGACACATGGGGAGCATCAGATGTATCGGAGCGATATAGTGGACCGGTAGGTTGAGTTTCACTCCGGTGAGGCGGTGCGGTGCTGGAGTTCGCCATCCTCGGGCTGCTGCACGAGGCTCCGATGCACGGCTACGAGCTGCGCAAGCGGCTCTACGACATGCTGGGCACGCTCCGCGCGTTCTCCTACGGCTCGCTGTACCCCACCTTGCGCCGGCTCCTGCGGGCCGGCCTGATCGCCGAGGAGGTGCCGGAGGCGGATCCGTCCGCCAGAACCTGGGGCAGGCGGGCGAAGCGGGTCTACAAGCTGACCGCCGAGGGCAAGGAGCGGTTCGCCACGCTGCTGGCCGACACCGGGCCGCAGACATGGGACGACGAGGGGTTCGGCGTCCACATGGCGTTCTTCTCCAGGACACCCGCCGAGATCAGGATGCGGATCCTTGAAGGCCGCCGGCGCCGGGTCGAGGAACGCAGGGAAGGGCTGCGTGCCTCGCTGGCGCGGGCGGGTGAGCAGATCGACCGCTACACCCGCGAGCTGCACCGGCTGGGGCTGGAGAGCAGTGAACGAGAGGTGCGTTGGCTCAACGAGCTGATCGCCGAGGAACAGCGCGAGCAGCGCGGCGGGACCAACTAAAGCGAAGGAGTGGGCGGCATGGGCCAGAGCGTTCGGGTAGCCGTGGTGGGGGTTGGGAACTGCGCGGCATCGCTCGTGCAGGGCGTGCACTACTACCGCGACGCCGACGCCGCGGCCCGCGTCCCCGGTCTGATGCACGTGCGGTTCGGCGACTACCACGTCGGCGACATCCAGTTCGTCGCCGCGTTCGACGTGGACGCCAAGAAGGTCGGCCGCGACCTGTCCGAGGCCATCGTGGCCAGCAAGAACAACACGATCAAGATCTGCGACGTGCCGCCGCTGGGCGTGATCGTGCAGCGCGGGCACACCCTCGACGGGCTCGGCGAGTACTACCGGGAGATCATCGACGAGTCCGACGAGGAGCCGGTGGACGTCGTCGCCGCGCTGCGTGAGTCCGGGGCCGACGTCCTGGTGTCCTACCTGCCGGTCGGCTCGGAGGAGGCGGACCGGTTCTACGCCCAGTGCGCCATCGACGCCGGGGTGGCCTTCGTCAACGCGCTGCCGGTGTTCATCGCGTCGGATCCGGCGTGGGCGGCCAAGTTCACCGAGGCCGGCGTGCCGATCGTCGGCGACGACATCAAGTCGCAGGTCGGCGCCACCATCACGCACCGGGTGCTGGCCAAGCTGTTCGAGGACCGGGGAGTCGAGCTGCTGCGCACCTACCAGCTCAACTTCGGCGGCAACATGGACTTCATGAACATGCTGGAGCGCAAGCGGCTCCAGTCCAAGAAGATCTCCAAGACCCAGTCGGTCACCTCGCAGATCCCGCACGAGATGGAGCGCGCATCCGTCCACATCGGACCGTCGGACCACGTGCCGTGGCTCGACGACCGCAAGTGGGCCTACGTGCGGCTGGAGGGCAGGACGTTCGGCGACGTGCCGCTGAACCTGGAGTACAAGCTCGAGGTCTGGGACTCGCCCAACTCCGCCGGTGTGATCATCGACGCGGTGCGCGCCGCGAAGATCGCCATGGACCGCGGCATCGGCGGCCCGATCCTGTCCGCGTCCTCGTACTTCATGAAGTCGCCGCCGGTGCAGTACTCCGACGCCGAGGCGCACGACGCGGTGGAGAAGTTCATCCGCGGCGAGCTCGACCGCTAGACCAGATCAGCCAGCGTTCGCCTACCATTCACCTGGAAGTCTTGTCCGGATGGCCTGTCTCTCTTACGGTCAGCGCCGTTCCCGAGACTCCAGGAGCTCATCGTGTCCCCAGACCGGCAGCTACCGCTGATCCCCACCCATCCGCTCGGCCGCTCGCCGATGACGTGCCTGTACCGCTGCGGCAACGCCTGCGCCCACGAGGCGCCCAACACGTCGGATAACCCCTACTTCGGCGACATCGTCAGCGGGATCATCAGCCGGCGCGGCGTGCTGCGGGCCGGCGCGGTGCTGGCGGTGGCCGGCGCCGGTGCCGCGACGCTGAGCGGCAGCGCGGCCGCCGACCCGGCGACCGGTGAGCACCACCGCGGGCCGCGCGGGGTGAACTTCCCGCCGGTGCAACCGAACCGCGAGGACCGGGTGGTGATCCCGGACGGCTACCGGCAGAACGTGGTGATCCGCTGGGGCGACCCGGTGCTGCCCGGCGCGAAGCCGTTCGTCTTCGGCGTGGCCGACCCGGCGGCGCAGGCCGCGCAGTTCGGCTACAACAACGACTTCTGTGAGCTAGCCCCGCTGTCGGGCAACCGGTGGCTGATGGTGAGCAACCACGAGTTCACCACCGAGCCGATGATGTTCGCCGGCTACGACCAGGACAATCCGACCGAGGACCAGGTCCGTGCCGGCTGGGCGGCGCACGGCATGTCGGTCGTGGTGATCGAGCAGGACCGGTCCGGCGTGCTGCGGGCCGTGGTGGACCGGCGCTACAACCGCCGGATCACCGCGCTGAGCCCGTTCACCGTGCGCGGCCCGGCCGCCGGCTCGGACCTGCTGAAGACGTCGGCCGACCCGGCCGGGCGGACCATCCTTGGCACGCTCAACAACTGCGCCGGCAGCCTGACCCCGTGGGGCACCATGCTGTCCGGCGAGGAGAACATCAACCAGTACTTCGCCAACGCCGGTCAGGTCGCCGACCCGGCGACCAGGGCGCGGCTGGCCAGGTACGGCTTCCCCACCGGGGCGAGCGAGCGCAAGTGGGAGCGGTACGACCGCCGCTGGGACCTGGCCCAGGAGCCCAACGAGGCCAACCGGTTCGGCTGGATCGTCGAGATCGACCCGTACGCGCCGGACGAGCCGCCGGTCAAGCACACCGCGCTCGGGCGGTTCAAGCACGAGGGCGCGGCGGTGCACGTGGCCAGGGACGGCCGGGTGGTCGCGTACATGGGCGACGACGAGCGGTTCGACTACATGTACAAGTTCGTCTCCGACGAGCGGATCCGGCCGGGCACGAGCCGGCGGGCGCGGGAGCACAACAAGCGGCTGCTGGACTCCGGCACGCTCTACGTCGCGAGGTTCACCGGGGACAGCCCGGCCGGCGAGATCGACGGCAGCGGACGGCTGCCGTCCGACGGCGAGTTCGACGGCACCGGGCAGTGGATCCCGTTGGCCCACAACGACGAGTCGTTCGTGCCCGGGTTCACCGCGGCCGAGGTGTACGTGTTCGCCCGGCTGGCTGCCGACGCGGTCGGGGCGACCAAGATGGACCGCCCGGAGGACGTGCAGCCCAACCCGCGGACCGGCCGGGTGTACGCCGCGCTGACCAACAACACCAACCGGGGCGCCGGCACCAACCCGCCGGTCGACGAGGCCAACCCGCGCAACGTCAACCGGCACGGGCACGTGCTGGAGCTGGAGGAGACCCGCGGCGACAACACCGCCACCACGTTCGCCTGGCGGCTGCTGCTGGTCTGCGGCGACCCGGCCGCCGCAGACACCTACTTCGGCGGCTTCGACAAGACGAAGGTCAGCCCGATCTCCTGCCCGGACAACGTGGCCTTCGACCGGTACGGAAACCTGTGGATCTCCACCGACGGCAACGCGCTCGGCTCCCACGACGGGCTGTTCGCGGTGCCGCTGGAGGGCGCCGAACGCGGTCACGTCAAGCAGTTCCTCACGGTGCCGGTGGCCGCGGAGACCTGTGGCCCGGTGATCAGGGACCGGTTCGTGCTGGTGTCGGTGCAGCACCCGGGCGAGGGCGGCACGATCGCGGCGCCGATCTCACACTGGCCCGACGGCGGTGCCAACCAGCCCCGCCCGGCCGTGGTCGCGGTCTACAAGCCGGGCCGGTTCGGCCCTGGGCTGATCGGCGAGTAGGGGTCAGGTCTGGAGCAGGCTGAACGTTCCGCGGTGGTCACCCTGACGGCCGCGCTGTCAGTCAGCCCCTGAGCAGGCGGCGGGTGACCGCGGCGGCCGCCGCCTGCACCTTGGCCCGGTCCACCCTGGTCGGCTCGCCGTCGGCGACGACCTGTTCGCCGGCCACCCACACGTCGCGCACGGTCCGGGAGCCGGCCGCCCAGACCAGGTTGGCCAGCAGCTGCTCGTCGGGCACGTCCAGCCCGGCGGCGAACGCCGGATCGTCGGCGTCGACCTGCACGACGTCCGCCCAGCGCCCGGCCTCGAGCGCGCCGATGTCGTTGCGGCCCAGGGCTTCGGCCCCGCCGCGGGTGGCCATCAGCAGCACGTCGACCGCGCCGAGCGCCGCGGAGTCCATTGTGGACAAGCGGGCCAGGAGCGCGGCCAGCCGCATGTCCTCCCACAGGTCGAGGTCGTCGTTGCTGGCCGGACCGTCGGTGCCGAGACCGACCGGGACACCGGCGGCGCGCAGGTCGGTCAGCCGGGCGATCCCCGACGCCAGCTTGGCGTTGGAGCCGGGGCAGTGCGCGACGCTCACCCCGGCCCGGGCAAAGACCTGAATGTCCTCATCGGACAGATGGACGGCGTGCGCGGCCAGCACCCGCCCGCCGAGCAGGCCGAGCGACTCGAGCATCGCGGGCACCGAGCCGTACCGCTCCCGCTGGACGGCGTCCTCGGCCGCCGACTCGGCCACGTGGATGTGTACCAGCGCGCCCCGCTCCCTGGCCACCTCGCCGACCATGGTCAGCGCCTCGGGCGGCAGCGTGTACGCCGAGTGCGGCCCGTAGCCCACCTCGATCCGCTCGTCCGGGCCGTGCCGCAGCCCGTCGGCGTCGATCCAGTCGTTGATCTCCTCGAGCATCGCCCGCCAGTCCCAGTTCGGCGCGTCGATGATCCCCATGGTGGCCACCAGCCGGCCCCCGGCGGCGAGCACGGCGTTGGCCAGCTGCTCGCCGTGGAAGTACATCTCGGTGCTGGTGGTGACCCCGGCGCGGAGCATCTCCACCGAGCCGAGCAGCATCCCGGCCTCGATGTCCGGCGGGGTCAGCCGCGTCTCGGCCGGCCAGATCACCTCGTGCAGCCAGCGCAGCAGCGGCAGGTCCCCGCCCATCCCGCGGAGCACGGTCATGGGGCTGTGCGCGTGCGCGTTCACCAGGCCGGGCAGCAGGATCCCGGTGCAGTCGACGAGCCGGTCCGGGCTCTCCGGGGCCCGCTCCGCCGGGCCGCAGTAGCCGATCCGCCCGGCCGCGTCCACGTCGAGCACCGCGTCGCGCAGCACCGAGCAAGCGGGGTCGGCGGGCAGGATGACCGGGGCGCGCAAGCGAAATGGCGACCGCATGCGGCCGATCCTGCCAGGGGGTCCGGCCCCCGCTGTAGCTCTGGTCGCTCCCGCGAGGCCCTTCCCATCACCCGCGGCCCCGCGTCGCTCCTAGGAGTGGAACCGCGGCCGACCGGCGGTGTACGCGGCCGGCACGTAGTCCTCGGCGGAGTGCTCGACGCGCACCCCCGCGGCGTCGAACGAGTGCAGCACGGCCCGGTTCAGCTCCAGCACGGCGCGGTCGTACCAGAGCGTCCGCCGCGACGAGGTGTCCAGCCCGAGCCGCTCGGCGATCTGCCGGGCAAGGCCGTAGCCGGACTCGTCGGCGAGCACGTCCTCGCCGATGGCCCGGCAGATGTACACGCCGTTGAACGGCGCGGCCGGGTAGTCGATCCCGCCGATCGACAGCCGGCGGTTGCTGATCGCCGGCACGGCGTGCCAGCGCAGCCCCAGCCCGCCGAACCAGCGCAGGTCGGGATGCTCGAGCGGCACCTCGAGCACGGCGTCGGGCGGCAGCGGGGCCACCGTGACGCCGTCCTGCGTGTCGATCACCAGCGGCAGCAGGTCGAACGCGCTGCGCCCGGTTGGCGGGCGCCAGCCAAGCCGGCACGCGGTGACGGTGAACTCGACGTACCGCCGGTCCCCGAGCACGCCCTCCGGTTCGCGGTACCCGGCGTAGCGCACGAGCTGGTCGTTGCGGATCCGCGGGCCCGGCCGCCAGGGCGTGTCCGGCGCGAACACGCTGACCATCGGGCTGAGCTGGCCGGAGGCGGTGGCCATGCGCAGGTGCTGCGCGCACTCGGCGGCGATCGCGGCGCCGTCCCGGATCTCCCGCAGGTCCCGCACGAGCAGCCCGCGCCACGGCACGTCGGCCGGGCACCAGCCGCTGTCCCGCAACGCCATCCGGGCGCCGAACGCCAGCTCGGCCGGGGTGTGCCGGTAGGTGCCGGTGGCGGCGATCTCGGCGCGCACCCGGACCAGCCGGGCGTCGACCCGCCCGGCCTTGGGGCGGGCCCGGTGGAACATCCGGATGAACCGCTCGGCCTCCGCATAGACCACCGGGACCGGTGAAACCTGTCTAGGGATGGACGGGAGAACGTCGTCGCGCAGTGCGGTCACGTCCCCTGATATCGGTACCGGTTGGGGCGACCTCAACTACCTGGTCGTGTGGCGTGTCGCTGATGAAGCGCACCGTGAGTAGTTACGTTCGGCGCTCGAACACGAGGTCTCGGCTGATTCGGCCGGCATCCCGGGCCCGGCCCTCGAACTTGGTCACTCTGCGCCACTCCGGCCGCGGCGCCCACCCGCCGTAGACGTTGCCCAGCCGCGGCTCGGCCTCGCACACGTCGCGCATCTGCACGGCGTAGTGCTCCCAGTCGGTGGCCAGCCGCAGCAACCCGCCGGGTGCGAGCCGGGTGGCGACCAGGCCCACGAAGTCCGGCTGGATCAGGCGGCGCTTGTGGTGCTTCTTCTTCGGCCACGGGTCCGGGAAGAAGATCCGCACCTCGGCCAGCGAGCCGGGCGCGATGTGCTCGTCGAGCAGCACCACCGCGTCGCCGCGGACGAGCCGCAGGTTGGTCAGCCCCGACGCCTCGGCTCGCATCATCAGCTGGGCCAGCCCCGGCCGGTACACCTCGACGGCCAGGTAGTTCACCTCCGGCTCGGCCGCGGCCAGCTGGGCGGTGGTCTCCCCCATGCCCGAGCCGATCTCCAGCACCACCGGGGCCGACCGGCCGAACCACCCGGCCAGATCCAGCGGCCCGGCCGGCAGCTCGGTGAGCTCACGGCCGAGCCTGGCCCAATGGCGCTCCCACGCCCGCGCCTGGCCCGCGGTCATCCGCCGGCCGCGGTGCACGAAGCTCACCACGGAACGCTGGGCCTGCTGCTCGGTCGGGCTCACGGGTGCGAACTCTAGGGCCGCAGCGACTCCACGCGGGCCAGGTTGGCCCGGAGGTCGGCGAGGCCGTGCACCGGGATCGAGCGTGGCTCGGCGTCCGCGGCGTGCACCGGGACCACGTCCAGCCAGCCCGGATGCCGGTGGGTCAGCACCAGCGCGGTCGGCACGCCCGGCACGGACAGGGCGCGTTCGGACGGCATGTACTCCCAGAAGCCGCAGTCGCCGTCGGCCCAGGGCACGAAGATCCAGCCCGGCCGGGTGGCCAGCAGCTTGGCGACCCGGTCCTCCACGGCGAAGCCCTCGCTGCGGGAGCGGATCGTGCCGTTGGCCATCGCCTTGAGCCACCAGGGCGCCGGCAGTTCCGGGTCGTACTCGCGCACGGTCAGGTAGAGCGTGAGGACCTGCTGCTCGGGGGCCCGGTGCACCCAGGCGCCGCGGGCCTCCGCCGGACGCGAGGCCCGTTCGTTGCCCCACTGCTCGATGGCCTGCGACCATTCCAGCCCGATGGTGGGCTCGACACGCAGCTCCAGTTCCTCAGTGCTCGACGTGTGCAGGTCACCCGAGGGGACGATGTCTGGGGGCGGGCTGGTGTCAACCACCGGCAAAGGTCAACCTCCAAGATGTGTTCGCACGGTCACTATCGATATGACAGGGTCCGGGCGCTCATGTCTGCTTGCTGTGGCCAACCTCACAGCAACTTAACATGGTCTTTACCCCCTTGTCTGCTGTACAAAACCCGGCTCAAGCGAACATGCCGAGCCCGGGCCACCCCCCGAATGGCGGCCCGGGCTCGGCTTTCCCCCGGTTCTCCTGTGGTACGGCTAGGCGTCCCGCTTGTTGGCCACGACCATCGCGGTGATCAGGAAGGCCAGCGCGATGCCGGCGAAGTAGGCCAGCGCCCACCACGGGCTCAGCAGCGACTCCGACGGCGGCGGCCCCTCACCGATCGGACGGTTGGTCACATCCGGGTCGCCGGTCAGGAACCGGTTGGCCACGTAGAACGGCATCCACCTCTGGATGTCGTCGCCGACCTTCGGGATCAGCGAGATCAGGCTCTCCACCAGCATGTTCCAGATCAGCAGCAGCGAGATGGCGCCGGCGGAGTGCCGGACCAGCGAGCCGACCGCCACCGCGATCACCGCCGCGATCGCGTAGACCAGCCCGACCCCGGCCACGGCGCGCCACTCGAACGCCGTGTTGATCGCCAGGTCCGCGCTCGGCTTGATCGCCTTGGAGATGAGCACCGAGCCGAACGCGGTGACCAGGCCGACCACCCCGGCGAACAGCGCCACCACGCCGGTCTTGGCGGCCAGCACCGCGCTGCGGTTCGGGACCGCCTGGAAGGTGGCCCGGATCGTGCTGAACCGGTACTCGGTGGTGATCGCCAGCGCGGCCATCACCATGACCACGACGAGGCCGAAGTTGTAGCCGAACTGCGTGCTGGCGATGGTCACCGGGTTCTCGTTGTCCACGCCGGCGATCAGCGCGGCGAACCCGATCGTGACCGCGAGGGCCATCAGTGTGCACCACAGCGGCGAGCGCGTGGTGAACAGCTTGATTCGTTCAACGGCGAGCAGAGTCATCGATTCACTTCCCGGTGGTGACGAGGTCGGGCCGGTGGCCGTCGGACGAGGGGGTGGAGCCGTCGGTGAGTCCGGCGTGGTACTCCACGGAGTCGCCGGTGAGCTGGATGAAGGCCTCCTCGAGCGAGCCGCGCTGCGGGCTCAGCTCGTGCAGCACCGCGCCGTTGGCGGCGGCCAGCTCGCCGATCTCCGCACTGTCCATTCCGGACACGATGAGGCCGGCGCCCTCGTCGCGGACGCTGACGCCCGCGCGGCCGAGGGCCGTGCGCAGCGCGGCCAGCTGCGGGCTGCGCACCAGGACCGTGTTCTCGGTGGCCTTGGCGACGAACTCCTCGGTGCTGCTCTGCGCGATCAGCTTGCCCTTGCCGATCACCACGAGCTCCTGGGCGGTGAGCGCCATCTCGGAGAGCAGGTGGCTGGACACGAAGACCGTGCGGCCCTCGTCGGCCAGGCGGTGCATGAACCGGCGGATCCACAGGATGCCCTCCGGGTCGAGGCCGTTGACCGGCTCGTCGAACAGCAGCACCTGCGGGTCGCCGAGCAGCGCGGCCGCGATACCGAGCCTTTGGGACATGCCCAGCGAGAATCCCCCGGCCCGGCGGCCGGCCACCCCGGTCAGCCCGACCAGCTCGAGCACCTCGTCCACCCGCCGGGCGGGCAGGTCGTTGGACCGGGCCAGCCAGCGCAGGTGCGCCCGTGCCGACCGGTTCGGATGCACCCACTTGGCGTCCAGCAGCGCTCCCACCGTGCGCAGCGGGTGGTGCAGGTCCTGGTAGCGCTTGCCGTCGATGCGCACGCTCCCGGCGTTCGGCGCGTCGAGGCCGAGGATCATCCGCATCGTGGTCGACTTGCCGGCGCCGTTCGGACCGAGGAACCCGGTCACGCGTCCGGCCTGGACGGTGAACGACAGATCGTCGACGGCCACCGTCCGTCCATAACGCTTGGTGAGGCCGACTGCCTCGATCATGGTCTCTCCCTGTCTGTGTGGTGACGTCGAACATGCTGTCCGTACGGCGGGACCGCGCACGTCCCCCTAGAGTCGAGACTTCGGATCAGCTTCCAGACGTAGGGTCCATCAGCCGCAGGGTGGGCAGGATCCGTGACGACCCTGAGCCCGACCCTGATTTGTCGTCTCCCTGTGGTAGGGGTGGGACATGACGAAACCACTGCAGGGGAAGGTTGCCGTGGTCACCGGGGCGACCCGCGGATGTGGCCGGGGCATCGCCGTCGAGCTCGGCGCGGCCGGCGCCACCGTGTACGTCACCGGTCGTACGACGCGCCAGCAGCGATCGCCGATCAACCGCCCGGAGACCATCGAGGAGACCGCCGAGCTGGTGACCGCGGCCGGTGGTCAGGGGATCGCGGTGCGCTGCGACTTCACCTTGGTGTCCGATGTGGACAATCTGCGGGACCGGGTCGAGTCCGAACAGGACGGCCGGCTGGACATCCTGGTCGACGACGTCTGGGGCGGCGAGCACCTCGTGCGGTTCGGCGTGCCGTTCTGGGAGACCAACCTGGACGATCAGATCGGCTTGCTGCGCAACGGGATCGAGACCCATCTGATCGCGCTGCACCGGCTGCTGCCGCTGGTGGTCGCCCGGCCGGGCGGCCTGGTGCTGGAGGTCACCGACGGCGACGACGAGCACTACTTCGGCACCGGTATCCCTTACTACGTCGTGAAGTCGAGCATGCGGGCGATCGGCCGGGTGTTGGGCGCGGACCTGGCGAAGTACGGCTGCACCGGGCTGACGATCACGCCCGGGTTCCTGCGCTCCGAGCAGATGCTCGCCACCTTCGGCGTCACCGAGGAGAACTGGCGCGACGCCATCGCCAAGGTGCCGGACTACGTCATGTCGGAGACCCCGCGCTACCTCGGCCGGGGCGTCGCGGCGCTGGCCGCCGATCCCGAGGTGTCCCGGTTCGCCGGCAAGGCCATGGCGTCCTGGACGCTCATGCGGGAGTACGGCTTCACCGACCTCGACGGCACCCGGCCCGACTGGGGCCGCTGGTTCGAGGAGGTGCACGGGGCCGGCCTCGACCCCACCACCGTCGACGCCTCGAAATACCGTTAGTCAGGCATCGCCGGGACGGACCAGGCCGGTCTCGTAGGCCAGCACCACGGCCTGCACGCGGTCCCGAAGGTCCAGTTTGGACAGCACGCGGCCGACGTGGGTCTTCACCGTGGCCTCGGACAGGAACAGCTTGCGGGCGATCTCGGTGTTGGACAGGCCCTGGGCGATCAACACCAGCACCTCGCGCTCCCGGTCGGTGAGCACGTCGAGCACCGCGGCGTCGCGCAGCTGCCCGCCCGCCGAGCCGAGGAACCGGTCCAGCAGGCGCCGGGTCACGCTCGGCGAGACCACGGCGTCGCCGCTGGCCACCGAGCGCAGCGCGGAGACCAGATGGTCCGGCGGGGTGTCCTTGAGCAGGAACCCGCTTGCCCCGCTGCGCAGCGCGGACAGCGCGTACTCGTCCAGGTCGAAGGTGGTCATCACGAGCACCTTCGACGCGCCCCGCTCGGTGATCAGCTTGGTGGCCTCGACGCCGTCCAGCACGGGCATCCGCACGTCCATCAGCACCACGTCCGGGCGCAGCCGCTCGACCAGCTCGACGGCGTCCTTGCCGTTGCCCGCCTCGCCGACGACCTCCATGTCCTCCTGCGCGCCGAGCACCATCCGGAACCCGACCCGCATCAGCTCCTGATCGTCGACCAGCACCACCCTGATCACGTACGTCAACGTAGCGCCTTCAGCCGCTGCCAACCGGTAGAACGGCCCGTACCCGCCAGCCGCCGCCGGGATGCGGCCCGGCCTGCAGCGTTCCGCCGAACACGTGGGCCCGCTCCCGCATGCCGATCAGGCCGTTCCCGCCGGACACCCCGACCAGCGCGCGGCTGCCGGTCACGCCGTCGTCGAGCACGGTGAGCTCCACCTTGTCGGCCCGCCGCTCCACCCGGACCACCGCCGACGCCCCGGGCCCGGCGTGCTTGAGGCAGTTGGTCAGCGCCTCCTGCACGATCCGGTAGATGCCGAGGCCGACCCCGGCTGGCAGGTCGTCGATGGCACCGACGACCTCGAGCCGCACCGGCAGCCCGACCGCCCGGAACCGCTCGGCCAGCTCGGCGAGCGACCGGGTGCCCGGCTGCGGGGTGCGCTCCTCGTCGGCCCGCTCGCTGCGCAGCACGCCGAGCAGCCGGCGCAGCTCGGTGAGCGCCTCGCGCCCGGTGGCCGAGATCGTCTTGATCGCCCGCTCGGTGAGCTCGGGCTGGGAGCGGACGGCGTAGGCGGCGCCGTCGGCCTGCACCACGATCACGCTCACCGCGTGCGCGACGACGTCGTGCAGCTCGCGCGCGATCCGGGCCCGCTCGGCCGCCACCGCGATGGTGGCCTGCTGGTCCCGCTCGGTCTCCAGCAGGTGCAGGCGCGCCTCGACCTCGGCCTGGTAGGCGCGCCGGGCCCCGACGAACTCGCCGAGCACCCAGCAGAACGCCGTCACCCCGACCCCGGTGACCACCCCCGCCACCATCGCCGCGGTGCCGTCGAGCTGCATCGGCAGCTGAACCGCCGACACCACGACGTTGGCCACGACGTACAGCAGGGCGTGCCGCCGGTTGACGTACGCGACCAGCGTGTAGAGGGCGATGCCGAAGCCGACCAGGCCCGCGAAGCCGATCTCGAACCACGAGTGCGGGATGCTGACCGCCAGCACGACGTAGGCCACGACGATCGGGTAGCGCCGGCGGAAGGCCAGCGGCACCACGGCCCCGATCATCAGCGGGGCGGTGACGTACCAGGCCGGTGGGGCGAACGCCGGATCACCGGCCTGCCGCCCGACGAACAGCAGCAGGTCGATGATCCCGAGCAACGCGGCGACCAGGCTGTCCCCGACCATGGGGTGCGCCTTCATCCACAGGCTCAGTCGCCGCACGGGCCAAGCGTATGCGCGCCTCGGATCGATCTACGTCGCTCTAGAGGTTGACCGCCGGGTACGACCAGATGGTGATGGTGGTGGTGATCAGGGCTTGCGCTCCTCGATCGGCGGGCTCACCGCCGGGTGCTGGTCGTGGTACTCGTCGCCGATCGGGCTGACCGTTGGCGGCCGCTGCCGGCCGTTGCCGTGCTGCTCCACCAGCTCGTCGGTGATCTTCTCCTCACGCAGCCGGTCCCGGATGCGGGACAGGATCCCCATCGTGACGGCGTGCGCCAGACCCAGCACCAGAAGCACCACGCCGAGCTTCACCACCACGTCCTGCACCTGGCTGCCGGTGTTCACGTCGATGGTCGAGATGAGCGCCAGGAGACCCAGCACCACCAGATGGAACAGCACGGTGACCAGCTGCGCCATCGACCTCGAGGCCCGGGGATCGCGGTACGCCTCGCCCAGCATCGCCCGCCCGCTCCGATAGACAATCACGCCATCGATCGCCACGAGCGCTACGCCGAGTACGAGGAACGTCAGGTAGCCGTTGGTATCCATGCCACTCCCGTCCCTTTCTGAACCGCCGACGGCGGAATACCCGCCACGCAGCGTGAAAAACCCCGGCCCATCCGCACACCCCTACCGACATGGCACGATCTGGGGTCTGCGGCAAGGATGAAGAACGCGGTTCGAGGGGAGCTCAAGCGTGACCACGGCGACCGAGCAGCAGCACGTAGCCGGGCCGCTGTCCGCCGCGGTGGCCCACCTGTGCCATCGCCTGCAGCCCCAGGTCTCCGCGCGCACCGCCGCCGGGTTCCGCGAGGTGCTGCGCAGGCTCTCCGCGCCGCTGCAGGTCGCCGTCGCCGGCCGGATCAAGTCGGGCAAGTCGACGCTGGTCAACGCGCTGATCGGGCGCCGGGTGGCGCCGACGGACGTGGGCGAGTGCACCCGCCTGGTCACCCGCTTCCAGTACGGCACCGTCGACCGGGTCGAGGTGGTGTTCACCGACGGCCGCAAGCAGGTGCTGCCGTTCGACGCCGGCGGTGTGATCCCCAACGACCTCGACGTCGACTTCGACCAGGTGTCGCACCTGGAGGCCTACCTCACCAACGCGGTGCTGCGCGACCTGACCGTGATCGACACCCCCGGCCTCGGCTCGCTCGACGCCGCGTCGGTGCGCCGGACCGAGCAGCTGCTCGGCGCGGCCCGGCACCGCAAGGACGGCGACGAGGCCGAGCCCGACGCCGACGAGCTGGACCCCACCTCGCGCAACGCCGTTGCCGGCGCCGAGGCCGTGCTCTACGTGGTCACCCAGGGGGTGCGGGCCGACGACCAGCAGGCGCTGGCCGCCTTCACCGCGGCGACGGCCAGCCGTGAGGCCGGTCCGGTCAACGCGATCGCCGTGCTGAACAAGGCGGACACGATCGTCCCGGAGTCGGTGGCCGGCTCGGACGGCGACGTGTGGAAGGCCGCGACGCTGCTCGCCGAGAAGCAGGCGCAGACGCTCAAGCCGCGGGTGGCCGACGTGATCCCGGTGATCGGGCTGCTCGCCGAGTCGGCCGAGTCCGGCGGCTTCACCTCGGCCGACGCCGACGCGCTCCGTCAACTGTCCCAATTGGACGATGCGACGTGGGAGACGATGATGTTCTCCGCGGACATCTTCACCTCGTGGGAATGCGACGTGCCGTCCGGCACCCGGGTGCGGCTGCTGGAAAAGCTCGACCTGTACGGCATCCGGACCGCGGTGGACGCGCTGCGCGCCGACCCCAACCTGACCGCGGGGGCGTTGCGCCGCAAGCTGCTCGACGCCTCCGGGCTGGCCAGCGTGCGGAGCCGGCTGGACGCGGTGTTCCGGGCGCGGGCCGACGGCATCAAGGCGGCGGCGGCGCTGGCCTCGGTGACCGCGCTCGCGCACGCGTCGGGCGACCCCGGCGAGCGGCAGCGGGTGCACGACGCGATCGAGGTGCTGCTGGCCAAGCCCGAGGCCCACCAGCTGCGCCTGCTGGAGGCGCTGACCCTGGTCACCTCCGGGGCGGTGGCCATGCCCGATGACCTCGCCGAGGAGGTGCTGCGGGTCGGCAGCCACGCCGACATCGGTGAGCAGTTGGGGATGAAGGGCCGGCCCCAGCGCGAGCTGGCCGCGTTCGCCTTGGAGCGCGCCGGCTGGTGGCGGTCGTTCGCCTCGTTCGGCGCCACCCCCGCGCAGAGCCGGGTCGCCCACGTGGTGCACCGCGCATACTTCCTGATCTGGCAGCAGTTGCGGGCCGACTAGCCATACCATGACCGGTGATGCCACGCGGAGGGGGTCCACGCGGCCTGGAGACTAACGGGGTGAGCGAGAAGTGCCTTCGTGGTTCAAGCGGACCAGGTCGGACGAGGACCAGGCCGAGTCGACCATCGAGGTCAAGGCGCAGGTCATCGCGGACGCGGTGCGGGCGGGCAACGACAGCCGGGGCAGCGTGATCGCCGCCGACGGTGTGATCGCCGGCGGGGACTTCGAGGCCGGGCTGACGGCCGACGAGGCCGACCTTGCCGACGGGGTCGACGACGACGTGGTCAGCCAGGCGCTCGCCGAGCGGAAGTCGTTGGTGCAGCTGTGCTTGTACGCGCTGGACCGGGCGCGCAGCTCGGGGGTGGCCGAGCGGATCGAGGAGGGCCTTGCCGCCGTGGGCGTCACCGCGCTGCGGCCGGACGGGCAGCGCTTCGACCCGGCGCAGCACGAGGCCGGCGGCACGGTGCCCACCGAGGACGAGGCCCTCGACGGGGTGGTCGCCGAGACGGAGGTGGTCGGCTTCAGCGACCGCGGCGACGTGCTGCGCGCCCCGATCGTCACCGTCTACAACCGCGTCCAGCCATGAGCGCGCCGGCCGCCACCACCCAGCCCTCGCTGCCCAAGCAGGTGCGGCAGGCGCGGGAGAGGCTGCTCGCCCTGATCAAGGAGGCGGAGCCGGAGACCGCTCGCTGGGTGGAGGAGATCCGGGCGCGGCGCAAGAAGAATCCGTCGGTCGTCGTGGTCGGCGAGACCAACCGGGGCAAGAGCTCTCTGGTCAACGCCCTGCTCGGGCGGCCCGGACTGTCTCCTGTGGACGCCGAGGTGGCGACCGCCACCTACCTGGTGTTCGGCCACGCGGACAGCTGGGAGGCCCGCGCCTGCTACCCGGGCCAGCTCGCGCCGGTGCCGATCGACCTCCCCGAGCTGATCAACTGGGTGTCCGCGGCGCACGAGCTGCCGGCCGGCGAGCTGCCGCCGCGCTACGTCGAGGTGGACGGCCCGGTCGAGCTGCTCGCCAAGCTGTCCATCGTGGACACGCCGGGGGTCGGCGGGCTCGACTCCGCGCACGGCGAGCTGGCCAAGGAGGCGGCCGCGTCGGCGACCGCGCTGCTGTTCGTCGTGGACGCCTCCGCGCCGTTCACCACCGGCGAGCTGAGCTTCCTGGCCGACGTCGGCGAGCGGGTCGAGACCGTGATCTTCGCGTTGTCCAAGGTGGACCAGTATCGCGGCTGGCGGCAGGTGCTCGAGGCGGACCAGGCCCTGCTCATCGAGCACGCCCCGCGCTTCGCCGGCGCCCGGTTCCACCCGGTCTCCGCCCGGATGTACGAGATGGCCGGCAAGGCGCCCAACCCGGACGCCGCGGCCATGCTGCGCGAGCGCTCGGGCGTCGACGAGCTGCGCGGGGCCCTTGAGGAGCTGCTGGTCGGCCGCTCGATCATGCTGTCGGAGGCCAACACCCTGCGCGCGCTGTCCACCGCGCTCGGCGAGCTGCGGGTCAAGCTCGAGGCCGAGCGGCGCGCGCTGTCCACCGGCGAGGCCGAGGCGGCGACACTGCGGGCACGCAAGGACGAGCTCACCGCGGACCGCCGGTCGTCGACCAAGGGCTGGCAGGTCAAGCTGCGCAGCGAGGTGCAGCGCACCCGGGTGGAGAACAACCACGAGGTCAGCCGGCAGATGCGCGACGTCCAGTCGTGGTTCCGCCAGGCCATCGACGTGGCCGACAAGGACCGGCTGCGGGAGCTGCCGGCGCAGGTGGACACCGCGCTGCAGATGGTGTCCGCGCGGATCAGCGCCAGCGTGGGCCACCGGCTCAACCAGGTCACCGAGACCGTGCTCGGCGAGCTGTTCCAGCACGACGAGCTTGAGGTGATCCGCGCTCAGTTCGCCCGGCACGGCTCGTCGCCGATCGTGCTGCGCCCCGCGGACAAGCGCCCGCCAACCGCCGAGGACAAGCTGCTGGTGTTCATGGGCGTCAGCGGCGGCTTCGGCGCCGGCAAGATGGCGCTGCTCCCGCTGGCCAGCGCGGTCGCCGCGCCGATCCTGCTGGTGCCGACGATCGTGATCGGGCTCGGCGCCGGGTGGTGGATCGCCAAGACCCGCAAGCACACCGCGGACAAGCAGCACATGAAGCAGTGGCTCACCGAGTCCATCGCCGACGCGCGGTCCACTTTGGACCAGCTGGTGGCCGAGCAGTTGATCGAGGCCGAGTCCCAGCTGTCGCTCGCGCTCGACGAGGCGCTCGGCAAGCGCATCGCGGGGATCGAGGAAGAGCTCCGCGAGGTGGACAAGGCATTACGACTTGACGCCAGCGAGCGCTCGAAGCGCCTGGCTGTGGTAAACAAGCGCCTTGCCGAGATCAACTCCGGGCGGGACCGGGCGGAGCAGCTTCTGGCCAGCATCCGAACCGTCCGGGACAGGGCCTGACCCGGACGGCTGGGCAGGTTGGCCCGGGAACCCGCCGGGCCTACGGTGAGTCAAAGCAGCCGAATCAACCCGACCTTGTGATTAAGGGGGCCACCCGTGTACGTGGACGAGACCGGTGACGACACCACCACCGACACCACGGCCGGCGACGACGAGTTGACCGTCGAGGTCGACGGCGAGACCTACGAGGTCGAGGAGACCCACGACTTCGACTCCGACGGGCACAACGACACCGCGGTGGTCGAGACCGAGGACGGCTACATCGCGTTCGCGGACACCAACCACGACGGCACCGCGGATGTCGCGGTGGAGTTCGACCAGGACGGCAACGTGGTGGCCGGCGCCGAGTACGACGAGAGCACCGGCGAGTGGGTCGAGGAGGACGTGAACAGCCTGCCGACGCCGAGCGGCGACGGCGCCGACGACGGCCCGTCGGACTCCGGCGACGACTCCCGCGACAGCGACAGCGGCTCCACCACCGAGACCGGCTCCGACGACTCGAGCAGCGACCGCGACTCCGACTCCGACGACGGCACCATCACGGTCGAGACCCCGCGCGGCGAGGTCGAGGCCGGCGAGGCCGAGTACGACATGGACGGTGACGGCAAGAACGACACCGCCGTCGTCACCGACTCCGACGGCACCACCTACGCGTTCACCGATGAGGACGGCGACGGCACCGCGGACACCGCGGTCGTGATCGAAGCCGACGGCGACGTGACCGTGGCCGAGAACACCGGGGGCGACAACTGGGAGGTCACCGAGCAGGGTCACATCAACGCGGACGGTACCTACGAGTCCGAGCCTTCGTCCGGCGCCGGCTCCGATGCCGTCTGGGCCGAGTCCCGGTAAGTACGCGACAAAACCGCGCAGACTACCCAGCGATCCCGGTACGCAAACGCGTGCCGGGATTGTCGCTGACAGGCCACTGGTACGGACGTGTGCTGAATCGATTCCCTGATCGGTCCTGTGAGAGAACTGACACGTCGTCTGTCGGTTAACCGGCGGCAACGCGGTTAACCTCAGTGCATCCACTTACGCGGCGAAGCCCGTCCAGGCACTTGGGCGGGTGCTTTTGCCATTCGGTTGTACGGACGCCGGAGTCCATCTGGGACGACGGCGTCCTACGACTTTGGCGTTCAGTCAGGAGACGAGGCAGATGACGGCAGTGGCAATTCCTGGCTTGGACCAGGCCCCGACGACCCACGAGCGGCTTCTGTCGTGGGTTCGTGAGGTGGCCGAGCTGACCGCGCCTGATCAGGTGGTCTGGTGCGACGGTTCGGACGCCGAATGGAATCGCCTGACCACGAAGCTGGTGCGCAACGGCACGCTTACCCGGTTGTCGAAGAAGCCCAACTCGTTCTGGTGCGCCTCGGATCCCGGCGACGTGGCCAGGGTCGAGGAGCGCACGTTCATCTGTTCCCGGGATCCCGCCGACGCCGGTCCCACGAACAACTGGATGCATCCCGACGAGATGAAGGCGATCATGACCGAGCTCTACCGGGGCTCGATGCGTGGTCGCACGATGTACGTGATCCCGTTCTGCATGGGCCCGCTGTCGGCCGAGAAACCCATGCTGGGCGTGGAGATCACCGACTCCGAGTACGTCGTGGTCTCCATGCGGATCATGACCAGGATGGGCCGCCGGGTGCTGCCGAAGTTCTTCGACGACAACGGCGACGAGCGTGACTTCGTGCCGTGCCTGCACTCGCTGGGCGCGCCGCTCGACCCGGGCCAGCGCGACGTGCCGTGGCCGTGCAACGAGATCAAGTACATCACCCATTTCCCGGAGGAGCGGGTGATCTGGAGCTACGGCTCCGGCTACGGCGGCAACGCCCTGCTCGGCAAGAAGTGCTACTCGCTGCGGATCGCGTCGGTGATCGGCCGGGACGAGGGCTGGCTGGCCGAGCACATGCTGATCCTCAAGCTGATCTCCCCGGAGAACAAGGTCTACTACATCGCCGCGGCGTTCCCGAGCTCCTGCGGCAAGACCAACCTGGCCATGCTCGAGCCGACCATCCCGGGCTGGAAGGTGCAGACGCTCGGCGACGACATCGCCTGGATGCGGTTCGGCGACGACGGCCGGCTGTACGCGGTGAACCCGGAGGCCGGTTTCTTCGGCGTGGCGCCGGGGACCGACTTTCACACCAACCCGAACGCGATGCGCACGATCGCCAAGGGCAACTCGCTGTTCACCAACGTCGCGCTCACCGACGACGGCGACATCTGGTGGGAGGGCATGGGGGACCCGCCGGCACACCTGACCTCGTGGAAGAAGCGGGACTGGACGCCGGACTCCGACGAGCCCTCGGCGCACCCGAACTCCCGGTATTGCACGCCGATGGCGCAGTGCCCGATCCTGGCGCCGGAGTGGGACGACCCGAAGGGCGTGCCGATCTCGGCGATCTTCTTCGGTGGCCGCAGGGCCACCACGATCCCACTGGTGACCGAGTCCCGCGACTGGCAGCACGGCACGTTCATGGGCGCCACGCTGTCCAGCGAGACGACCGCCGCGGCCAAGGGCAAGGTCGGCGTCGTCCGGCGCGACCCCATGGCCATGCTGCCGTTCATCGGCTACCACGCCGGCGACTACTTCCAGCACTGGATCGACACCGGCAAGCGGGCCGACGCCGACAAGCTGCCCAAGATCTTCTACGTGAACTGGTTCCGCCGCGGCGAGGACCGGCGCTTCCTGTGGCCGGGCTTCGGGGAGAACTCCCGCGTGCTGAAGTGGGCGATCGAGCGGATCGAGGGCAAGGCCGCCGCGACCGAGACCCCGATCGGCTACGTGCCGGCCGTCGACGATCTCGACCTGTCCGGGCTCGACGCCCCGCGCTCCGACGTCGAAGCCGCGCTCAAGGTCGACATCGACGAGTGGCGCGCCGAGATCCCGCTGATCGAGGAGTGGTTCGACAAGATCGGGCCCAAGCTGCCGACGCTGCTGCGCGCCGAGCTCGACGCGCTCAAGCAGCGGCTGGCCTGACCGTGTGAGATAAGAAGAAGACGGGTATCCACAGGCTGTGGATCAATCTGTGCACAGCCTGTGGAGCCGCTCGACACACAATCGAGACCGGCTCGAAATCCGGTTGTCCACAGGCCCGCGCAACGCGCATCCTCCTTGATACGTCCATGCAGTGACGTCGATCACCGATCGGACGAGGGGAGGTTTGCCATGATTGCCGGATTGGCGATGCTCGTGCTGGCGGTAGCCGCGGTGTTGATGGTGGCGGTCGCCCCGAGCGAGAAGAGCTGAGTGAAGCCAACTGGGGCGTGGTGTCCCGCCGGGTGCTCGTAGGTTGGGCACATGGCTGAGCAAGTGAGTAGGTTCGGCGCCGTTTCCCTCGACGAGCTGCCGGACGACCTGCGTGAACGGATCGGCGCGATTGCCGAGAAGGCCGGGTTCGTACCCAACGTCTTCCTCGCGCTCGGGCACCGGCCGGCCGAGCTGCGCGCGTTCTGCGACTACCACGACGCGTTGATGGAGCGGGAGACCGGTCTGTCGAAGGCCGAGCGCGAGCTGGTCGTGGTGGCCACGTCGGGCGCGAACCACTGCACGTACTGCGTGGTGGCGCACGGGGCGATCCTGCGGATCCGGGCCAAGGACCCGCAGATCGCCGACCGGGTGGCGACGAACCCGTGGTCGGTCGAGCTGACCGGCCGGGAGCGGGCGATCGTGGACCTGGCCCTCGCGCTGGCGGTCGAGCCGGCCGCGTTCCGCGCCGACGACATCGACGCGGCCCGCGACGCCGGCCTGACCGACGAGGAGATCTGGGACGTCGGTGCGATCACCGCGCTGTTCGCCATGTCCAACCGGCTGGCGCATCTGATGTCGTTGCGCCCCAACGACGAGTTCTACCTGATGGGTCGGGTGCCAAGGAGTTAGAGCTCCAGCCGCCAGGTCTGGCCGTTGAGGTCGTGGCCGAAGCGCCGCCTGCGGTCCTCCGACACCAGTTGGAAGCCCTCGCGCTGGTAGATCCGCCGGGCCGCGGCCAGCACGTCGACCGTCCACAGCTCCATCGCGCGGTAGCCGGCCCCGCGGGCGAACGCGAGGCACTCCCTGACCAGCCGGGTCCCGACGCCGAGCCCGCGGGCGCTCGGCTCGACCAACAGCAGGCGCAGCCGGGCGGTGGCGTCGTCCTTGCGCATGCAGAACACGCTGCCGGCCGGCTCGCCGTGCACCTCGGCGATCCACGCCGCCTCGCGCCGCGGGTCGTGCTCGGCCAGGTAGTCGCCCACGATCCGGGCGGTCATACCCTCGAACGAGCTGTCCCAGCCGTATTCCTCGGCGTAGAGCGTTCCGTGCCGCTGCACGATCCAGCCGAAGTCGCCGGGCCGGGGTGGGCGCAGCACCACCGTCTCCCGGCGGCGTTCCGTGCCGAGGTGTTGCGTGATCACGTCCATGGCCTGCACGAGGCGCCGCTGGCCCTCGTCGGTGATGCCGGCCAGCAGCGCGCGGACCTGGTCGCTTGACCGGCCGTCGAGCAGTTGGAAGACCTCCTTGCCGGTGGCGGTGAGCCGGATGACCTGCACCCGGCCGTCCCGCGTGCTGCGCTCGCGCTCGACGAGGCCGTCGGTCTCGAACCGGGCGAGCAGCCGGCTCAGGTAGCCGGGGTCGAGGCCGAGCGTCTTGCGCAGCACGCTGACCTCGAGCTTGGGGTGGCGCGACAGCTCGAAGAGCACCCGCGCCTCGGTGAGCGAGTACGGCGTGCTGAGCATGCTCTCGTCGAGCAGACCGATGATCTTCGTGTACATCCGGTTGAACTCGCGGACCGCCTGGATGCGCTCGGCGGGCACGGTGGCGTTCATTGCTCACCTCAACAAACTCGTTGACTGAGTCAACGATATGCCTCCCGCGCGCCGAGCGCCAGACCCGCCGCGCCGATCAGGCCGGCCTGGCTGCCCAGCGTGGCCGGCAGCACGCGCAGCTCGTCCAGAAAGGACAGCCGGGCGTGCTCGGCGAGCGTCTCGCGCAGCGGTTCGAACAGCAGGTCGCCGGCCTGCGCCACGCCGCCGCCGATGACCGTGAGCTCCAGGTCGCATACGGCCGCGGCCGCGACGACGGCGAGCGCGACCGCGCGCCCGCCGCGCCGGAACGCGGCTCGGGGAAGCTCATCCCCGGCCGTGGCGGCGGCCGCGAGGTGGGCCGCGTCCGCGTGCTCGGGCGCCTGCCAGCCCTGCCGCCGGGCCCAGCGGACCAGGTTCGGTCCACTTGCGACAGTCTCGACGCAACCCCGGCCGCCGCAGCTGCACGGCAGGCCGTCGGCCGGCTCGACCACGACATGGCCGACGTGCGCGGCATTGCCCGTCCGTCCCGGGAACGGCTGCCCGCCGAGCACGAGGCCGCCCCCGACCCCGGTGGAGACCACCATGCCGAGCATCGACCCGCTGCCCCGCCCGGCCCCGGCCCAGTGCTCGCCCATGGCCATGCACAGCCCGTCGCCGGCCAGCTCCACCGGAACGTCATCCAGCAGCTCCCGCATCCGGTCACGCAGCGGGAACCCGCGCCAGCTCGCGATGTTGATCGGACTGACCGTTCCGGCGATCAGGTCCACCGGGCCGGCACACGAGATGCCGACCGCATCGACCCGGATCTCGCCCGCGTCCAGGACCTCGTCGGTGGCCGCGCGCACGGCGTCGAACGTCACCTCCGGATCGTCGCCGGCCGGCGTCGGACGGCTGCTCCCGGCCAGGATCGCACCGGTCTCGTCGACGATTCCCGCGGCGATCTTCGTGCCGCCCACGTCCAGCGCGAGAACCGTCCGGGCCATCTCCACCTCCGCAGGGGCCGCCGTGAGTCTTTTGTGGGCTATGGCACCGGAAAAGACTCACGACACTAGTGCCGGTGCGTGTTGTCGGGTTGGCTCGGGTCGCCGGGGTGCTCGTAGCCGGGGGCGAGCCGGACCTGCTCGGCCATGCGGCCGTCGAGCCAGGCGGTGAACGCCCGCCGCCGGGCGTGGGCCAGCAGCAGCCGCTCGATCTCCGGGCGGACCTCGTCGAGCGGGCGCAGCCGGGCCGGCTCGATCGCCTCGAGCCGCAGCACGTGCCAGCCGAGCGGGTCCCGGATCGGCCCGACCACGTCGCCGGCCGCGGCCGCGAACACCGCGCGCTCGACCGCGCCGACCAGCTCACCGCGGCCGAGCGTCCGCAGTGGACGGTCGGCGAGTCCCGGGTCGGCCTCGGGCTCGGTCATGATCGCGTGCCGGACGACGCGCCGCTCCGGGACGCGGAATCGCTCGGGGTTGCCGGCGTGGTAGCGCGCGACGTGCCCGGGGTCCACCCGGACGTGCGCGGTGACGGCCGGGAACACCGCCCTGGCCGGCGCGCTCTGCGCCAGCAGCGCGGCCGCGACGCTGCCGAGCTCGAGCAGGGCGGCCCGGTCGGCGGCGAGCCCGGCCAGCTCCGGCGCGGTGTCCGGGTCCAGCCCGCGGGCCCGCGCCTCGGCGGCGGTCAACCGCTCGGCGGCCATGAGCTGCACCAGCCAGCGGCGCAGCTGCCGGCCCTCGCTGCTGTCCACGCTCGGCAGCGCGATCCCGCCCGGTCCGGCGCGGACGGCCCGCTCCCGGGTGTCTACATCGGACATATCGAGTGGGCGTCCGGCCACCCACGCGACGGGTGTCACGGGACGACCTCCAGCGGGACCGCGGGCGAGTAGAGCACCCGGCCGGCGCCGGTGACCTTGATCAGGGCCCACCACCGGCCGGGTGGCGTCCAGGGCGGCGGGGTGAGGTGGAAGTCGACGTCCAGCTCGCCCATGCCCGGCAGCTCGGCGCCGCCCGCCCACTTGCCGGACATCTCCCACGTTCCCCACGGGCTGATCAGGGCGAACTCCAGAGCGATCGGCGCGCGGGCCCCGGAGGCGACCCGGACGGCGACCCGGCCGGACCGGCCGGCGGTCAGCCGCACCGGCTCCGGATCGCCGACGATCCTCAGCAGCGGGGGCAGGTTCTCGCCCGGAACGGTCAGCACGGCGACGTCCTCGACTGCCTGCCGCCAGCTTGGCGGCAGCTCGTCGCCGACCAGCTCGGCCCTTGCCCGGATCGGGTAGAGGCCGGGCTCCGCGTCCGACGGCCGGGTGACGGTCAGGTCGGTGGCCAGGTGGCCGCCGGGCGGCAACCCGAACGGCACCTCGGCGGGTTCGACGCGCCAGCCCTCGGGAGCGGTCGCCCGGACGAACCCGTGCAGATCGCCGTCGGTCCGGTCGGAGGCGACCGTGAGCCGCAGCGTGCCCTCGCCCGGCTCCACGTGCACCGCAACGGGCAGCCCGCCGAGCGGCGCCGGCCCGCGGTTGTGCAGCCAGTACTTCGCGTACAGGGGTTGGGCGGCCTCGGTCTCCGGCCCGAGCACCGGACCGTCCACGGTGGAGGTTGAGGCCGCGGGTCGGGCGAGCACGGTCGCGGCGTCGAACCCCGCCACCGGGACCGCCAGCTCCGGCAGCGGGTCCGTCCGGCGTTCCAGGAGGTCGGCCGTTGCCGGCTCGGTCAGCGTCAGCACCGGGGAGTCGACCCGCGCGGTCACGGGTTCTCCCTGGTGCGCCACCAGCCGCAGCGCCACCCCCTCGCGCGGGTCGGCGGGCGCGGCCGAGCCGTGGGTGAGCGGGTTGCCCGCGGCCTTGAGCGCCGCCAGCCGGACCCGGTCCGCGGGCTCGACCGTGAGCAGCGATCCGGTGTGCGGCAACGTCCGTCCCGAAGCCTGCGGCAGCACGGCGATGAGCGGCTGGGCGTACTCCGCGCTGGTCGCGGCGATGCCGGCGGCGCGCCAGTCGCCGTCGCCGGACGTGATCGCGTAGCCGAACTCGTGGGTCCAGTGCTGCAGCTGGAAGTTCGAGCCGTCCGGCGCGGTGCGCCGCGGCGGGTTGATCCACACGCCGGACGGCCAGCCGGTGCACGAGCGCATCAGGGAGGCGTGCAGGGTGCCGGACGTGTCCACGGCGAACCCGGGCAGGCCGCGGTTGAGCAGCGCGACCGTTCGGCCGGCGTAGCCGTCCTGGCCGGGCTCTCCGAGGTCGACCTCGATCACGTTGTCCGCCAAATCGTCCACAATGGACGTAACGGCCTCCTGGTCGGCCGGCATGATCAGCACGCCGAGCGCCCGCGGGTCGCGCAGGTCGGCGCTTGGCTGCCACACCTCGGTGAGCGGCTTCTTCGGTGGCACCCAGCCGACGCTCTCGTGCAGCAGCGTGAAGCCCGACCCGTCGAGCACCTCGGCGGTGAACTCGTTGACGTCCGGCCCGCCGAGGGCGATCCGCACGTCCGGCAGGTTGGAGTCGACCTCGAGGTTGCCGTAGCGCGGGCCGGCGGCTGAGCTCACCGTGGCGGTCACGCCGCAGCGGGCAAGGGCCACGGCCAGCTGCCGGGCCAGTGGCGCGGCGTCCGCCCGGTCCGGCACGATGATCTCGGCGACGCCGATCGGGCGCAGCACGCCGTCGGCCAGCCGCAGCGCGGCCGGGGCGGACAGCCCGAACCAGGTGTGCGCCGGGTTGTCCAGCGTCCACGGGTGGTGCGCCGAGTTCACGTCGATCAGGCCGAACCCGCGGCCGATCACCGCGTTGCCCACCTCGCTCACCGGCAGCGCGCCGGGAACCGGGCAGGGCCAGCGCACCCGCAGCAGCTGATCCGAGCCGGTGAACTCGTCCACCGTGGTCAGACAGTCGACCCGGCCCACGCCGTGCCACAACGTGATCGTCTGGGTGTAGCGCACCGGGCCCACGTGCCCGCGCACGATCAGCCGCTCCCCCACCGGGCTGCGTTGGGCACGCACGTCGGCCGCGGTCCTGGCCGAGGTGTTGGCCGGCCCCTTGGGCAGCAGGTGCCACGGCCCCTCGCCGAACACCGGGTGCTGCGGGTACTCGTCGTACACCGCGAGCTCGTTGCCCAGCCGTCCCTCGGCGATCAGCTCGCGCCCGGCGGCCAGCTCGACCAGGCTGGTCACCCCGCCGCCGTGGGCCGGGTCGACGGTGACCCGGTACCGGTCGTTCGCCACGGTCATCCCGTCGGCGTCGGCCCAGCCCTGATCGTCTCGAGCGGACGGTCGGAGCCAGAACGTGCGCCAGCCGAGCGATGGCACGTTCGGCGCGAGGAAGGTCACCGTGTGGCCGCCGTGCTCGACGAGCGCGGGCAGCTCGGCGCCGCCGTCGTCGACAACGGCGACACCCGCGGCGAGCGGCTCGGCCAGCCGGACGGTGACCACGTCCGTGCGCTCGTGGGTGAGCGGATTCCATACCACGCATGGAGTTCCGGCGCCGGAACTGTCCACGAGGGAGGTCAGGGTGTCCAGGGCGGCCCCACGCACCCCGAACGCCAGGTCGTGTGCGTCGCGCCAGGTGGTGAGCAGGTCGAGGTACACCTGGTCGGACTCGGAGCCGGTGATCCCGTCGTGGTGCGCCCCGTAGGCGAGCTGCACCCAGGCCTTGGCAAGCGCGGCGTCCGGGTAGCGCGCGCCGCCGAGCAGCGCGGCGAACACCGCGAACGACTCGGCCTCCAGCAGGGCCAGCTCGGCCGCCCGCTGCGCCTGCTTGGTGTCGATGTAGGAGACGTCTTTGCCGGTGTAGATCGGGTTCATGTCCCGGGTCTGCGGGGTCGGCGCCTCCCCGCGCTCGGCCAGCTCGGCGCGCACGGCGGCGAAGAAGTCGCGCGGCAGCGAGCAGACGAACCGCGGCCACACGTAGCGCGAGTTCCAGTCCCGGTGGATCGCGGTGACCCACTTGTTCGGCGGGGTGTAGTCGGTGCCGACCGGCAGCAGCACGTGCCGCGTGGTCGCGACCTGCTTGAGGCCGAGGAACAACCGGTAGGTGGCCTCCTCGGCGGCCTCCAGCGTCGGGGCCGAGTCCATCACCCAGCCCGAGCCGTAGTGGTCGGCCATGTACGCGGTCAGCAGCCCACGCCCGGACGGGGAGATCCACTCGAACTCGCTCGGGAACTGCATCCGCCGCGGGTCGCCCTTGCCGCTGGCCGTGCGCTCCATCGGGCCCCACTGGTGGAACGGGCCGCGCGCCCACGAGCTCGAGGTCAGCCCGGCGTCGGCGGCCAGGCCGGGGAAGGCCGGGTCGTGCCCGAACACGTCGAGCTGCCATGCGGTGCGCGGGTCGGCGCCGAGCACGTCGCGCTGGAAGCCCATGCCGTGCACGAAGTTCCGCACGGTGGTCTCGGGATGGGTCAGGTTGGTGTTCGGCTCGTTGTACGCGCCGCCCATGATCTCCAGCCGGCCCTCGGCGAGCAGCCGGCGCAGCACCGCGCGGTCGGCGGGAAAGGCGTCCCAGTACGGCTTGAGGTAGTCGACCTCGGCGAGCACGAAGCGGTACTCCGGCTCGGCGAGCGCGAGCGCCAGGTGCGCGCGGACCAGATCGAACCCGGCGAGCTGCCGGGCGCCCCTTGGCGAGCCGGGAAAGTCGAGCTCGTCCCAAGCCACCGTGTAGGCGGCTTGGGTGTTCCACCAGACCGGGTCGTAGTGGAAGTGGCTGACCATGTGCATGGTCCAGCCGGGCTCGGCGACCACGATGTCGAACTCGGCCTCCAGCCGGCCGCCGCCGGACTCGATGACGGCCCTTGCCGGAAGCCGAGTTCCAGGCCGCGCGCCCCGCGTGTCCACCGGGACGTCGACGCCGAACTGGCCGTACGCGGCGATGTCCTGGGCGCTCGGCGTGCTCAGCTCCCGACCCTCGACGAAGACCCTGGCCGGTCCACCGCGCGCGGTGGTCGACACCCGGACGATCTGCAGCGGGGCGGACTCGGTACCGACGAACAGCTCGGTGGACTCGGCGGAGACGGCGTCAGGCGGCATGCCTCGACTCTAGGAGCGGAGGGGAGGCCCGGGTGCGGTCGGCCTCGCGGGGGCGCCGAATGTGGACAAATGGAAACCCCGTACTGCTGCCAGGTCGGGGGTCCGCCAGCACTACGGGGTCACCCGGAACATCGCGCGTCCCTGCGGGCTCGTTACACGGCGACGAAATGTGTTCTGGATCACATCATCGTCATGGGTCAGTAGACGCGGTTGCTCTGGTTCTGTGCGATGACGATCAACTCGTGCCGCATGGCCGGGGTTGCGGCGTTCTGGATGGCCCGGTCGATCGCCCGGCGATTGCGGGCCTCGACGCGGCGGGCGCGGATCTTCGCGGCGATGTTCATGGGTCCTCTTCCCTCGCGTGCATTCTGGTTACTGCACCAGTATGCCGCGTAGCTGCTATCTCAGGCACCCGATTATCCGGTGAGATGCCGCACAGGCCGGACAATCATCGGCGCTAGCAGTGTGTTGGGCTCTCTAGCGCATCTGCTAGACAGAGCAAGAAAGTGCTACGGATCCATGCCGAGCAGGAAGCGGCCGAAGTGCGGGACCGTGAAGGCGATCCGGCCGCGCTCCGCCGAGTAGATGAGCCCCTTCTTGATCAAACTGTCCCGCGCCGGCGACAGCGAGGACGGCTTGCGGCCCAGGTAGACGGCGATGTCCGAGGTGCCAACGCCCTCGTCCTTGCCCTCGGCCATCTCGGCCATCGCACGCAGGTACTCGCGCTCGGCCGGGGTCGCCCGCTCGTAACGGGAGCCGAAGAAGCCCACCGCCAGCTCCGCCTCGGCTTCCGGCGCGGCCACCGCGACGTCCTCGTGCGTGATCGGATCGGCGGGCGCGGCGTCCCAGGCCGCCTTGCCGTACGCCTGGATGAAGTACGGGTAACCGCCGGACGCGTCGAACAGGGCGTCCAGCGCCGTCGGGGTGATCCCGGCGTTCTCCCTGGCGATCGGCGCGAGCACGGCCTGGTCGGCGTCGGCACGGTCCAGCCGGTCGATGCGGACGTAGCGGAACAGCCGCTCCGAGTACGACTTGCTGGCCGACAGCACCGCCGGCAGGTGCGGCAGCCCGGCCCCGACGACGACCAGCGGCGCCCCGGACTGGGACAGCTCGTGGCAGGCGGCGCACAGCGCGGACACGTCGTCCGGCGCCACGTCCTGCATCTCGTCGATCAGCAGCGCCACCCCGGTGCCGACGTCCTTGGCCAGCTCGGCGATGTCGGTCAGCAACTCGACCAGGTCGATCTCGATGTCGCCGGAATCCGCCCTGCCCTGCGCCGCCGGCACGTCGATGCCCGGCTGCCACCGGTCGCGCAGCTTGGCCCCGGCCGGGGTGGCCCGCAGCGCGAACGCCTTGAGCACCCCCAGCACCGACTCGACCCGATCCGGCGCCCGGTGCCGCACTGCCAGGTCGCGCACCGCCCGGTGCAACGCCGCCGACAGCGGCCTACGGAGATCGGCGTCGGGCCGCGCCTCGATCTTCCCCGCCCCCCACCCGCTGCGCACCGCCATCGACCGCAGCTCCCCCAACAGCACGGTCTTCCCCACCCCGCGCAGCCCGGTCAGCACCAAGCTCCGCTCCGGCCGCCCGCGCGCCACCCGCTCGAGCACCACCTCGAACGCGTCGATCTCCTTGTCCCGCCCCGCCAACTCGGGCGGCCGCTGCCCCGCCCCTGGCGCGAACGGGTTCCGCACCGGATCCACGAATCGCACCGTATCCGGCTCTCTAGCGCGAACCCGATATTCCCGCAGAAACCCCTACGGCGTGTCGCACCCGGCTACTGCGCCCAGATGGTGACCTCAGACCGAATCGAACTGGAGAGCGCACCGGACTCGACCGACAGGACATCGACGCGGAAGATGCGTCCCTCGGTCGTGCGCCCGCACACGTGGCTGCCTTTGACAAGGTTGCCGGTCTCGGGCGTGCCGCGCTCCCGCACCACCGCCGCACACTGCTCTCTGCCAGGAACCGAATCGGTTTGCCATTCGGCGAGTTGAGCGGTGTCCGGGTCGGCGTCGAGATGCTCGCCAACGATCACGATGCTCTTGCCGGACAGGTACCGGGGCGGCTTGAAGTCGAGATTGTATGAACCCCACGTCAGTTCTCCGCTCCAGTGAACACCGGGCTCAGGGGCCCCGGATTGGGCGGCGCCAGTGGAGGGGGACCCGGTTTGTGCGGGCACACCGGCCGGCACGGTGACCGTCACGGTCTGGGTCGCGGTTGCGGATTTCGACTCCGGCGCACTCGTCCTGCCGACGAAGAAGCCGGCGCCGGTCAGTGCCACGATGAACCCGCTGATTGCCGTGATCCAGACCGGGCCGAGCTCGCCGATGCCCTTCTTGTGCTGACTGGCACTCTCGCTCATCGTCACCCCAGAACGTCATCCTCCGTGACGAAACGAGAGCGTACGGCAAGGTCGAACGGTGCGGGGACTACTTCTCCAGGATCGCGGTGACGCCTTGGCCGCCGGCGGCGCAGATGGAGATGAGGCCTCGGCCGGAGCCCTTTTCGTGGAGGAGTTTGGCGAGGGTGGCGACGATGCGGGCGCCGGTGGCGGCGAAGGGGTGGCCGACGGCGAGGGACGAGCCGGTGACGTTGAGCTTGGACCGGTCGATGGGGCCGAGGGGCTCGTCGAGGCCGAGGCGTTCCTTGGCGAAGGCGACGTCTTCCCAGGCGGCGAGGGTGGCGAGGACCTGGGACGCGAAGGCCTCGTGGAGCTCGTAGAAGTCGAAGTCCTGCAGGGTGAGGCCGGCGCGGGCGAGCATCCGGGGGACGGCGTAGGCGGGGGCCATCAGCAGGCCCTCGCGGCCGTGGACGTAGTCGACGGCGGCGGTTTCGGAGAACGTGAGGTAGGCGAGGACGGGGAGGTGGTGCTCCTCGGCCCAGGCGTCGGAGGCGAGCAGCACGGCCGAGGCGCCGTCGGACAGCGGGGTGGAGTTGCCGGCGGTCATGGTGCCGTCGGGGCCGCCGTAGACGGGGCGCAGCTTGGCGAGCTTCTCGGCGGTGGAGTCGGGGCGCAGGTTCTGGTCGCGGAGCAGGCCCTGGAACGGGGTGACGAGGTCGTCGAAGAAGCCGCGGTCGTAGGCGGCAGCGAGCTTCCGGTGGCTGGCGGCGGCCAGCTCGTCCTGGGCCTCGCGGGTGATGCCCCACTCCCTGGCGGTGATCGCGGCGTGCTCGCCCATGGACAGGCCGGTGCGCGGCTCGGCGTTGCGCGGGATGTCGGGGACGATGTGGCCGGGGCGCAGCCGGGTGAGCATGCGTAGCCGCTGGCCGACGGTTTTGGCGCTGTTGAGCCGAATGAGCAGCCGGCGCAGGTCCTCGTTGACGCCGAGCGGGGCGTCGCTGGTGGTGTCCACGCCGCCGGCGACGGCCGAGTCGAGCTGCCCGAGGGCGATCTTGTTGGCCGCCTGGAGGACGGCCTGCAGCCCGGTGCCGCACGCCTGCTGGATGTCGTACGCCGGGGTCTCCGGGGACAGCCGGCTGCCGAGCACGCACTCGCGGGCGAGGTTGAAGTCCTTGCTGTGCTTGAGCACCGCACCGGCGGCGACCTCGCCGATGCGCTCGTCCTGCAGGTTGAACCGGCTCACAAGACCGTCGAGCGCGGCGGTGAACATGTCCTGATTGGACGCCGTGGCGTAGGGGCCGTTGGACCGGGCGAACGGGATCCGGTTGCCGCCGAGGATCGCTACCTTCCGCACCTGGCTGGGAGCCATGTCTCACCCTCCTGCTGTCGCCTCACCGCTTAGTTTACTCGTGAGTAGGATCGGGGTTATGACCGACCGTTATCAGCAGTTCGCGACGTCGGGTGTCGGCCGGTTCGTCGTGCGCCGGCTCGGGTTGCCCAACCCGACCCCGCTGCGCCGGTACCGGCCGGGCGAGCCGCCGCTGCCGGGACCCGCGCTGCTCGGCGGCGCGCCGGGCGGGCGGCTGGCCGACACGCTGGTCTCGGTGCTCAAGTCCGCCGGGATCGATGTGCGCACCGAGCCGGTCGACACGCATGGCGCGCTGGTGTTCGACGCCACCGGGATCGCCAACCCGACGCAACTGCGCGAGCTGCACGCGTTCTTCCGGCCGGTGATCCGCTCGCTCGCGAGTTGTG
>NZ_DASZCQ010000061.1:0-5735 GCF_035942955.1 Actinophytocola sp. | reverse complement strand
GCCGGCGGAGGTGGAGCTCCGCCGGCCGGTTCGGGTTGGTTTACAGCGTTGTGGTGCTGCCGCCGGCAGCGGTGATCTTGTCGGTGGCGCTCTTGGAGAAGGCGTGCGCGGTGACGGTCAGCTTGACCCCCACCTCGCCGTTGCCGAGCACCTTGACGAGCTTGTTCTTGCGCACCAAGCCCTTGGCCACCAGCTCGGCCACCCCGACCGTGCCGCCGTCGGGGAACACCCTGGCGATGTCGCCGACGTTCACCGGCTGGTACTCGGTGCGGAACCGGTTGCGGAAGCCGCGCAGCTTGGGCAGCCGCATGTGGATCGGCATCTGGCCGCCCTCGAACGCGGGCGACACGTTCTTGCGTGCCTTGGTGCCCTTGGTACCGCGGCCGGCGCTCTTGCCCTTCGAGCCCTCACCGCGGCCGACCCTGGTCTTCTCGGTCTTGGCCCCGGGAGCGGGACGCAGGTGATGGATCTTGATGACCATCAGTCGATCTCCTCGACAGTCACGAGGTGGCGGACCGTGTGGATCAGGCCGCGCACCTCGGGGGTGTCCTCACGCACCGTCGACTGGCGGATCTTGCGCAGGCCGAGCGTTCGCAGCGACTCGCGGTGGTTCCGCTTGGTCCCGATGGTGCTCTTGATCTGGGTCACCTTGAGCTTCGCCATGGCGGTCACACTCCCTGCCCGGCGCGCGCCCGCAACATGCCGGCCGGCGCCACGTCCTCGAGCGGCAGGCCGCGGCGGGCCGCGACCTCCTCCGGGCGCTGCAGGCTCTTCAGCGCGGCCACGGTCGCGTGCACGATGTTGATCGCGTTGTCGCTGCCGAGCGACTTGGACAGCACGTCGTGCACGCCGGCGCACTCCAGCACGGCCCGCACCGGACCGCCGGCGATGACCCCGGTACCGGCGCTGGCCGGGCGCAGCAGCACCACGCCGGCGGCCTCCTCGCCCTGCACCGGGTGCGGGATGGTGCCGCCGATGCGGGGAACCTTGAAGAAGTTCTTCTTCGCCTCCTCGACGCCCTTGGCGATGGCGGCCGGCACCTCCTTGGCCTTGCCGTAGCCGACGCCGACCATGCCGTCGCCGTCCCCGACCACGACCAGCGCGGTGAAGCTGAACCGCCGGCCACCCTTGACGACCTTGGCGACCCGGTTGATCGCCACGACGCGCTCGAGGTGGGGGGTCTTCTCCTGGGCCGCACCGCCACGGCCGCTGTCGCGACGGTCCCTGCGGTCCCGGCGCTCGCCCCGCTCACCGCGGTCGCCACGCTCGCCGCCCTGGCCGCCGCCGAATTGCCGCGTACGTCCCGGCATCAGGCGTTCCTTCCGTTGCTTGAACTACTGGTTGAACTCGCGGCACCCAAGGTGACCCACGAGCGCGCGCCGGCCGAAGGCTTCGCTATCGCGACGGCAGGGCACGGTTGGCCGTTCAGTGACGCTTCGGTGGATACCGCCCTGCCTGAGCGATCGCGACCGCGCGCGGAGTGGCGTGCAGCACTGTTCATCATGATCTAGAACTCCAGCCCCGCCTCGCGTGCCGCGTCGGCGAGCGCCGCGATCCGGCCGTGGTAGTCGTTGCCACCGCGGTCGAACACGGCCTTGTCGATGCCGGCGTTCTTCGCCCTGGCGGCGATCAGCTCGCCGACCTTGGCCGCGCGGGCCTTCTTGTCGCCGTCCAGCGCGCGGACGTCGGCCTCCATGCTCGACGCCGCCGCCAGCGTGTGCCCGGCGAGGTCGTCGATGAGCTGGACGCTGATGTGCCGCGCGGAGCGGAACACCGCCAGCCGCGGGCGCTCCGGCGTGCCCTGGACCTTCTTGCGGATCCGGAAGTGCCGGCGGGCCTTGGCGATCCGGCGCCTGGTCGAGACGTCCTTCCCGACCGGCTTCCTCTTTGTCGCAGTCTCAGCCATGATCACTTACCCGTCTTTCCGACCTTGCGGCGGATCTTCTCGCCGGCGTACCGGACACCCTTGCCCTTGTACGGATCCGGCTTGCGCAGCTTGCGAATGTTGGCTGCCACCTCGCCGACCCGCTGCTTGTCGATGCCCTGCACGGAGAACCGGGTGGCCGTCTCGACCGTGAACGTGATCCCCTCCGGCGGGCTGACCTTCACCGGGTGGCTGAACCCAAGCGAGAACTCCAGATCGGAGCCCCTGGCCAGGACGCGGTACCCGACGCCGTGGATCTCCATCTTCTTCTCGTAGCCCTGGGTCACGCCGACCACGAGGTTGTTCACCAGCGACCGGGTCAGCCCGTGCAGCGCGCGGTTCTGGCGCTCGTCGTTGGGCCGCTTGACGGTCAGCGTGCCGTCCTCGGCCTTCTCCACCTTGATCGGCTCGGCCACGGTGTGCGTGAGCGTCCCCTTGGGACCCTTGACGCTGATGTGCTGCCCGTCGATCGTGACGTCCACTCCGGACGGTACGGGGATCGGCAGCTTTCCGATGCGCGACATGAGACCCCCTTACCAGACGTAGGCGAGGACTTCCCCGCCCACACCCTGCTTGCCGGCCTGCCGGTCGGTGAGCAGCCCGGACGACGTGGAGATGATCGCCACGCCGAGGCCGCCGAGCACCTTCGGCAGGTTGGTGGACTTCGCGTACACCCGCAGGCCGGGCTTGGACACGCGGCGCAGGCCGGCGATGCTCCGCTCCCGGTTGGGGCCGTACTTCAGCTCGACGATCAGGTTCTTGCCCTGCTCGGCGTCCTCGCTGCGGTAGCCGGTGATGTAACCCTCGCGCTTGAGGATCTCCGCGATGTTCTCCTTGAGCTTGGAGTGCGGCAAGACGACCTCGTCGTGGTACGCCGAGTTCGCATTTCGCAGACGGGTCAAGAAGTCTGCGATCGGGTCGGTCATCGTCATGGGTGCCGATCAGCCTTTCTCGCCGTGGTTCCCCGCGCGGGGCCTGTGGCGAACTGGGGGTCTATGGGAGCCTCGCTCACCAGCTGGACTTGCTCACGCCGGGCAGCTCGCCGCGGTGCGCCATCTCCCGGACGCAGATCCGACACAGGCCGAACTTGCGCAGCACCGCGCGCGGGCGACCGCAGCGCTGGCACCGGGTGTATGCGCGCACCTTGAACTTGGGCTTCTGCGCAGCCTTGTGGACCAGAGCCTTCTTGGCCATCAGTTCTCCCTGAACGGGAAGCCCAGGTGCCGCAGCAGCGCCCGGCCTTCCTCGTCGTTGGTCGCGGTGGTGACGATCGTGATGTCCATGCCGCGCTGGCGGTCGATGGAATCGGGGTCGATCTCGTGGAACATCGACTGCTCGTTGAGACCGAACGTGTAGTTGCCGTTCCCGTCGAACTGCTTGGGCGACAGCCCGCGGAAGTCGCGGATACGGGGCAGCGCGATGGTCAGCAGCCGGTCGAGGAACTCCCACATCCGGTCGCCGCGCAGGGTCACCTTGGCCCCGATCGGCATGCCCTCGCGCAGCTTGAACTGCGCGATGGACTTGCGGGCCCGGCGGATCTCCGGACGCTGGCCGGTGATCGTGGACAGGTCGCGGACCGCGCCCTCGATCAGCTTGGCGTCCCTTGCGGCGTCGCCGACCCCCATGTTGACCACGATCTTGACCAGCCGCGGGATCTGCATCGGGTTGTCGAACGTGAAGTCGCTGCGCAGCGCCGACACGATCTCCTCGCGGTACCGGGTCTTCAGCCGGGGGACGATCTTCTCAGCGGTGCTCATCAGATCTCCTTCCCGTTCCCGTTCTTCCCGCGGGCCACCCGGACCTTGCGGCCGTCCTCATTGATCTTGTAGCCCACCCGGACCGGCTTGCCGTCGTGGATCAGCATCACGTTGCTGACGTGGATCGGGGCCTCCTGGGTGACGATCCCGCCGGACTTCGCGCCCCGCTGGGTCTGCGTGATCTTGGTATGCTTCTTCACCCGGTTGACGCCCTCGACGAGGATCTTCTCGGTCTTCGGGTAGGCCTGGATGACCTTGCCCCTGGCGCCCTTGTCCTTACCGGAGATCACGACGACCGTGTCGCCCTTCTTGATCTTCATGATCGCTCCTCGCCGGCGCTCGTCGTGATCATGAAGACGATCGCTGTGCCCATTGATTCGCTCGCAAGCTCGCTCATGTGTCAGAGCACCTCCGGCGCCAACGAGATGATCTTCATGAACTTCTTGTCCCGCAGCTCGCGACCCACCGGCCCGAAGATGCGGGTGCCGCGCGGCTCGTTGTCCGGCTTGATGAGCACGGCCGCGTTCTCGTCGAACCGGATGTAGCTGCCGTCCGGGCGGCGCTTCTCCTTGGCCGTGCGCACCACGACCGCCTTGACGATGTCGCCTTTCTTCACGGCGGCACCGGGGATCGCGTCCTTCACGGTGGCGACGATGATGTCGCCGATGCCCGCGTAGCGGCGCGCGGAGCCGCCGAGCACCCGGATGCACAGGATCTCCTTGGCACCCGTGTTGTCGGCGACGCGCAGTCGCGACTCCTGCTGGATCACTTCCTACTCCTGACCCGTTGTGGCGTAACAGATTTCCGACCTGATACGCGCGGTCCGGTTACTTGGCCTTCTCGACGATCTTCACGAGCCGCCAGCGCTTGGTCGCCGACAGCGGGCGGGTCTCCATCAGCAGGACGCGGTCGCCGATGCCGGCGGTGTTGTCCTCGTCGTGCGCCTTGACCTTGGTGGTGGAGCGCATGACCTTGCCGTAGAGCGGGTGCTTCTTGCGGTCCTCGAGCGCGACCACGATCGTCTTGTCCATCTTGTCGGACACCACGTAGCCCTCACGCACCTTGCGACGCCCGCGGGACTTGTCGTGGAAGATCTCTTCGGTGTCAATCGGCTCGGTCATGCTGGTTCCTCCAACTCGGGAGTGTTGGCCGTGGTCATGGGTCGCCTCGAGCGCCGGGTCACCGGACCGCTCCTCGGGCAGACCTCGTTCCTCGGCCTACCCTCGTCGCGGTGGGCCAACTCCCTCGCCCCGCATTCCGCAAGCTTCATGCGGAAACCTCATCGCTGGGGAGCTCGTCCGGGGAGACCGAGAGCCCGAGCTCGCGCTCGCGCATCACGGTGTAGATCTTGGCGATGTCCTTGCGGACGGTGCGCAGCCGGCGGTTGTTGTCCATCTGCCCGGTGGCCATCTGGAAGCGGAGGTTGAACAGCTCCGCCTTCGACTCGCGCAGCCGCAGCACGAGCTCCTCGTCGTTGAGCTCGCGCAGCTCGGCGGCCGTCGTCCCTGCTGCCATCAGAAGTCACCACCTTCACGCGTGACGATGCGGCACTTCATCGGGAGCTTGTGCATCGCGCGACGCAGCGCCTCGCGTGCCACGGTCTCGTTCGGAAAGCTGAGCTCGAACATGACCCGACCCGGCTTGACGTTGGCGATCCAGTGCTCGGGCGAACCCTTGCCGGAGCCCATCCGGGTCTCCGCCGGCTTCTTGGTCAGCGGCCGGTCCGGGAAGATGTTGATCCACACCTTGCCACCACGGCGGATGTGCCGGTTGATGGCGATACGCGCGGACTCGATCTGCCGGTTGGTCACGTACGCCGGCGTGAGCGCCTGGATGCCGTACTCCCCGAAGTTGACCCTGGTACCGGCCTTGGCCATACCGGACCGCTTCGGGTGGTGCTGCTTGCGGTGCCTGACCTTGCGTGGGATGAGCACGGCTCAGCCCTCCCCGTTCCCCGTGTCGATGGACGGCGCGTCGCCGGTGCCGTTGGCGCTGCTCGCGGTGACCTCGGCGGGCACCGCGGCCGGCTCGGCCGGCGGCTCGGCGCCCCGGCC
>NZ_DASZCQ010000060.1:0-3351 GCF_035942955.1 Actinophytocola sp. | reverse complement strand
GTGCGCCATCGCCGCGGCCGCCCGCCTCGACGGCGACGTGGCGCACGCCCTGGCCACCAGTCGCGCGGCCACCCCCGCGACCGCGCAGGTGCTCGGGCAGCTGTCCCGGGCGTGGATCCTGGTGCAGCGCCACGGTGTGCCGCTCGCCGACGTGCTCGACGCCGTCCGCGGCGATCTCGAGGCCCGGGTCCGGTTCGCCCGCCAGGTGCTGGCCAGGATGGCCGGTCCGCGGGCCAGTGCCACCGTTCTCGCCCTGCTGCCGGTCGTCGGCCTTGCGCTCGGCGAGGCCATGGGCGCCCGCCCGCTGCACGTCCTCACCGGCACCGCGACCGGGCAGCTGCTGCTCGTCGTCGGCGTCACCCTGGCCTGCGCCGGGGTGGCCTGGAGTGCCCGCCTGACCGATCGGGTGGTGCTGCGATGACCTCGCTGTGCCTGGCGCTGGTGCTGTTGGCTGCGGCGGTGCCGCTGTGGTCGGCGTCGACGGTGGCGCGGGCCAGGCTGGCGGCGGTGGGCGGCATGCGGTCGCAAGCCCGCACCACCGGCGGTCGGACGCCGTCGACGCCGTGCCTGGCCGCGGTGTTCGCCTCGTCGGTGGGTGCGCTGCTCGGCGTCCTCTGCGGATGGCCGTACGGGCTGCCGGTCGGCGGGGTGGGCGCGGCCGTGGCCTGGCTGGTGGTCCGGCGTTTCCTCGGGCGGGGCAACCGGTCCCGGCTCGACCCGACCGACCAGCTCGGTGTGGCGGCGACGTGGGATCTGCTCGCGGCGAGCCTGCGCGCCGGGCTTCCGGTTCCCACGGCCGTCCGCGCGGTGGCCGACGACCTTCCGCCCGAGGCGGCCGCCGCGCTGCGGGCCACCGCCGACCTCCTGGCGCTGGGCGCCGATCCGGTCGCCGCCTGGGCTCCGGCGCTCGACTGTCCCGCCACCGCCGAACTGGCCAGGGGCGCCCGGCGCACCGCCCGCTCGGGCGCCGCGCTGGCCGGCGCCGCATCCGCGCTGGCGTCCGGCATTCGTGCCGCCGCGAGCGATGTCGCCGAGGCCAGGGCGCAACGCGCCGGAGTCCTGATCACCGGCCCGCTCGGCCTGTGCTTCCTGCCCGCATTCGTCTGCCTGGGCATCGTCCCGGTCGTCGTCGGCCTGGCCGCCCAGCTGTCGGTTCACCCGTAGCGCCACCGGGCGCTGGAAAGGAGCAACCATGTTGTCCCGACCCAAGCCGATCCGTCCCGCCCACACGCTGCCCTGGCGGCACCGACCGTTCGGCGACGCGGGCATGAGCACCGCGGAGTACGCCATCGGCACCATCGCCGCGGCGGCCTTCGGCGCGGTGCTCTACACCGTCGTCACCGGAGATTCGGTGGTCAGCGGGCTCACCGCGCTGGTGCAGCGGGCGCTGTCGGTGACGTTCTGATGTCCCGCGGGCGAGCCGGATCCGGCCGGTCCGATGCCGGGATGGTGACCGTCGAGGCGGCGATCGCGCTCTGTGCCTTCGTCGTGGTTCTCGGGCTGGCGCTGGCCGCGATCGGTGCGGTCACCGACCAGCTGCGGTGCACCGATGCCGCGCGGGAGGCCGCCCGGCTGGCCGCCCGCGGGGAGCCGGACCGGGCCATGGCCGCCGCCGAGCGGATCGCCCCACGCGGCGCGCAAGTCGCGATCCGCCGGGACGGCGACACCATCGCCGTCGAGGTCGACGCGGCCCCGCTCGGCCTGCTCCCCGGGCTGCGGTTGACCGGACACGCCTATGCGATCGCCGAGCCCGGCGCCGCCGGGACGGCCGAGGAGTGACGGGATGAGCAGCGACCCCGAGCACGGCTCGGCCTCGGTGTGGGCGGCCGGCGGCATCGCCGCACTGCTGCTGTTGGTGGCACTGGTCGTGGGCATCGGCTCGGCCGCCGAGACCCGGCACCGGGCGGAGAGCGCCGCCGATCTCGCCGCCCTGGCCGCGGCCGCGTACGTGACCTCCGGCGAGCAGCACGCCTGTGCGCGCGCCCGATGGGTGGCCCAACGGATGGGTGTCGAGCTCACCGGGTGCCGGTTGGCGGGCTGGGAGGTGGAGGTGGAGCTGGCCGCCCGGCCGCCCAACCTGCTGCTGGGCTTCGGCTCGGCCACCGCTCGCGCCCGCGCCGGGCCGGCGGCGGAGTGAACGGCCCGGCGTCGGGAAACGGTCGCTCAGCCACGGGTAGCGGTCGTTCATCGACGACGAGCGGTAGGGCGAGGCCGTTCGAGCGCACTTCACCGGTCGATGATCGCCAACGAGCGTTCAGCCGCTCTTTCCCCGGGCATTCATTCGCCGTGCCACAGCGACCGGTTGTCGACTGCAAGTTTCATCACTGGACTGATGTGTCGTTGAGTCATGTGTGGGCACCGCATGGGCGCCCGATGCTCAAGGAGGCAAGTACCCGACATGTTGGAAATGGACTGGTCGGATAACTGGCGGCGCGCGTTCCGGGTGGAACTGCGGGCGCAGGCCATCGGCTTCGCTTGGCGTCGCTGGCCGGTACTGCCGGGCACTTATCCGGCCGGCACGCACTGGGCGGGCCGCGACGGTCAGCAGGACACCGGACCGGTGCCCGTGCACAAGGACTGGCAGGACCGCATCGGCACCCAGCCGGAGCAGGTCGCCAGCTGGTGGACCGGGCGGCCGTACAGCCTGCTGCTGGCCACCGGAGTCATGTTCGACGCGATCGAGGTGGGCAGCCGGCTCGGCACCGGGGCCGCCAGGGCGCTGCGGGCGATCGGCATGCCCGTTCCGATCATCGGCACGCCGACCGGTCGGTGGCTGTTCCTCACCCGGACCAGCCAGCGCGTCGCCGACGAGCTGGCGCGGCACAGCGACATCGTGGTGCACGGCAAGGACAGCTGGGTGCCGCTTCCGCCCACCCAGTTCCAGCACGGCGTCGTGCACTGGCGGGTCCGGCCGGAGGTGTGCGGCTGGCAGATCCCCGAGGCCCACATCGTCCACGACGCACTCCTGGACGCGATCGCCAACCGGACCGCGAGCGTCCCGACCGGACAACTGGTTGCCGCAGACTGACAACTCCATACGGAAAAGACCGGCCCGCAACACGGTTCGTCGTCACTCCCGCATCCCATCGACGAATCGTGGACCGGGCAACATGCCGGGCACTCGGCGGAGGACGATCGAACCTCCCGCCATAGCGGCCAGCATCGGGATCAGGTCGGCGAAAACCTGGCCCCCGGGATGACCATCGTCCGTGGAGGTTCCCGCCTCCCAACCCACCTCCATGCGGTGCGATGGACACCCAGCCGATATCCCGATGGTCGCGCGTCACAAGGAGCGGTAGCAGGGCCCTCCGCGTGTTCGGCGCTGAGCAGCGCGCCGGGGTGCGTCGACAC
>NZ_DASZCQ010000059.1:0-29625 GCF_035942955.1 Actinophytocola sp. | reverse complement strand
GCCGCCCCCGGCTGTCAGGGCGCCGCCCGTTCGGGATGACCACCTCCTCCGGCCGCGGTTCGCGACCGCACCGGCGCACTCCCCGTGGCGGACAACGACGGCAATCACCGGCGTCGCTCGATGGTGTGATACGTCTCGTGGTGTGGGTGGTCTATTGACCGGACTAAGACGCGACACTCCGAGGCGATGGTGCGCGGCGGGCAAGAGTAATTGCCGCCATGGCCGAGAGAGACGGCCCGCGGACGAGGCGAGCTGAGCGTAGCGGAAGGCGCGCTCGGTGCGCTCGACGTCTGCCCGGGTCAGCAGGACCCGCAGCAGCGTCATGATCACCGCGCCGAACAGCATCCCGGCCAGCGGGGCTGATCATGATGAAAGATGCGGTCTTGGCCACGCTCGCGCCCTTGATCCGCCCGTCCCTGACAGCTGGCGTCATGGCAAGCGTGGCAGGGGCCTCGCTGCGCTGCGGTTGTCTGTGCGACCTACGCCGGCATCCGTCGGCGAGCGTATGAGGAACCACGAGGCCGGTCGTTGCAGGTTGTCGGGCGCATGTTGCGCTTTGCGGGTCGTGCTGCCCTTAAGAGGGTGTGGACGAGGAGTTCATGGCTGTCCCCGTCTCGGTGGAGGAGGGAGACCTGGTATCGCGTGACCTGTGTCTAGTCCAGGCGCCTGTTAGGGAGGTGTTGCATAGTGCCGGGACTCGCGCCGCTGACCAGAAGTGATCCTGGGTGGATTCTCGGGTGGGCCAAGCGGGGCGGTTGCACCTCATAGTTGACGTTAGACGTAAGGTCAGCCGAGCGGAGTTGCATGCCTCGATCCAATAACGTGGACTTGGAGTATCAGAAGTTCTTTCTGGAGGAGTACACGAAGGTAGTCGCCTTCTTGCGTAAGTTGGGGTTCGGTCTTGATCAGGCTGAGGATGCTGCACAGGATGCGATGTTCGCGGCTCTGGGGCATTGGCCTCTACCTAAGGACAGGCGGCGGGGTTGGATTCGGACTGCGGCTAGGCGCGTTGCTATTCGCGAGGCTGAGAAAGCACGGAGCGAGCGTCCTCGGCTTGTGGCGAAAGGCTACGGAATCGGTACTCGTGACGGCACGGAGTTTCAGCAGCTCGTTGACCACCGGGACGAGTTATCGCGACTGCTGAGTCGACTAGCTCATGTCGAGCGCGAGGTGCTGGTCTGGAGCTTGGACGGGTTCAAGGCTAGGGAGATCGCCGCAGAAATGGGACTCAAGAGCGCGGGGGTCGTACGAGTATACCTTAGCCGGGCAAAGAAGAAGATTGCACGCTTGCTGGAAAATGGCTACCTTGATCAAGGAGAAACTCAATGAGGCGCCGGGTGGTCAATAAGTGGCTCCAGGGCCGGAATAGCGAGTTTCTTGATCGTACTGCGGAAGTGATCGATCCGATCGAAAGCTTGCAGCGTGTCATGGCGACATCACCTCGCGCGCGGCAGTTCGTGGCGGAGCAGTCCTGGGGGTATGCTCCGCCACACGGGCGAGAGTTCTCAGCTAAACGATTTCCCAGGTGGGCTTTGATCGCCGTTTCGGCATGTGGGGCGGTTGCCGTCGTTGTGCTAATGGCGATGGCATTGGCGAGTCCTGCGCGAGAAGAGACGCTCGACGAACGTCTCGATACCGCGATAGGTGAGCTCAGTAGCGTTGACCTGGATGTGCGGATGAAGAGTGTCGACGAGCTGGAAGATATCGCTCGAGAGCACCCCGAGCATCGGCGGCGAATCTTTGAGGAGTTGACGCGGTGGGTGCGTGATCGGGTCCCGGTTGTCAGCTACCAGGGTTGCGCTCGCGACACGGTAACGGCCGATGTCGGGCACATTTTGCGCGTCATCATGGATTCGGGTATTCAGCCGGATCTTACTGGCGCTGAAAGCAACTTTACCATCGACCTGAGTAAGGTTTGTTTGGCAGGAGTCGGTGCGCCAGGGGCTTCGCTGAGCGGCGTCGACCTGAGCTACTCATACATGTACGACGCCGACTTCAGAGAGGCGACGTTTGCGCGAGGCAACTTGACTGGGTCCATGCTTGAGGAGGCAGATCTCACCGGAGCCGACTTGAACAATGTCGTGCTTGTTCGAGCGACGCTGAGACGAGCCGTTCTGGCCCACGCCAAGTTGTCTTACACGAACCTTGTGGGTGTAGACCTGTCGGAGTCAACGCTCACCCAAGCTTCGCTATTTGAAGCCGACTTGACCGGAGCCAGCCTCCGCGGCGCGAATCTCGCCGATGCCGACCTGCGCGGCGCCAAGCTGGTGGGTGCGGACCTGACGGGGGCTGATTTGACGGGTGCGAACACCGCAGGTGCGGACCTGAGCGGCGCCAAAGGAATTTCCCGATAACAAGCAGGCTGTCGAACCGCTAATGAGAGGTTGTCTCGGTGAATGTGGGAACGTTGTCCACGATCGACATGGCTGTGCTTGCCGAGGTACTGCGGTTGCCTCTGTTTCCGTATCCCCTGGAGGTACCAACGTCGGGCGTGACTGTTGACGAGCACCACCGACACGTTGAGGCGGTGCTGGCCGGTTTGGTGGAACGAGGGTTCGTTCATGGGTCGACCGTGGCGGTGGATCTGTCCTATGCCCTCGATCTCCTGGCTTCCGGTGAGCTTGTCGTCGACGGGCGACTTGTGGTCGGTCACCAGTGCGATCTTGTCGGCACGGTTCGTGAGGGCCACGCGGCGCTTGCGGTACGGACCGGTGACGCGGTCCAGATCGGGCTTATGCCCTCCCGCTATCTCGTCCAGTCGATCGTCAAGCTGTTGCCCGACGTGCCGCCGTTGCGCGGAAGTTCGCTGACTATTCCAGCTGAGTCGTTTACTCGGGCGCTTGCTGTCGCCGCTCAAACTGTCGGCTCCAGTGAAACGTATGAGTTCTTCACTGAGGCGGGTATACGGAGCCAGGATGCACAGACACTTGCCAGTATTGTGCGCACCACAGGTGTTGCAGCGCAGTTTGGTGTGTCATTCAGGAAACCGCTCGTCGATCTCCACCAGAAACGCAAGACCTGGACCTGGTACGCAACCGAGGCGGGCGGCATTGTCCTGACCCATGATTCCAACGAGCGACCGACCTGGACAACGCTGACGCCAGCGGATCCGACACGGGTCGGCGACTATCTTGATGAGGCTTTGTACGCCTTGAAGTATGACGCCGGCCATGCGACGTCGGAAGTTGTGGTTCGCAGTCGGCGTCATGCCAGCCGTCTCTCTCGATAGTAAGGAGCCGCATGTCGTATGAAGTAGACACCCTGAAAGAGGTCAAGCAGAAGCTCGAGGAGTTGGGTGTCGACAGCGTCAGCGATGTTCGCCGGGCCGGCGGTGCCTATCGCCGTGACATTCCCGCTGTGATCCAGGCAGAACAACTGCACCTGTCCGCACATGCATCGCCGGGCTCGATGACCGCGTCACCGGACGAGCTGGTGCGGATCGGTCGTTACATCAGCATGGTGCGCGACGAGATTCACGCTCTCATCGCCGAGGTGCGGCTGCTCAGTGGACATCAGTTCGATGGTTGGGGACCGATTGCGGAGCGAATGGCGGCGTGCGTTTCAGCTCGCACCGGTCCAGACACAGGTGCCGAACGCGCGCTGACCAGCTATCTAGCCGAACTCGCCGACCTCGAAGCGGTGCTAACCCAGACAGCGGTTCTATACGCCAGCCTCGAGCAGGAGAGCGTCGAGCAGCTCAGAAAGGCGGCACACACCGATGGCTAAGAAAGCCCACGGCGACAAGGGCATGGTGGTCGGCAAAGTTCGTCGAGTCTCCTCAGACAGCGGCCTAGGCGATCGCATCCGACCAGCCGATGGCGTGCATTGGGAGGGATACACCCACCGCCAGATGTGGGACATGATTATGCGCTCGAACCCAGACGATCTCTTCGCGCGTGTCGAGCAGTGGCGCACGGTGGCCAACACGTTGCTGGACCGCAATAGGGCTCTCCAGCAGCGGCTCAACACACTGTTGGACACGTGGCATGGACCCGCTGCGGACGCCGCCGCGGCCAGCCAGCAGCGACTGCTCAATTGGGCGCAGGAGACCGTGACTCGCGCAAGTGCCGTCGGTACGCAACTGGGCAACTACGGCAACGCACTGGTCAGTGCCCGGCTGCGGATGCCGCAACCACAACATCGCTGGGCAGAACTGAGTTTCCGCGACGGCGAGGGTGCCAACGTCCTGGACGGTGTACCCGGCGCCCACTTGCTGCTGCAGATGGCGTCCGATCGGTTGCCCACCGCTCAGCAGGCACGCGAGGCCAAACGCGAGGCCGTGCAGATCATGAGGGAGTTGGAGGGGAACGCGGTTGAGGCTGAGCGGGCCATGCCGCAGTTCTCGGATGCGCCGCAGACCACCACCGGCACGGAACCAAACCACCAATGGCGGCCTCAGCCAACCTCCACACTGGCGGGACCTGGCCGGCCACTGATCCAGGATGCGCGCCCTTCGTTCGACGGGACGACCACCGCACAAGTCGTGGGCGAACCCGTCGGCTATGGCTCTGGACAATCCGGCGGATCTCACCCTTACGGGCGCGGTGGTGCCGACCCGTTGGCAGGAAGAGCACCGCTCGGCGGCGATCACCTGGGAGTGATCGGTAAGAGTCCATTGCCGCAGGCAGGAACACCAGGCGGCTCAGTCGTGGGTGGATCGGCGACACGCGCAGCCGCACCGGGTCTCGGCGGAGGACTCATGCCAGCAACCGCAGGCGGACGCAGCCCGGAAGACGAGGACACGATAAAGCCATTGGCCGACTACCTCGAGCCCGAAGACATTTTCATGGACGACCGGCCGGTGTCACCCCCAGTATGGGGCGTCTGAGACGGAGCGAGAATTGAGCGGATACGACGCGAACATCCCCTACATGACCGCTAAGGTCGGCCAGTACAAGGGTTTGTCAGACACCATTGGCGGGATAGCGGACGGCTTCTCGTCCTGCGCGGTGGGAGATCTCGGCCCAGGCGGCATCGCCGCCGCCCTGCAGACCGTGGCCGACAACTGGCGCGACGGCCTGAACTCCATGGCCGACCGGATCGGCAACATGGCCCACGGCCTCAGCCAGGCTGCCATCAACTACCAGGCAATGGAAGACGCCGCGCGACGTGCCTTCACTGACCCCGACGCGGCGTATGGAGGCCCCCATTGACCAGCTACGCAGGACTTGGGTTCGACCCGACACCAGGCGAGCCGAGCGCCGTGGAAAACGCACTGACCCAGCTCGCCGATGGCGGCGGCAAGCTGGAAATGCTGATGGGGACCATCGAGTCAGACCTCGACCTCAGCGACGGCTGGGACGGAGCGGCCGCTGACGAGTTCCACGACAACCTCGACGACATCCCCCGAGCGCTCAACAGCGGCGCGCAGTCCATGGGCTATGTCGCCGACGCCCTCGTCGCCTGGACTGGGCAACTCGCCGACAACAAACGGCAGACAGAGATCCTCGACAAGCTAGCCCTCGAGCTCAAGCAGCAACTCCGCGAGGCCGTCGCGGAGCTGAACCAAGCGAAAACAGCGCTGGAGTCGGCGCGCGGAGCGAACCGGGCGAGCGCGCAAGCCGCGTTCGACCGAGCAGCGGTGCATGCGGTGTCGGTCAACGACCAGCTCGACGCGGTGATACAGCAAGCACGAACTCTGCAGGATAAGCACCTTGCCCAGGCGGAGGCCACCGCGATCAAGATCGCCGAGGCGTCCAACAGTGACACCTTTGAGCCGACCGGCAAGGTGGATCAGGTCGTCGGCACCGTGGGCAGCGTGCTCGGGGAGATCTCGGTGTGGACCGGACGAGCCGCCTTCGTCGCCGGGCTACTCGCCGGCGGTCCCGCAGGCCTGGCCGTCGCCGGGGCACTATACGGAGCGACCGTGGCGTCCGGGCTGACCGGCACGGCAGCCAAGCTATACGCCAAGGACGCCGGTGTGCACTCCTTGCAAGGCACCAACACGCTCGGCCTCATCGCCGACGGTGCGCTGTCGCTCGCCGGACCGACGAGCACGGGCACCAGGCAGCTACTCAAGGCGCTGAAGGCGGGCGGACCCAAGCGAGTCCTCAACGTGCTCAAGGACGTCGAACCCAAGACGGTTGGCAAGACGCTTGGCAAGGGCCTCAAAGAGGCCATCGAAGGGGGTCAGATCGCCAAGGCGATCCAGGCCCTCAGGGAGGCGAGTGACGCCAAGACGGTCCGGGAAGCGGTCGAGAACCTCGGCAAGATCCAGGCCGAGGAACTGGCCAAACGCGACGCCATCGACAAAGCCTTGGCAGGAGCCGGCCACGCCGGGTCCTCCGCCGTCGACGCCGCTGAACTGCTGGACAAGGCCGCCGGAGGCGACGGCACCCCGGACTGGCTCAACATCCCTGGCAAGTTGCCAGACCTTCCAGGGGCGGCAGGCGAGGCCGCCGATCACTTCTCCAAGAAAGCACTGGAGAAGATTGAAGGAACCAAATGACCAACACCCTGATCCATTTCCCATTGCCGGAGTGGGTACAGCTAATCCCCATCTGCGACGTCGACACCGCCGAGCAGACCATGGTGAACATAATCGCCAACTCGCAAGACCACGGCCAGGCCCGCCTTGCTGAGTACGAATCAGCAGCCTCAGATGTCATCGACGGCGCCATCGAGCACGGCATCTGGGTGCTCGGCCTAGCCACCCCACCCGGCCGGCCCGCCGCGCTGCTGTCAGTGACCGGATTCCAGGTACCGATCACTCTTGACAGACACACCACGACCGACCTGCTCAGCTACCTCGAAGCCCATGGCGGACCCGGCATCGCCGGACTGCGCTTCGCCCCACTCAGCTACGGCCAGACCGCGCTCATACTGCACCGCACCGACAGCTCAGGATCCCAAGCCCAAGCCTTCGTACCCGACGCCGACGGCCAAGGATGCTTCCTGTTCACCCTCGCCGCCCAACAACCAGACCGCGGAGCCGAACTGCTCGAACTGGTCCGCGAGATTGTCACCACCGCAATGCCGTAGACGACAACCCCGGCTCCGAACAGCCGGGAAGACGCTTCCATGACCGGCACGTCAGCCGTGTAAGCCGGGGACGAGGCGACGGACATCCCTGGTCGGCGTCGCGTCCAGGTCACAGCTCACGCCCAGCAGGGCCGAGTCACTGCGCGCCGTGCCCCAGGCCGTTGACACACGCCCAACACCACCCTCGCCATAGTTGAGTCGGCCTGGGGCACGGTGTCGGGATTGCTCTCCGGTCCGTTTCCCCCAGACCTCTCGCCCAACCCGCCGTGCGCCTTTCGACGCAACGGGCTCTCCACGGGTGTCTGTCGTGAGGCGTGGTTGTGCAGCATCCAGGGGTTGGGATCTTGTAGCCTTGGTATCGGATGATCGGCACCGAGGCGATGTTGAACAGGACGATCCCGCCCGCCGACGGTCGGCGCCACCGGCCGCCTGGGCCGGTGAGGTGTCGGCGGACGTCTTTCCACCTTCAGTGGCCGGATGCTGCGCGATCGAACCGAGTGGCTCATCGTGGCGGCGTTCACCGTCAACAGCACGTTGATTTCGCGGTCGAGCGCATCACGGACCCATGGCCTTTTGGGGATCGGCCGTCTTCGTCACGTGCCCGGTGGTAGTGGTCGGTGCGTGGCTGGGGATAGCCCAGCACCGAGCGACACGCTGGTTTCCGGCGCAGGACGCTAGCCGCCTTCCTCGCACCCTCATACCCCTAACCCAACCCCGCTGCCAACGTTGAGGAGCCGACCCACCCGCCCCTCGCGGTCCTCTCTCGCCTGTCGCGGGCAGCCACGGTCACTGGGCACACCCGGCCGGAGGGGCGGGGACCAGCACCAACGGCCGCCGCGGTGCGGCCCACCGCTGCGCACCGCTTGCGTCAGAAGTTGTCGCGGCCGATGAATTTCTGCTCGAGCAGTTCGGCGGACCCGGTCACCAGCAGGAGGGGATCGACGAACTCGTTGATATCCAGGTTGGTCAGCGGCAGCGAGTGCCTGAGCACGACGTACTCGCCGATGACGGCGACCCCGCCGACCACGGTCGTCAGGCCGACCTCCGCCAGCACGGCGCGCAGATCCACCTCATGGACCCGGGCGAACGGGCTGGCGATCTGCACCCAGTCCTCGCGCCGGTCCAGGATCTCCCGCGCCACCACCACCATCTGGGTGCGCTCCGGCTGATTGTCGTCGTCATCGGTGTGGTAGCGGAGCAGAATCCTGATCTCATCAGGCTCATCGCCAATGATCTCGTACTCCTGCCGGATGAATGCCACGAGCTGAGCCCACGTTGCCACCGATGCCCCTTCCGTTACCACGCATTCAAGCACGAGCGCCCGCGCCGAGGGCACGCACGTAGCGATCGGTGACAGCGTCCTGGATTCGGCGTCCGAGCGGGCCGGCGAGCTTGGCCAGTGCGCTGGCCGGGCGGGAGAATGCGGTGATCGTGAAGGTGACGGAGCCGTCGTCGTGCCGCTCGAGTAGGAACAACTCCTCGCCGGACTCGGGATGACCGGGCAACGTGCCGTAGGCGAAACCTCGGCGCCTCGGCTCGTCGACGACGTAGACGACGCGGCAGGGCGCCCGAACCGCCAGCCATCCGATTCCGATGCTCAGCTCGACGACGGCGTCGGGCGTGGCCCGGTCACCGGACGCGGCCACCCGAAGACCGGCGCGCCGGTGCGCCTGCCAGTGGAGCAGGTCGTGTGTCACCGTGTCGAAGTCGGTGCCGGCCGGGAGACGTCGGGTGCGGTTGACGCTGCGGTAGCCCTGCGGCATGGTTCCGGCCGTCCGGCCCACCTCGGGGTACGTCAGCCGGGCAGCGCGCAACTCCGCGACCCGCTCGGCCGCGAGCCGTTCGATAGCCACGCCCATATCCTCGTGGACGTCTGCACACAACCGACAAGACCCATCGTGCCGCGTCCCACCGCCGCCCGTGACCTGGACCGCGTTGAGAAATGTCTAGGCGATGGTCAAGCGCTCGCGCGGAAAGCTTCGGACGCGGAGCGATCGGTCGAGCCTCGGTAGTCCCGACCCGGGCGATTTCACACGTTCACTCAAGAACTGGTTTTAGTAAGAGCCGTCCGGGGCCAGCAGTGTCGCCAGTCGGGTCCGGAGGGGGTGCGTCGCGGCGGCCTTGGCCAGGTGCCTGCGCACGTCCGGTTCGGCCAGAGCGGGCAGCGCGAGGACCCGGCGCTGGGCATGTGGCGACATGGCGGCCACCGCGGTCAGCAGTTCGCCGACCGCGCCGTCGTCGATGGCCGTACGCAGCAAGGTGGTCAGCGTCTCGTCGTCGGCCTCGGCGGCGTAGTCGGCCAGCCGGCCGCGGAGCCGGTCGTCGTCCAGCCGCCCGATGAGCGCCAGCCCGGCCGAGCGCAGATCGGATGGTCCGGCCAACGCGCACGCCACGATGCCGCGCAGCCGCTCGGCCGGCAACACGGCGACGGCCCGGGTCAGCCGGGCATCGGACTCGGCGTAGAGGCCGATCCGCAGCAGCGCCTCGTCGCAGACGACCGCGGCCACGTCCCGGACGACGCGCTCGCTTGCCACGTCGAGCAGCCGACCGAGCGTGATGAACTCGCCGCGGCGGACCAACTCCCGCACGACGGCCAGCACCCGCTCCGGGTCGATGCGACTGATGAGGGGCCCCGCTCGGCGCGGATCCAGGTGCACGCACCCCTCGGCCAGGTAGCTCACCGGCATCCGGTTGGCCAGCTCGGCGGCCCGGTCCGGAGGCATCTCGCCGGCCACCCGCGCGGCCAGCAACGGCGAGAACGCGCGCAGCGTGATCCTGACGTTCAGCGGTGTGGGCAGCACACCCGTGATCGCGGCAACCCTTTGGAAGACCGCGCGGTGCTCGTCGTACAACGCGTCGACCACCCGCTGGCGAAGCTGTCGGATGGCGTCGCGATCCAGCGCCGCCGCGAACGTCACCCGCTCCGGGGTGGTGCCCAACGCCCCGGCCAGCTTGACCAGCTCAGCCGCACTGGCCAGGTCGCGCCCCATCGATCAGCGCTCCAGGAGCTTGCCGATGCTGCCCCGCAGCGACGCCGGCATCTGCGCCAGCGCCGCCTCCGAAGCCGCCGCCAGAGCGCGGGCCTGACGCTTCTTGGCGGCCACCAGCGCGTCGTGCAGCTCCGCCAGCTCCCGGTCGGACAGCACGTCAAGAGCCCGCGCGTCCCCACCCAACCAGGCCCTCAGCACCTCTCGCTCATCACTGCGCATACCAGACCCTGTCACGCCCACCGGACCAGGCCATACCCGGATCCGCCAACCATCGACGAACCGGCACCCGTATCAGATACCACGAACAACTGAGTCATCGCTCCCCGAGCCCGCGTCATTGCGCGTCGCCGGATTCGGCACGGAAATCGTCGCCACCGCTCGTCTGGCGATCTCGGCGTCGATGGGGTTCAGGTCGGGGATCAACCGGGAACGCGGGTTCCACCAGCGAAAATCCAGCGCCTCGTCGTTGACGGTGAGGGGCGGGGCGACGCTCAGGTCGGTGCGGTACACGGCCGTGTACTCCCGGCGTTCCGGCCGTTTCAGGTCTACCTCGACGATCATGGCGAAGACCAGGTCCTCGGTCCGGATGCCGGTCTCCTCGGCCAACTCTCGCACCGCGGCCTGCCGGGCGGATTCGCCGGGTTCGCGCATTCCGCCGGGAAGCTCCCATTGGCCGCGCCACCCGTTGAACATCACCAACACCGTGTCGGCGAGGGTGACCACGACCAGGGACGCCGGCATGGGCAGGTGCTCGGCCAGTACCACCAGCTGATCCTCGGCAACCACCCGGACGGCGACCAGAGCGTCGCCGGCCGGATCTCGCAGCGGAAGCGCGGCCACGATGCCAGCGGACCACACCGCGACCCGGCGTACCACCGCCGCATGCCCGAACAGGATTGGTTGGTTGCCCGAACGGACATGACCGGCTCCGCGGGTGAATCATCGCCCGGTTTTGGTGCTCTGGTATTGACGTGAAGAGTTCGCGCGGGGGCAGAAGTCGGGCACGACGGCGGGTCGGGCGGCACCATCTCGGGGTGCCGGCGCCGGGCCTGGAATGGATCATGGTGGCCAGGCCGGGCAGCGGCGGCAAGCACCGGGTCTCGATCGGACCGGGTAGCGGTCTGCTCGCGGCCGGGGTCGTGCTGCTGGCCGCGTCGGCGGCGGCGCCGGTGCCGCCGCCGGCCGATCAGCCCGGCGCCGGCGGGATGGCCGGTGCTGATCCGCGGGCGGTGCAGCACCGGTGGTCCGAGCCGCGCGTGTTCTACCGGGCCGACCAGGCTCCGGTGCCGCCCGCGCCGGCCACGGTCGAGGCGGGCACCACGACCGACCTGGACGATTCCGGCGCGGTGATCCCGGCGGTGTTCACCGGCGACATCCCCGCCACGGTGCTCGACGCCTACCGGCGGGCCCGCGACGCGATCAACGTCGCCCAGCCCGGCTGCCACCTCCCGCTGGAGCTGCTCGCCGCGATCGGCAAGGTCGAGACCGGGCACGCGAGGGGCGGGCGGGTCGACGGCCACGGCACCACCGTGCGTCCCATCCTCGGCCCGGCGCTCGACGGCCGCGGATTCGCCGCGATCCCCGACACCGACGGCGGCACGCTCGACGGCGACACCACGTGGGACCGCGCCGTCGGCCCCATGCAGTTCATCCCGGGCACCTGGCGGCGCTGGGCCGCCGACGGCAACCGCGACAACCGCGCCGACCCGCACAACGTCTACGACGCCAGCCTCGCCGCGGCCCGCTACCTGTGCGCCGCCAACCGTGATCTCGGTACCCCGCAAGGACTTGACGAGGCCATCCTCAGCTACAACCACTCCACCAGCTACCGCAACCTGGTGCTGCGCTGGATGGCCACCTACGCCGGCGGCGCCGTCGCAGTGCCCGACGCCACCGACCTCACGGTCCCGGTGCTCGACGTCCCGCCGAGCACGACCCTCACCCCGCCGACCGGCACCACCCCGCCACCCACCTCGACCACCCCGACCCCGCCGAGCACCACACCCACGCCCCCGAGCACCACACCCACGCCGCCGAGCACTACACCCACGCCGCCGAGCACCACACCCACCATCCCGCCGCCGAGCACCGACCCGGCACCGCCACCCACCCAACCGAGCCCACCTCCGGTCACCGATCCCGCTCCACCGCCCAGCGAGCCACCGCCCACGACCACACCGTCCAACCCGGTCGGCGATCTGGTGTGCGGAGTGGGAGATCTCGTCGGCGGCCTCCTCGGCCCGGTGCTGCAGCCCTGCTCGCCGTCGGAAGGCTGACGAATCCCCGACGTCCACATTGGACAAGATCCGGCCGGTCCGCCAGGCCGCCTAGGTCGGCGGTGGCTCGATGTCGCATTCGATCGACCGGCCTGCCCGGGCGGCGAGCACCTGGGGATGGGCCGCACCGAGCAGGTTCGACCACGCCTCGAGAGCATCACCCGCGGGCGCGGGTGGCGACGTGTGATCCACCCGTTCTCCCCGGGCCAGGGTGATGTTGACCGCGCAGGCGAGCGTGTCGGGATGGGTCGGGCCGCGCGTGGCCCGGGACCTGGCGAGGACCGCCTCGGCCACGTCCACCGCCCGGCGCACGTCCCCGAGCCGAGCCAGGTCCACCGCGAGATTGTGGTGGGCGCACAGCGTGTAGGGATGGTCGTCACCGAGCACGCGGCTCAGCTCGGCCGCCGCCTGCTCGTCGCGCCGACGCGCACCGTGCAGGTCGCCGAGCGCGCGCGAGACCGATGCCGAGTTGACCAGGACGGCCAGCGTCATCGGATGGTCCGCCCCGAACAACCGCTCGCAGCCGCCGAGCAGCTCCGGCATCTCCACGCTCGCCGTCCCGAGATCCCCCACCGCGAGCCGCGCATTCACCAACGAGATCCCGGCGGCGAGCGTGTACTCATGACTCGGCCCGAACCAGGTCTCGAAGTCGCGCCGGTTCTCCTCGGCGAGTCGTAGAGCGTTCTCCAGTTCCCCCAACTTCCGCAGCGCCATCACCTCGGTTCGGACCGCCAGGAGCACGCCGTGATGCTTCGCGCCGACCACCGCGCGGTACGCGGGTAATACCGCCCGCACCTCGCTGAGCGCGTCGGCGTACCGGCCAAGCCCGAACATGTCCCGAGCAAGGTTGCTCCTGGCGAGCAGCGTGCGCGGATCCCGTGCTCCGTGCGTATCCGCCCACTGCCGGGCGATTTCGGTATCGATGTCGTACGCGTCAGCGAACCTGCCGAGCAGCCGCAGGCTCACGGCGATGTTGTTGCGCAGCACACGGAGCTTGTCCTGGTCATCGGCATCCTCGCGGCGTTGCCGCCCATAGCTGGCCTCGTCGACGGTCAAGGCGTTGGCATAAGCCCCGGAGATCCTCAGGTCGACCGCTCGGCTCCGCTCCAGGTGGGCGATGTATTCGACCTGCGGACCGAACTCCGGGTGATTCTCCAGGTATGTCAGCCCCTCAAGCGTCGCCTGCCGCGCGGCGGTGTAGTCACCCAAGGTCCGCAGGGCATTGGCCAGGTGGTACCGGGCAAGGACATAGAAGTGGTGATCGGGCTCCGACGAGCCGTCGCGCATTGTCGCGGCCACCAACCGCTCCGCCAGCGCCCGGCTCTCGGCGTAGTGGCCGACCCGATACAGGTAGCGTGCCTGATCCAGGGCGACCCGCCGGACCTCGAAGTCCTCGGCGGTGATCAGATCCGCGGCGGTGACATGTGGCCCGACTTCGGCGTAGTGGCCCCAGAATCGGGGTGCGTCCGGTTCAGCCGGGTTCGCGGCGGCGAGAATCGCGTGCACGTTTGCTCGGCCACGGTCCAACCGGGTCTTGCCGAGCCATAGCTTCAGTACACCTTGAAAGACCCTGTGCACCTGGATGCGCATCGGGTTGCCGTCCGGGTCGGCCTCGACCACCGTGGCCAGGCCATACCGGCGCAGGTCTCGCACCGCCGAGTTCAGTGTCGGAGCGTGCCGGAGTGTCTCCCGCAACGGTGATGTCACCGCGCCATGCCTCCCACTGCGCAGCAGGGCCAGCGACAGCGGTTCCGCGCTCAGCCACGCGAAGAGCTCCAGCAGTTGCGCCGCGGCAGGGGCCGCGTCGGCAAGCCGGCTGAAGGCCACGTTGAGGAACCCGGGCACCGTTGCCGGGTAATGCGCCACCTTGTTCCGGTCATCCGACAGGATCGCGTGCATCTGCTGGTCAAGATCGTCGAGATAGGTCGCGACCTGGACGCCGGTGGCGAGATGCCACGCCACCTGCTCCACGGCGAGGGGCAGATCGCCCAGGCGCTCGGCGATCCGGTCCGCATCGGCCTCCTCGAGGTTGGCGCGGTCGCGCAACAGGCGAATGCTCTCGCCGCGCTCGAACACTCCGATCTCAAGCTGTGAGCCATGTTGCTCCCAGTCAGGATCCCGGGAGGTGGCAAGAACATGGCCCGCCTTCGGCACGGGCAGCGGCGGTAATGAGTCCAGCGACTCGACGTCGTCGAATACCAGCAGCCAGCGCAATGCGCTGTGCCCCAGCGCGTCCATCACCTGTGCCGGCGGATGCTGCATGTCCTCGCTGCCTGGCAGCTTCAACCGGGCGCCGAGCTCGGCGATCGACGCCCGAAGCTGTGACGGGTACTCGGACGGTATCCACCAGACGAGATCGTAGTGGTCACGGAAACGGTGGACGTACTCGATTGCGAGCTGGGTTTTCCCCACGCCCCCGATGCCGGTGAGGGTCAGAAGGGGTACACCGGTCCGGAGAATTTCGTGAATGGTGCGGACCAGGTGTTCCCGACCGATGAACCGGATATTGCGCGGCGGCACCTCGCCGACGTGCACGGCGACCGGCGCCACGGTCGTGGCGACCGCGCCGGACGGCACGGTTGTCGCCGGGGCGGGAGCCGGTGCGGTGGTTGTCGCCGCATTGGCGACGGTGGCGAGCCAGAGCTGGTGAAACCTTGTGACCTCGCCGGAAACGTTCGGCCGGTGCACGGCGACGCCGGCGAGGTGGCGAACCACGCATTCGAACTTGGCCCAGCCCGGTACGCTTTCGCCGCGTAACATCTGGCTGACGGTCTCGTGGCTAACGGTGTCAGGCAGGTCATTCCGTCGCCGAATCGCATTGCTGATCGTTCGCATGCTCGGCATGCCGGCATCCCGATAGAGATCATGCAGAGCGTGAACGAGATCGCGAAGCGGGCCCGGCGGCAGGCCGTCCGGTCGTGGGACCCCCTGCGCCATGCTTCACGTCCAGATGCGCGGCATGTCAGATACCGTCAAATCATGTCAGGCAACCCAGGTCACGACAACGGCTGACACCAAAGTACGTCAGTTATTGTCCGGCACAGTCCATAGTTGGCTCGGCCGGGCCGGCTCTCGGGAGAATTGTCCACATGGGTGCGGGTGGCTCCTTGCCGAGAAATGGTGAGCTCCGGTACGGGCTCGTCGTGGCCGTCGACCTCGAGGGTTTCAGCAAGCTCGGTGTTCTCGACCAACGAATGGCCCAGACGCGGCTCGGCCAGGTGTTGGAACGGGCCGCCACCGGGGCCGGGCTGTCCCGCGCGGGTTGGTACCGCCAGCCGCGCGGCGACGGGGAACTGGCCATTCTCCCGGGCGACACCGACGTTGCGTTGGTCGTGGCGCAGTTTCCGCACCTGCTCGAGCAGGCCCTGCGGGAGCTGCGTTCGGACTCCGTGCGGCATCCCAGGCTGCGCCTGCGGGTGGCGATGCATTACGAGCCGCTGTCGGCCGGCGAGTTCGGTCCGGTCGGCTCGGCGCCGATCGTGGCGTGCCGGCTGCTCGACGCGCGGGCAACGAAGGCCGCGCTGGCCGCCGACCCGGCGCACGACCTGGTGCTCGTGATCTCGGAGAAGCTGTATGACGAGGTCGTTACCACGCGGTTCCACGGTCTGGAGCCGCGACGATTTCGGCGGATGAGGGCGACGATCAAAGGGGTGACCTATCGGGGCTACCTGTGTCTTGGTACGCCCAAATGGGTGATGGCTGCTCGGGAGGATCTGGCTCATCCAGCGCTACAGTGACCCGAGTGGCGGAGTAGGTGAGCGAACCACCTGCGACGCTGGGAACGCGGTCGGGTGTCGGTAGGCTGCGCCGCTGATGGACACGGTCAACGCGGCGCCGGTTCTTGCCAACACATATCGGCGCCAGCGTGTTCTCGAGCAATTGCACGACGGATACGGTTCCGCCGTCGCCTCGAATGAACTCGGTTCGGACGGCAACCGGACGATAGTCGACATGTGCATCCAGCTGGTCGCCATGCCCGAATTGGTGAGCGTCGGTGAAGTTCGTCGGCGCCGGTGGTTCCGCGTCATGCCGAGGTGATCGGCATCACCTTGAGGGCCATGCGGTTCTTCAGTCCAGCGCCCGATCCCCGACGGGGCGCTTCGACCGGTCGGACCGCGCACGGCGCGCCGTGCCGATCGCTCCAGCCGGTCCGCCGACCACGCCGAAACAACCGACCGACGAGCAAGGAGAAGGTCCCGAGACCGATGACGACGACATCGCTGGAGGCGTTGTGGGGACGCATGGCGCCTTCCTGAGAGCTGGTGACCTCCTGTACGGGCTCGTTGTGGCCGTCGACCTCGAGGGTTTCAGCAAGCTCGGCGTTCTCGACCAACGAATGGCCCAGACGCGGCTCAGCCGGGTGCTGGACCGGGCCGCCGCGGGGGACGGGCGTTTCTCGCGACACGTGGTACCGCCAGCCGCGCGGGGACGGAGAAATGGCCATCCTCCCGGGCAACACCGACGTCGCCTGGGTCGTCGCGCAGTTTCCACACCTGCTCGAGCGGGCGCTGCGTTCGCATTCCGTTCGGTATCCCCGGCTGCGCCTTCGGGTGGCGATGCACTACGAACCGCTGTCCGCGGGTGGCGAGTTCGGGCCGGTCGGCTCGGCGCCGATCGTGGCCAGCCGGCTGCTGGACGCGCGGGCGACGAAGGCCGCTCTGGCCGCCGAACCGGGGCACGACCTGGTGCTTGTGATCTCCCGGAAACTGTTTGAGGAGGTTGTGGCCACGCGGGTGCACGGTCTGGAGCCGCGGCGTTTTCGGCAGATGCGCGCCACGATCAAAGGAGTGACCTACCACGGCTACCTGTGCCTTGGTACGCCCCGTGTCTTGGTACGCCCGAGAGAGTGATCGGTTCTCCAGCGGATTTGGCTCATCCGGCGCTACAGTGACCCGAGTGGCGTAACGCGACGGAGTGAGCGAGCGACACAACTACCCGCGAAGCAGGGGGCCGCGCTCGGTGTCGGTAGGCTGCGCCGCGCGATGAGCGAGGTGAGCGGTGGCGCGTGAGGCGGAACCACGGGAGTCGGTGGCTCCCCGGCGCGGGCTGTCCATACGCGACAAGACGCGGCTGATGGATGCGGTCAACGCGGTGCCGATTCTTGCCGACACATATCGACGCCAACGCGTTCTCGAGCAATTGCATGACGAGTACGGTTCCGCCTTCGACCCAAAAGAGCTCGGTTCCGACGACAACTGGACGATAGTGGACGCGTGTATCCAGCTCGGCGCCATGCCCGAGTTGGTGAACGTCTTGAAGTTCGTCGGGGACGAATCGCCCCAATGGCGCCGGCTCGAACAATTGGTACGAGAGCTATTCCCGCCCTCGCCGGAGCCGGTGACGCGGGAGCTCGACGAGCGGGTGCACTCGCTCCTGGCGCCCATACCCGACGACATCACCGCGGCGGTCCTGCACCATGATGCGTTCCGCTCGCACACCACGCTCACGCCGGCGGATCCCGGCTCGGCGATCGACGTGTACCACCGGCTGCGCACTCAGCCGGATACGTTTCCCCTGCTCAGTTTCCTCGAGGTGATAGGGCATCACCTCGAGGGCTACACGGTTGTGGAGCTTCATCGCCTGATCGACGACCTGGCGCTTCGGTCGGGCCTCACCGCGCGTGTTCGCGAGCTGTGCCAAGAGCTTCGGGCGGCCCCGCAGCGCACGCCGGACCAACCGATCGACGAGCAAGGAGAAGGTCCCGAGACCGATGACGACGACATCGCTGGAGGCGACGTGAGGTCGCCAGTTGCAAGGCTCGACCCGTTCACCCGCGTTCAGCGTGTCCCGCCAAAGGTGTGGGGTGGCGTGCCGCCGCGAAACAGCCACTTCACCGGTCGGGAGGACGTTCTCGACCATCTCCACCATGCGCTGCGGCAACATGCCCAGTCGGCGCTGGTCCCGCAGCCGCTGCACGGTCTCGGCGGGATCGGCAAGAGCCAGGTCGCCGTGGAGTTCGCCTACCGCCACCAGTTCGACTACGAGCTCGTGTGGTGGATCCAGGCGGACGACGAGCCGTCGATCCGACGTTCGCTGGTCTCGCTCGCGCGCCGCCTCGGGCAGGCCGAGAGCGAGGACGTCGACGAGACGGTCGACCGCGTGCTCGATGCGTTGCGGCTGGGAAATCCCCACGAGAACTGGTTGCTGATCTACGACAACGCTCCCGAACCGGCGACCGTCCAGCGGTACCTGCCAAGTGGTCCCGGGCACGTGCTTGTGACCTCGCGCAGCCGGAGCTGGGCCGGCCTACCCAACGCCATGGAGATCGACGTGTTCACTCCGGAGGAGAGCGTCGCACTGCTCCGTGAGCGTTGGTCGGGCCTGACCGACGAATCGGCGCTGGCGCTGGCCGAGCAGCTGGGCCACCTACCCCTCGCGTTGGAGCAGGCGGTCGCCGTGCATGAGCAGACCGGCATGCCGCTGGCCGACTACCTGCGCGCGCTGGCGAGCAGCCCGCGCATCATCCTGGACGAGGGCACCCCGACCAACTACCCGCGCACCGTGGCCGCGGCGCTCGGACTCGCGTACGACAGCATCAAGGCGGCCTCGCCGGCCGCTGCGTATCTGCTGCAGCTGTGCGCCTTCATCAGCTCGCATCCGATCGCGATCCCGATGCTGATCAGGGGACGGCACGCCCAGCCGGTCGCCGAGCTGCGCGACGACCTCCTGCTCCGGCGGGCCGTGCGCGATCTCGGGCGCAATGCCTTGGTGCAGCTCGATGTGAGCCGTGACTTCATCCGGGTGCACAGCCTGATCCGCGCCGTGCTGCGGGACAGCATCCCGCCCGAGGAGCGGGCCGCCGTCCAGCAGACCGCGCACGCGGTGCTGGCCACCGCCAACCCGGGGGAGCCCGACGATCCGAGCACGTGGACGCAGCACGCCCAGATCGCGCCGCACGTGGTGCCGGCCGGCATGATCCTCTCGCTGGACCCCGACGTCCGCCGGGTCGTGCTCGACCAGATTCGCTACCACTGGGCGATCGGCGACTACACGACCAGCCGGGATCTCGGCCGGGCCACGGTCGACTCGTGGCGGGCCAGCTGCGGACCCGACGATGAGCTGACCCTGTTGGCGGCGCGGCAACTGGGCATATCCACGCGCATGCTCGGCAGGTATCGGGAAGCCCGTGACCTGATCCAGGACACGCTGGACCGGATGATCCGAACCCTCGGCCCCGATCATGAGCACAGCCTGGCCACGGCGAACACCCTGGCGGCGGACTTCCGGCTGGCCGGCGAGCTCCGCGAGGCCTTCCGGCTCGACGAGCACAACCTCGAGCGGCACCGCGCGGTGCTCGGCGAGCGCGATCCGGCCACGTTGCGGGCATTGAGCAACCTGGCCGTCGACTTCCGGATTCTCGGTGACTCCCGGAAGGCCGCCGAGCTCGACGAGCAGAACATCGAGCTACGCAAGGACATCTACGGAGCCGACCACCCCAAGACGCTGTTCTCGTACAACATGCTGATTCGCGACCTCTACGCGCTCGGGCAGTACCAACGCGGTCTCGCGCTCGCCAGGGAGAAGATGCCGATCTACGAACAGAAACTACCGCCGAACCACCGGGATCTTTTGCTGGCCAAGCGCAATCTGGCAATTCTGCTGCGCATGGCCGGTCACTACCTCGAGGCGCTCGAGCAGTCCAAGGCGCTCTACGACTCCTGCCGGCGCAAGTTCGGAGACCACCACGAGCACACCCTGTCGGCCATGGTGACCTTGAGCAACGCCCACCGGGTGACCGGCGACATCGCGACCGCGTTGCAGTACGGCCAGAACGCGCTGACCGGCTACCGCGAGGTGCTGGGCGAAACGCACGTGTTCACCTTGGGCTGCCAGATCAACGTGGCGATCGTGCTGCGTCTGCTCGACCGGCGCCGTGATGCGAACGCGCTCAATGATCAGGCGCTGACCGGGCTGGTCGCCTCGCTCGGCGAGGATCATCCGTTCACGCTCTGCGCCGCCAACACCAAGGCCAACGGGCTGGCCGCGGAGGGGCGGGTGGAAGACGCCAAGGCACTCGGCGAGCAGACCCTCGCGCGCTCGCGCCGGGTCCGTGGGGAGCACCACCCGAGCACCCTGGCCTGTGCGGCGAACCTCGCCTTCGATCTCGAGAAGCTCGGCGACCTCGTCGAGGCCAACCGGCTGCGCAGGCAGACCCTTGATCAGCTCGGCGTCCAGCTCGGCCTTGATCACCCGGAGACCACCAACGCGGGTGTCTACCGCCGCATGGAGTCCGATGTGGAGGTTCCGCCCACGTAGCGGGACACCAGCTCCGCCAGCGGGTTCCGGACGGCGCCGGCCCCGTTGGCCACCGCCGGCCAGGCCGCCCTTACCAGCTCGGGCCGGGCGGCGAGTGGGGACAGCGACGGATCGACGCACAGCCTGCCGTGCGCAACGGACAGCGACGCCCAGACCTCCGCGGCCATCGCGCCGCCGGCGATCTGGGCCAGCCGGGTGGCCTGCGTCTCGGCGTAGTCACCGGTGAGCAGGGACAGGTCGGTGGCATCCGTGCCCGGGTAACGCAGCCCGACCTCGCCGGCATCCGCGAGCGCCGCCACGGAGTCCGGATCCTCCACCAATGCCGTGGCGAGCCGGAGCAGCGGGCTGTCCCCGCCGGGAGCTCCGGTCACCGTGGTGCGATCGACCGGAGCGGGCGGCGGGGAGATCGGCTCGCCGCGTAACCACTCCGTGGCGAGGGCGCTGACCTCGGCGGGTTCCGGTACCACGTGCCGCAGCCGCCACAGCGCGCGGTGCTGCGCGGTCAGATCCGCGGCGATGCGGCGGACATCGTCGGCCAGCCCGGCATCCGGGAGCCGGTCGATCGCCACGCCCAGGGCGGCGACCAGCGCGGTGCCGGTCCGGGTGAGCTCCGGGCAGCCGGCGAGTATCCGGTGCCCGATCCGCAGCTGGCGCACGGTCCTGGCGTACGTCAGCTCCGCGCCGCGCCCGGCCGTCGGCCACTCCCGGCTCCAGAAGTCCGCGACACCGAGGAAGGCGGCGGTCGCCTGGAGGAGGCCCGATGGACTCCTGGGATCCTTGCGCCACGGCGAATACCACAGGTCTCCGGCCGAGGTCCGGTACAGCGGCACGAGGTCGTGCAGCGCGTAGAGCCGGAAATGTTGGACCTCGTGCACCAGCGTCGCGGTAAGCCGGTCCGGACTGCTCGGCTCGCTGAGCGCCACCGCTCCCGGAGCGTTGGCCGAACTGGCGCTCAGGCCGCCGAACCGGCCGCCCCGGTCCAGCGGCACCAGGCATCGAACCGACGCGGCCACGGTGGTCAGCCAGCTCGGGTGCCGTTCGGCCAGGATCGCCCACGCGGCTTCGAGCTGCCGCCGCCACAGCTCGACTTCCGCGTCCGGCACGCGTTCCCGGACCGGCAGGCCGAAGCAGCGCCAGTACGGGTCGGTCTCGTCGAGCATGACCGGCATCGGGGCCGGAAGGACCCGGACCGGTTGCCAGTCCCGGGGTGGCGCGCCGTCCAGCAGTATCGGACGGCCCGGCCCGCAGGTGGCCAGCGCCCACGGCTCCGGCCGTTCCACCACCGCGCAACCGAGCGCCGGCAGCGCCACGACCCCGGCGCGCACCGGCACCAGGACCTCGATGTCCACATCGGACTGTACGGCGGCCGCCGCGGCGACGGATCCCAGGTGTGCCAGGTGCACCCACAGCGGCGTGGCCGACGCCGACGCCGGCCGCGCGAGCCGGCGCAGGCAGTCCGCCGCCCAGGCGCCGACCTGCGGCCCGGACAGCAGGCGGCTGACCGCGCCGGGATCCCGCCGCTGCACGGCGGCGAGCGCCGCGAAGCTGTGCCGTATCCCGGCGACCTCGCCGGCGTCGGGCGCCCGCTGTTGCACCAGATCGAGAATGGCGCGCAGCTGAACCAGTCGCTTGCTCACCTGACCGGCCCACAGCACGTCGATCTCCGACCGGTCGCCGGCGCCGCCGATGGACGAGACGAGGCCCGGCGGCAGCACGTGGGTTGCGGTCAACGGGCCACCCCGGCGAGCAGGTCCGCCCGGACCCGGCGAGCCACGTGCCGGATGAGCCGTTGCAGGTCCGGGCAGTACACCGAGGGGTTGCGGAAGCCGTGGCCGGCGCGGAAGCGGTGCGGATAGCTGCCGCCGCCGCACACCCGCACGAGGGCGCAGCGTCGGCACTCGTCGGCGAGCGCCGCGCTGCCGAGTTGCCTGGCGCGCACGTCCGGGTGGCGCAGCACCTCGTCTACGGTGTGCTCGAACACGTTCATGCCGGTCTCGGGCTCGCCGGGCCGCGTGGACTTCAACGAGTCGTCCTGCTGGTAGGAGCCGTCGGTGTCGATGACGAGGTAGCCGACCGGCCCGGCGCCGATCTGCTCGGTCCGGCTGCGGCCGCCGAGCAGCAGGTTGACCAGCTCCGCGAACAGCCGGACGGTGGTCTCCTGGCGCGGCGCCCCGTACCACCGGTCGAACACCGCGATCAGCCAGTCCGCATACGGCGTGCCTGGGTCGCCGGGCGCCCGTCCGGGCGGCGGCGCCGACCAGTTCCCGTGCGGGAGCAGGAAATCCACCGCCGGAGGGTCGAACTCCAGCAGTGCCTCGTACGTCTCGACGGGCTCGTGCTCGACGTCGATCACGCAGAGCAGGCCGGCATAGCGGTCCCGGTGCTCCGGCCGACGGAGCAGTCGGATCGCCCGCACGGTGTCGGTGTAGCTGTCCCGACCGGCGGGCCCGATTCGGTGCCGGTCGTGCTGCGCCGGGGTGCCGTCGAGGCTGACCCCCACCCGAATTCCGTGCCGGGCAAACATTTCCAGGAACGAGGCGTCCAGGAGAACGCCATTTGTTTGTATCCGCAGATCCAGGACCGTGGTATTCGGCAATTCCCGCCGAATCGCCGTCGCCACCTGGTCGAGCAGGTCCCGGCCGGCGAGCAACGGTTCCCCGCCGTGCAGCACGACCTTCGTGGTGACCTGCCGGTGCGCGGCGGCGTGTTCCCCGATCCGCCCGGCCACCGCCCGCACGGTCTCCGCGGAGATGACCACCGGGCGGGACCGCCAACTCTGGTCCGCCATCGTGTACACGTAGCAGTAGTCACAGGCGAGGTTGCACCGGCTGGCCACCTTCAGCACATATTCGGCAATCGGCACAGATCCTGGATCAGATGCTCGAGTCATGACCGGAGACCACGGTCGAGCTCGTATCCTTGCTTTCCCTGAGTATTCGCCGGATCGAGTGGGCCAGCGGCGCGTCGCCCAGCGAGGGAAGCTCGTCCAGCGACCGACCGGTGAGATCGACCAGGTCGCTTTCCGGCTCGACAGCGGAGTCGTCCACCGCACCCCCTCGCCATGTGGGCCACCGACACCCTCGTCTAGACCATACTTCGTGTCCGACGTCTTTCCCACTCCTGGAATCGGTCGCCGGTCGCGTTTCCGATCATTTCCGGGGTGGCGGACCGGTCAGGGCCTGGGAGATCTGGTCCGGCGTGAGCCGTTGCGCGCTGACGTAGTAAAGAACGGCGCCGGCGGGAAGCTGGATGTGCCAGTCCGGGTTGACCAGGAGTTGGCCGTTGGTGCGGGCGGCGAGCACGGTGGCGCCGTGGCGGCGGCCGAGCGCGGTCTGGCACCGCTCGACGAGGATCGGGCCGAGGGATTCGGGAAGCCGCGCCGAGTAGGTGTTGACGCCGCCTTCGGTCATCAATTCGGTGTAGACGTCGGCGATGCCGGGTGAGGTCAGCTCCTCGGTGATCATCCGCGGGGTGTGCCACTGCACGCAGCGGATGCCGGCGTTGATCCGATGCAGCAGCACGGCGCGGTCCAGGTCGCGCAGCGAGACCACAATGTGCACCGTCGGGTTGAGGTGGTGCACGGTCACGGTGATCGCCAGCGACTCGTTGTCGTCGCGCCCGTCGACGAGCACCGCGGCCGCGGTGGGCACGCCGGCGCGGCGCAGCGTCTCCTCCGCGGTCAGGTCGCCGCGGACGAAGTCGACGACCTGCTCGGGCATGGGATGCGCCGACACCGTCTCGTCCCACCCGCACAGCACCAGCCGCCCGGGGTTCTCGGCGAGCAGCTGGCTCACGATGCGCTCCGTGCGGCCGGCGACGTAGCCCAGCAGCACGGTGTGGCCCGACCCGGCCACCGAGATCGCCCCTTGCATGCGCCGTCCCTTCGCCCGCTCCAGTGCCCCGGCCAGCTTGGTGAACACGGTCGTCAGGGTCGCGATGCCGCCCACGATGACGTACGCGCCCACCACGTGGCCCCAACCCGTCTCCGGGAAGAAGTCGCCGTAGCCGACCGTGGCGGCGGTGACCACGAAGTACCACCAGTAGTTCGCCGGCCGGACCAGCGCGCTGCCGGCCGGCTCGACGAGCGCCATCAGCGGCCAGCTCGTCGCGAACACGAACACGATCACCGCGACCGGGGTCGCCCAGCTCAACGTCGTGAGCCGGGTGAGCAGTCGCAGCACGAAGAACGGCACGGCCCTCCCCGCGGATCGGTTCCGGACACCCTATGCCGTGCGGGACTCCCGGAGAGCGTCTGACGCCCTCAGGGAGTCCCGCACGGCGGCCCTTGGTCAGCCGACGGCCTTCAGGGCGTCGACCTCACCGGCGCCGTAGAAGCTGTTGTGGGCGGTGCCGCCCTGGCAGCTCTGCGGCGAGCCGTCGCTCTGCGGGAACGGGTCGTAGATCGACGTGTCCGGGCAGGGCAGCGGGTTGGTGTCCCGCTGGAGCCGGGCGGCGAGCGCGCCCGCGGTCAGGTTGGCGTGGCTGCTGAGGATCAGCGCCGCCACCCCGGTCGCGTGCGGGCCGGCCATCGAGGTGCCCTGCAGGTAGCAGTACTTCGCCCCGTTCTCGACCACCGTCCGCGCCGGCGGGCAGATCGTGCCGACCGATGAGAAGGTGGACAGCACCCGCCCGTTCGGCGCGGCCGCGGTCACCTGCAGGATCGAGTCGCCACCCGGCGCGGCCACGTCGGCGGTCGAGATGCCGTAGGACGAGTAGAACGACTTGAGCCGCAGGTTGCCCGTCGCGGTCACCCCGACGACGCCGGGAACCTCGACCGGGACCACCGCGCAGGCGTTGGTGACCTCGCGCTCCACCTCGCTGCCGGGCGGGAAGTCCGGGCTGATCACGTCGACCCGTGGGTGCGAAAGGTCGGTGCTCTCGTTGCCCTCGGACGCGATCACCAGCACGCCGTTGGACTGGGCGAACCGGATGGCGCGCCGCTCGGCCTTCCAGATGGCCCGCTGCTCGGCGTCGTTGCGGCAGTTGAACAGCCACGGGTCGGCGAAGTAGCTGTTGCTTGTGACGTCGACGCCGTGGGTGCCGGCCCACATGAACGCGCAGACCACGGCCTCGGGGAAGAAGAAGCCGTCGGCGTTGCCCGCGCGGATCCCGGCGAGCCGCACGTTCGGCGCCACCCCGACCACGCCGGTGCCGTTGGCCGCCGCGGCGATGGTGCCCGAGACGTGGGTGCCGTGGCCGCTGAGGTCGTTGCCGACGGCGAGCGGCTGGGCCGCTCCGCTGGTGCAGTCGGCGCTGTTCGAGGCGTCGTAGTTGGGGGCGAGGTCCGGGTGGGTGAAGTCGAGCCCGGTGTCGATGCTGGCCGCCAGCACCGACCGGCTGCCCTGGTTGATCGCATGCGCCTCCGGAACATGGATCTGCCGCATGTCCCACTGCTGGCCGGACAGGCTGTCGCCCCACGCGGCCGGGTTGATCGCCGGCGCCGCGCCGCCGGACCCGGTGTCCGCGACCCGGGTCGCGAACCGGCTCGTCGAGGCGACGCCCTCGACGTTTCCGTTGCCGCGCAGCGCGGCGGCGAACCCGGCGCGGTCCGACCTGGCGATCACCACCCCGATCTGCGAATAGTTGGCCACGATGGTGCCCCCCGCCGCGGCGATCGTGCCCTGCGCCTGCGCGGTCGAGGCCCCCTCGCGGTACAGCACGACGTAGCTCGCCGAAGCGCCGTCGGCGATCGCCGCCGGCAACCCCGGCGCCGCACACAGCGCCGCCACCAGGCCGATCACGACCGGCAACGCACGCCGTGCGGTAAAACGGATCGAACGGTTCATAATGTGCCTCCACAGCGGGACGACCGCTGTCTTGTTCGGACATACGGCGGCCGTCACGCGCCGTGTATCGCTCCCACCTGCTCGGTTGTGTCAGAAAACTCGCAACCCCGGACGGAGTTGGGGCGTTCGCGTCCGCGCCCGGACGGGCTTCGGTAACCTTCTCGTGACCTGTCCGGCGGTGCCGTGCTGGTGGTGATGACGATCTCTGCGGGATCGACGAAGTCTCGAAATGGCCGGGTTTCCCGCCGCGGATTCCTGCTCGGCGGCCTGGGGGTCGGGATCGCGGGCGTCGACGCGTGCGGGGCGCCGGCCACGAATGCCAGCGGGAACTCGCCCGATCGGGTGCTGTCCGGCGAGGTGCTCACCAGCCCGCCTGCGGCGCCGGCGGAGACGGTGTCGGCCGAGCAGGTGCACTCGCCGGCACGGGGCGGGTCCGTCGAGCTGATCACGATCAGGCCGGCCGGGGTGGGCGGGCTGCTGCCGGTGTGCGTCGCGTTGCACGGCCGCAGCTCCGGCGCCCGGATGTTCCTCGATCTGGGCGTTCCCGAGCTGCTCGACCAGGTGGTGGCGGCCGGCGTGCGGCCATTCGCGGTGGCCGCGGTGGACGGCGGAGACACCTACTGGGTGGCCAAGGATCCCAAGGACGACCCGCAGCGGATGCTGCTGGAGGACCTGCCGCAGTGGCTGGCCAACCGCGGCTTCGCCAGCGCGCCGAGCGCGGCGCTGGGCATCTCGATGGGCGGCTACGGCGCGCTCAACTACGCCCGCAACCCCGGCCTGACTGCGGTCGCCGCGGTCAGCGCCGCGCTGTTCACCAACTGGCCGGATGCCAGGCTGCGCAACGCGTTCGCCGGTGAGGCGCAGTGGCAGGCCACTGATCCGCTGCGGCACGTCCAGGAGATCGCCCAGGTGCCGCTGGGGGTCTGGTGCGGGACCGGTGACCCGTTCATCGCCGCGAACCGGCAGCTCATCGACAAGGCGAAGCCGAAGGTCGCCGCGCTGGCGGCCGGCGACCACGACGCCGCGTACTGGCGCCGGATCCTGCCCGACGTCCTGCGCTTCATCGGCGCGTCCATGCCCTGAATGCCAGGCTTGACAGGTGCCCCACGATGATCTGGCCGCCGCGGCCGAGCTGCTGCGCGCCGCCGACGACGTCACGCTTCTGGCCCACGTCAACCCCGACGCCGACGCGCTGGGCAGCGCCCTGGCCCTTGGCATGGCACTGCGCCGGCGCGGCGCCGCGAGCAGGGTCTCGTTCGCCTGGCCCGACGAGATCCCCGAGACGCTGCGCGGGCTCGACCAGGAGGGCCTGGTGGTGCCGGCCGGCGAGCTGCCGGCCGTCCCGCGGCTCCTGGTGGCCCTGGACACCGGCAGCCTCACCCGGCTCGGTCCGCTCGGCGAGCGTGTCCGGGCCACGATCGCGGCCGGCGGCAGCGTCCTCGTGGTCGATCACCACGCGTCCAACACCCGGTTCGGCACCCACCATCTGATCGACGACCGGGCCGAGGCGACGGCCGTGCTCGTCCTCCGGTTGCTCGACGAGATCCCGGTGGCGCTGGACGCGCCGATCGCCCGGTGCCTGTACGCCGGGCTGATGATGGACACCAGCCAGTTCCGCCGGGCCCGGCCGGCCACCCATCACATGGCGGCCAGGCTGATCGAGGCCGGCGTGGACGCCGAGGCCGTGGCCAGGGAGCTGGCCGACTGCCATCCGTTCGCCTGGTTCCGGATGCTCGCCGCGGTGCTCGACCGGGCCCGGCTCGAGCCGGACGCGGCCGGCGGGCTCGGCCTGGTGCACACCGTGGTCCGGCTGTCCGATATGGACGGCGTGGGCCTCGAGGAGGTGGAGAGCGTGGTCGATCTGCTGCGCACCACGAAGGAGGCCGAGGTCGCCGCCGTGCTCAAGGAGACCGCGCCGGGCCGCTGGTCGGGGTCGCTGCGGGCGGTCGCCAAGGTCGACGTGTGCGCGGCGGCCACCCGGCTGGGCGGCGGCGGGCACCGGCTCGCGGCCGGGTTCACCGCGGAGGGCGAGGCCGACGAGATCCTCGCCGCGCTGCGGGCCGCGCTGGCGCAACCGGTAATGATCTGAGCACGATCGTGGTGTTGGTCCAGCATGTGCTCTAGATTGTCGGCAGAGTGCGGGCCGCAGCGCCCCAACGGTAGGAGGACTAGACCATGGCGACCGTGACCTTCGAGGGCGCGACCCGCTTCTACTCCGGCAACCCGACGCCGGCCGTCGACAACCTCGATCTCGAAGTCCAGGACGGCGAGTTCCTCGTCCTGGTCGGCCCGTCGGGCTGCGGAAAGTCGACGACGCTGCGCATGCTCGCCGGCCTCGAGGGCGTCGACAACGGCACCGTGTGGATCGGCGACCGGGACGTGACCAACCTGCCGCCCAAGGACCGGGACATCGCCATGGTGTTCCAGAACTACGCGCTCTACCCGCACATGACGGTCGCCGACAACATCGGCTTCCACCTCAAGATCAAGAAGGTGCCGAAGGCCGAGCGCAACGAGCGCATCCGCGAGGCGGCCAAGCTGCTCGACCTCGAGCCCTACTTGGAGCGCAAGCCGGCCAAGCTGTCCGGTGGCCAGCGCCAGCGGGTGGCCATGGGCCGCGCGATCGTCCGCCGGCCGCAGGTGTTCTGCATGGACGAGCCGCTGTCCAACCTGGACGCCAAGCTGCGCGTGCAGACCCGCACGCAGATCGCCAGCCTGCAGCGCCGGCTCGGCGTCACCACGATCTACGTCACGCACGACCAGGTCGAGGCCATGACCATGGGCGACCGGGTGGCCGTGCTCAAGGACGGCATCCTGCAGCAGTGCGACACCCCGATCGGCCTGTTCGGCAAGCCGAAGAACCTGTTCGTCGCCGGCTTCATCGGCTCACCGGCCATGAACCTGATCCCGGCCACGCTCTCCGGCGAGTCGGCCGAGATCGGCGGCCAGCGGATCCCGCTCACCCCGGCCCAGCGGTCCGCGCTGACCAGTAACGCGCTGGTCGTCGGCATCCGCCCGGAGGGCTGGGACATCCGCTCGGCCGGCCAGGGCGTCGACGCCACCGTCGAGGTCGTCGAGGAACTGGGCAGCGACCAGTTCCTCTACTGCACGGCCAACCTGCAGATGGTCTCCGCCGAGGAGAGCACCGACCTCAAGGAGGCCCCGCACACGATCACCGTTCGCGCCGCCGGGATGTCCCAGCGCGAGCGCGGCGAGAAGATCGGCCTGGTGCCGCAGCCGGGCGCGGTGCACCTGTTCGACGCCGAGACCGGGGAGCGCCTCCCCGACTGACCTTCGGACCGCGCGAAGGCCCCCTTCACTTGCGATGAAGGGGGC
>NZ_DASZCQ010000058.1:0-62308 GCF_035942955.1 Actinophytocola sp. | reverse complement strand
CCCCGCCCCGGGCACTCAGCCAAGACTGAATCTTTCATCCGGCTGGCTGTGCTGACAGACGCTGGTTGCCACTTGCGGCCGGTTGGTTGTCACCGCGGGTCTGCTCGTTACCAATTGGTCTGTTGGTGGCGGCGTATTCGTTTGTAAAGGGCCGGATATCGACTGAACGGCTTATCCGGTGGTGCGCCTGCCGCGTCCGGACTCGGTGGAGCTCCAGCCCTGTTTGTGGAGTCGCTCGAACCCGTCGAGGAGGATGTCCAAGGCGAATTCGAATTCGAACTGGTCGTCGCAGCCCCGGCCCACGGCCGATGCATCGTCGTGGGACGCGGCGGTGGCGATCGCGACGATGTGCGGATACCTTGCGGCCGCCTGCTGGAGCATCACGGCCCGCTCGTTCGGGTCGGCCGGTGGTGTTGGTGTCGGGAACACCTCCTGGGTGAACCCCCACATCCGGCTGCCGAGGGCGTGCATGGCGTGGTGGGTGAGGTCGACGGACAGGCCACCGGCCAGGAACATGCCCGCGACTGAGTTCATGTAGTCCAGGACGACCGGCGGCGCGTGGGTGCGCGATTCGATCACCGTGGATGCCCAGCGGTGGCGCAGCAGCGCTTGTCGGGCCGACAGGATTCGTTGGCGGATCGCGTCCTTCCAGCCGACGCTGTCGATGGGTGGGTCGATCTCGCCGACGATGACCTCCACCATGCCGTCGAGGAGCTCGTCCTTGTTCGCGACGTGGTTGTAGAGCGCCATGGGTACGACATCCAATTGCTGGGCGAGGTTTCGCATGCTCACCGCGTCGATGCCGGCCTCGTCGGCCAGCGCCACCGCGGCGCGCAGCACCCGGTCCCGGTTCAGCCCGGCGCGGCGGGTTGTCTGCGCCCGGTCAGCCATGCCGTCCACCGCCCGGTTGCCAGTGGGGTTCGAGCGCGCCGCTTGACATATGTACAGCGTACACGTAGCGTCTCGAACACCTGGGTGTACACCGTACATATGACTCGCTCGGTGGTGCGTGGCGGCGTGTACGGACCTGCTTTCCAGTACTCACCACAGAAACCGGAGGGGTACCGATGCATCCACTACGCAGGACCGCGCTCGCTGCGGGGGTGCTTTACCTGATCACCTTCGCCGCCTCGCTGCCGGCCCTGGTCTTGCTCGACCCGGTGCTCAACGATGCGAGCTACATCGTCGGCCCGGGCGCCGACACCCGGGTGATCCTCGCCGGCGTCCTCGAGCTGTTCACCGCCGCCGCCGGTGTCGGCACTGCCATCGTGCTGTTCCCGGTGGTCAAGCGGCAAAGCGAGGTGCTCGCGCTCGGCTTTGTCGCCGCTCGTACCGTCGAAGCCGCGATGATCGTGGTCAACGTCGTGGCCTACCTGGCGGTCGTGACCCTACGGCAGCCCGACGCCACCGGACCGGACGCGGCCGTGCTGGTCACGGCTGGCCGCGCGCTCATCGCGATCCATGACTGGGCCGTCCTGCTCGGTCAGGGCACCATCCCGGCCGTGAATGCTCTGCTGCTCGGCACCCTGATATACCGGTCCGGGCTGGTGCCTCGAGTCATTCCCGCCCTCGGGCTCGCCGGAGCCCCGCTGCTGCTCGGCGCGGTGATCGCGGTGATGTTCGGCGTGTTCGACCGGTTCTCCGTGTGGGCGGTCATCGCGCTCGCCCCGATCTTCGTGTGGGAACTCTCGCTGGGCCTATGGTTGGCAGTCAAGGGTTTCCGGCCGTCCCCCGTCACGGCTGCACGTGTCGACGCCAATCCCCGCCAGGTCGAGGCGTAAGCGCCCAGAGCACCGCCGCACGACGTCGACCACGCCGTGCTCAACGGCCCGTCAGCCAGATCGTCTCCCCGTGGTCGGGCGGGCCGGACTCGGCCCGGGTAGACGACCAGCCGCTGGCCAGTGATGGTCGAAGTGCAGCACCTCGACGAGGCCGATCGATCTGAGCGGAGGCGACCAGCTGAGAGGAGAAGCCAACCGGGCTCCGGCCGGTTTCGCAGTCTCGGTCCACACGGACTTGCCGACCGGACGCCCAAGAATCCGATCAGGTGGCTCCGTTGAGCAGGAGCCGGCACCAGGCGTCGGCGAGGAAGTGCTCGAAGCGGGGTGGGGACCAGCCTCGCTCGTGGACGAGCAGCGCGTAGAACTCGGCGGAGTTCATCGACCAGATGATGTCGGCGATCTCTTCGAGGGACAGATTCGACCGTAGTTCGCCGGTGGTCGCGAGCTCTTTGGCGAACAGCCGCATGTTGCGGGCGCGGCGTTCGCCGATCTCGCGGTGCATCCCGGCGAGTTCGTCCGCGTGGGGCGCGGCGGCGCGCAGGACGAGGAACAGCGGGGCCATGCGCTCGCCGATCGCCCGGACCGCGGCCGCGTACAGCTCGATCTTCCGCCGCGCCGTGCCGGCCTCCCGAATGCGCTGCACGTAGTCCCGTTGCTCGGCCGGCACCGCCTGGTCGGTGCCGGAGATCGCGGTCTCGACGAGCAGCCGGAACACCGCCGGCTTCGGCCCGACCGCGGCGTACACCGTGTCCACCGCGACCCCGGCCTCGGCCGCGATCGTGGCCACAGTCGTTGCGGCGTAACCCTTTTCCGTAAACAGCCGGCGGGCGGCGTCGAGGATCGCGGTCCGGGTCCGCCGGGCCTGCTCGGCCCGCAGCGGTGAGTGGTAGCCACGGGACTTGACCGGCCTCGGCATGCGTCCTATCGTACCAGCATTCATCCGATAGAGCTTCGGACCAAATGGAGGCGACAGTGACCTACGCGTGGATCCAGGACGTCCCGGTCGGCGAGGACGTCTACCGCAAGATCGTCGGACGGCTCGGCGACGAGCCTTTGGAGGGCCTGCTGGTGCACCTGGTCCTGCGCCGCCCGGACGGCAAGCTGAGATACGTCGACGTGTGGGACTCGAAGGAGCTGTGCGACAAGGCATTCCAGAACCGCATCCACCCGGCGGTCCACGCCACCTTCCAGGAGATCGGCTTCCGGCCGGACGGCGAGCCACCGCGCGACGAACTGGAGGTTGTCGACCTCCGTGGCACACTGGCCGCCGGCGCGCGGACCTAACCCCGGCTGCCTCACGCGGCTCCCGGCAGTTTCGCAACGCGCCTTTAGAACCCGACTGCGTGGGTGTCCTGGAACTCGCGGATGCCCTCGATGCCCATCTCGCGGCCCATGCCGCTGTGCTTGACGCCACCGAACGGGGCCCGCTCGTCCAGGTGGGCCGCGCCGTGGGCGTTGACGAAGGTGTAGCCGCTGTGCAGGCGGGCCGCGAGGGCCGCGGCGTGGTCGAGATCGGCCGTCCACACCGACGAGGTCAGGCCGGCCCAGGTGTCGTTGGCGCGGGTCACCGCGTCATCCACGTCGTCGAACGGGAGGATCGGCAGGGTCGGGCCGAACTGCTCCTCGGTGACCACGCGGAGGTCGTCTGGCGGGTCGAGCACCAGTGACGGGCGCAGGAAGTTGCCGCGGGACAGGTCCGCACCGTCCGCGGGCGCGCCGAACTCGCGCACCTCGGCGCCGCAGGCGCGGGCCTCGGCGAGCAGGTCCTCGACGAAGGCCTTCTGCTGCGGGCGGTGTAGCGGGCCCATCGTGACCGCGTCGTTCAGACCGTGCCCCAGCGTGGTGGCCGACAGCAGCCCGGCGAGGCCGTCGATCACCTCCGCGTAGCGGGACCGGTGCACGTACAGGCGTTTGACCGCCATGCACACCTGGCCGGTGGTGTCGAACGTGCCGCCGAACAGCGCCCGCATGGCGTCCGGGCCGAGGTCGGCGTCGGGCAGCACGATCGCCGGGTCGTTGCCGCCCAGCTCCAGCGCGACGCGGGTGAGGTTCCCCGCCGCCATCGCCATGATCCGCTTGCCGCCCGCGACGCTGCCGGTGAAGCAGACCTTGCGCACCCGGCGGTCGCCGACCAGCGTCTGGCCGATCTCCGCGTCCTGTCCGGTGATCACGTTGAGCACACCGGGCGGCAGGGACCGCGCCACCAACGCCACGGTGCGGGCGGCCGCGAGCGGCGCGGTCGGCGGCGGCTTCACCACGACGGTGTTGCCGGCCATCAGCGCGTAGGCCAGCGACGCGCCGAGGATCGCCAACGGCCAGTTGAACGGCACGATGATCGTGACCACGCCGAGCGGCCGGTGCCGGACCCGCGTGCGTTTCGGCGGCGCCGCCAGGTCGTAGCCCGCGTCCACCTCGCCGGCCAGGTCGACGGCGAGCCGGCACCGGTGCTCGAACACGATGGAGTCGATCACCGACTCCATCCGGATCTTGCCGTTCTCCCGGGTGAGCACTTCGGCGGTGGCCGGGCGGTCGGCCTCCAGCGGTGCCAGCGCGGCGGCGATCCGCTCGGCCCGCTCGGCCGGGTCGAGCGCGGCCCAGGCCGGGAACGCCCGGTCCGCGGCGGCGACCGCGTCGGCGGCCTGCGCCGCGGTGGCGGCCGCGGCGTAGCCGACGACGGAGCCGCCGTCCGCCGGGTCGACCACGTGCAGCGCATCCTGGGCGGCCACGATCTCGCCATCGATGAACAGCCCGGTCCTGATCTCGGACAGCTGGTCCGCGGTTGTCGTCATGGGTTCACCTCGCGGGTTCTCGGGCCGCGCCGAAGCGCCTTCCAGGATTCGCCTCGCCCACGGGACCGGCGCGCGACCGGCGCCGGCCCGTGCGCCCCCGGTCAGACCGTGGCGGCCGCGGTGCGCCAGCCGCGGTGATAGGTCTCGCGTGCCACGACCGAATACGGCGCGGGGCTCACCACGGCGCGTACCGCGAGCTGCTCGTGCGGCTGGACGGTTGTCTTGCGGGTGCCGCCACCCGGCTCGCCCCACATGACCAGAACCTCGGCGCCGATGGGCACGTCGGGGTCGACCGTCGCCAGCGACAGCGCCTTGCGCTCGTTGGAGGTGTAGCCGGTGAACAGGGACAGGCCGATCAGGTTGCCGTCCTCGTCGAGCACCGAGTCGAAATTGGACGATCCGTAGTTGGCGTTGGGCAGGTCGAAGAACTGGTAGCCAGGGCCCACCGGGTCGACGGGGGAGGCCAGCAGCCGCGCGACGTCCTCGTGGTGCCAGGCCAGGGTGACCTTCCGCCGCTGGATCTGCGGGTCGATCGCCCGTAGCGCGTCGGCGCCGATGAAGTCGTGGTCGAACTTCACGTGCGGGCCGTAGCCGAGCTCCCACGGGTTGAGGTAGTAGTCCTCGATCCGGTCGGACACGAAGCTGCCCGCCAACGCGTTGGTCGCCTCGTAGCTGTCCGCGCCGAGCCATTCCCGGTACGGCCGGAGCTCCGGGCTGGTGTAGATCGCCGGCAGGGGCGACGGGATCCAACCCGACTCCAGCGTGTTGCACGAGTACGCGCGCGAGCCGCACGGCTCGATGCCGAACTCTTGGCCCGCCTCGAGGATGGTCTCGCGCACCCGGTCGTAGCTCTCGTACGGCCCCCACAGCTCGAGGCCCGGCGCGCCCGCCATGCCGTGCCGCAGCGTGCGGACGCGCTGGCCGGCCACGTTCAGGTACCCCATCCGGAAGAAGCGCACCTGCTCGACCGGGCCGCCGTTGATCTTCTCGATCACCTTCCACGCGTTCGGTCCCTGGATCTGGAAGCGCCACAGCTCTCGCGTGACCGGCTTGCCGTACGGCCGCATCGGCGAACGCTGGTCCAGCCGGACGTCGACGTGGTAACCCTGCTCGGCCCGGAACTGCAGCCAGTTCGCCACGGGAGCCCGGCCGACGAACACGAACTCCTCCTCCGCGAGGTGGAAGAGGATGCCGTCGCCGATGACGCCGCCCTCGGGAGAGACCGGAACGAACTGTTTGGCGGAGTCGACCGGGAACTTGGCCGTGCTGTTGACCCCGGTCTCGGTCAGCAGGCGCAACGCGTCCGGTCCCGAGATGAACAGGTTGACCATGTGATGCGACTGGTCGAACAGCACGACCGACTCGCGCCAGGCGATGATCTCGCGGCGCCAGTTGGTGAACTCTGCCGGGACGACCGGGTAGATGTACGCACCCAGCTGTGAGTTCCGCAGCAGCTCGACTGTGTTTCCGGCCTGGTCCAACAATTCCTGCAGGTTCTTCGCGCTCATCCGGGCCTCTCCCTCGAAGTCCGCGGGTCCCCCGGCTTCGGACCATAGGAGCATCCGCACCAGATGGTGACCGGCCGCTGACCCGTCCCGGCTACGTCATTCGTCGCGGTCGACTCGGATTCGATGCGGGGCGACACGAGATCATGGTTCGGCTGAACTGAGAGCCATGAGCATCATGGCCACCCGAGGCCGGCGCTCGTGCCTCACTGACCTGATGCGCAACATCAGCTACGAGGTCACACCGTTCCGCGGCACGGAAAGGGCTGTGCTGGCCCACGTGCCGACTCCGGTGCCGCTGACCGTCACGGTCACCCAGGCGCGGGGCATGGACGCGACCATCGGTCTCGCCGAGCGCCTGCTCGGGCACGGTTACGCGGTCGCGCCGCACCTGCCGGCGCGGCTGTTCGTCGCCATGAGCCAGGTCGAGGACGTGCTGGGCCGGCTGCGCGCGGCGGGGGGCCGCTCGGTGTTCGTCATCGCGGGCGACATGCCGCGGCCGGCCGGCCCGTTCGCGGACGCGTACTCGCTGCTGGAGGCGATGCACACGCTCGGCGACTCGTTCGACGACGTCGGCATCGCCGGCTACCCGGAGGGCCACGCCAACATTCCGCAGGAGGCGATCGACCTCGCGCTGAAACAGAAGGCGCCAATGGCAACCCACGTCATCACGCAGATCTGCTTCCACGCCGGCACGACCGCATCGTGGGCCGAACGTATCGCCGCGGCGGGCATCGACCTTCCGGTCCGCGTGGGCATACCCGGGCCGGTGAACCGGCAGAAGCTGGTCCGGATCTCCGCGGGCCTCGGGCTCGGTCAGTCCGCCCGGTTCCTGCGCAACCAGCACCACCTGCTGTGGCGCTTCGTGCTTCCGGGCGCCTACCGGCCCACCCGGCTGGCCAGGCGGCTCGGCGCCACCGTGCCCAAGGTGGCGAGCAACATCCGCGGGTTGCACATCTTCACGTTCAACGAGCTGCGCGGCACCGAGCTGTGGCGCCGCCGCACGCTGGCCGCACTGTCCGAACAGGACGACCAACCGTGACCGAGCCGGCTGCCGACGGCGCCGATCACGGACGCCTGATCGTCGGGGCGACGCGGTCGTTGCGTACCAGCGGGTGGTCCGGTTGTCGGGTCGATTGTGGCTGGCTGCCTTCCGCGACGGCAACATCTCGGTCGTCTTCTAGGAGGTCGAAATGACCGCACGGGTTCTGGACGGAACGGCCGTCGCGAAGGCGACGTTGGACCGCGTTCGAGGCGAGGTGGCCGAGTTCGTGGCCGCGCACGGCCGCGCCCCGGTCCTGGCCACGGTGCTGGTCGGCGACGATTCCACGTCGTGCACCCACATGACGGCCGACCGATGCGCGGCGGTGGGCATGACGTCGCGGCACGTCGAGCTGGCCGCCCCGGTCACGACCGGAGAGGTGGCGGCCAGGGTGCGCGAGCTGTCCGCCGACCCGGACGTCGACGGCATCCTGGTGCGGCACCCGATGCCCGCCGGCATCGACGCGCGAACGGTGTTCGATGCGATCGACCCGGCGAAGGACGTCGACGGCGTCACCAGCGTCTCGTTCGCCCGCATGGCGTTGGGCGAGCCCGGTTTCGTCGCGGCACCCCCGGGCGGGATCATGGCCCTGCTGGACGCCTACGAGGTGCGGCTACCCTACCGGTACGCGGTCATCGTCGGCCGCAGCCCCACCCTCGGCAGGCCGCTCGGGATGCTGCTGCTGGCCCGCGACGTGACCGTCACCTACTGCCACTCCCACACCATCGACCTGGCCGCCCACATCGCGGAGGCCGACCTGCTCATCACGGCCACCGGCCGCCCCGGACTCATCCCCGGGAAGTGGATCAGGCAAGGCGCGATCGTGGTCGACGCCGGCGCCGGCGACGTGGAGTTCGACGCCGCGGCCGAGCGAGCATCGCTGATCACCCCGGTGCCCGGCGGCGTCGGCCCGATGACGATCGCCACCCTGCTAGCCCAAACCATCCGCGCAGCCCGGGAACGCTAGCCCCGGCATGGCCTGATCGGTTGTTCAAGGGGTGCGGCGGCGCGCATGGTGGCGTGCCGCGTCTCGTGGTCAGGGCGCTCCTTCGTCGCGTCGGCTTCGCCGATCGCTCGCCGGCGCTCGCGACCCGTGACCACGAGCCTCGCGCGGCACGTCGGGCGCGCCCATTGTGGGCAGGCCTGGCGGCCCGCCCGCACCGTCACGCGCCGCAGGGGCGTTGAGGGTGTGCCGGGAATGTCCACTGTGGAACAGACGGCAAGATCGCATCGGCTCCCGTTCGCTGTGGCCTGTGGCGCGCGCGAATGAGGGCGGGCCGCCAGGCCCGCACATTGCCCGGTCTCGACCCGGAGTTGCCCCCCGAGCTCCTCGCCGAGGACTGGCCGAGCGCGACCGCACACCGGTTGTTCGTGGAGATCTACGACGCCTTGGCCCGCTCGCCGAGATCCGCGTTCGCAAGATCGTCGCGGAGCACGATCCGCGGCTGGCCAACCTGGTTCGCTACCACAGCAGCGTCGCCATCCTGGCAGTGGCTAACCTCATTCGATGCGGAGGAACCGGCGGACGTTGTCGGCCGTGATGCCACGACGGACGTCGGACGGCAGATCCGCCGAGTCCAGCGTTGTCATGGCATGCTCGCGCGGCATGGCGGGAAAGTCGGTGCCGAACATGAGCCGGCTCGGGCCGAGCAGCTCGACGAGGTAGCGCAGGGCGCGGGGATCGAAGACGTGACACTCGTAGTAGAAGCGGCGGGCGATCTCGGTGGGTGACCGCGGGGCGCGGTCCGGACCGCTGAGGACGTGGCGCCAGAAGTGCTCGGCGCGGGTGAGCATGAGTGGGAAGCCCCCCGCGCCGTGGCTGAAGGCCAGGCGCAGGTCGGGACACTTCTCTGCGGTGCCGCCCATGACGATGGACACGGCGGCCATGGCGATCTCACCGGCCACCCCGAAGGAACCGACCGCGCTGCCGGGAAGCCTGTCGTCGGCGGTGGGGAAGCCGTGCACGAAGATGGGCACCTGGAGCCGCTCGGCTTCCTGGAAGAACCCGAGAAACCTCTCGTCGCCGAGCGGAGTTCCGTTGATGCTGGACGCGATCTCGATGCCGTGCAGTCCGGATCGGACGATCTCCGGGAGCTCCGCGGCCGCGATGTCGGGGTCCTGCAAGGGAACCGTGCCAAGGCCGAAGAACCGGCCGGGTTCGGCGGCGCACCGGGAGGCGATGCTGCCGTTGATGAAGCGGCACAGGTCGCGGCCGCTGCTCGTGTCCAGCGTGTAGTTCAGCAGCGGGGGAAACGGTGAGAGCACCTCGGCGTCGACGCCGTCGGCGGCCATGGCGGCCAGGCGGTGCTCGGCGTCGTAGAAGGCCGCCGCGGCCCGGAAGCGGAACGGTCCGAACTCGAGCACCCGGGCGTCGCCGGACTCCACCGGCTCCATCCGCGGCCAGCCGGGGGATTCCGGGAACTCCTCGGGGATGGCGTGGGCGTGGACGTCGATCACCATGTCACCCTCCCGGATGGACGCTGACGTGCACAGCGTTCTCGCCGGGGACCTCACCGGCCAGGGTCTCGATGGCGCGGGCCACCTCGGTGAGCCCGAACGTGTGGGTGTGCAGCTTGTGCAGCGGATAGCGGCCGGACTCGATGATGCGGATGGCCTCGGTGTACGCGCGGTTGTCCACGCCGAACGCGCCCACCACGGAGACGGCCTTGTTGATGATCAGGTCGGTGGGTACCGGAACCGGCCGGTCGCCCTTGAGCCCGGCGAGCACGACCCGGCCGCCGTGCCGCACCGCGTTCAACGCGTCGAGCACCGGCGCCGTCGCACGCGGGGTCAGCTCCAGCACGACGTCGGCCAGGCGGCCACCGGTGATGTCCCGTACCGCCTCGACGGTGTCCGCCTCGTCGACGTCGATCGTGTGGTCGGCGCCGAACTCCCTTGCCAGCTCGAGCTTTCGCCCGTCCCGGGCCAGGCCGGTGACGATGATCGTGCCGGCCCCGGCCGCCCTGGCCGCGATCACGGAGGCAAGCCCGCGCTGGCCGGGTCCGAGCACCAGGACCGTGTCGCCGAGCTGGACACCGCCGAGGTGGCAGGCCCAGCGCACGCCGGCCCCGAGCGGGTTGAACATCACCGCCACCTCGGCGGGGATGTCGGCGCGCATCTTGTGCAGGATCGCGTTGGGGTGCAGGTAGATGTGCTCGGCGAAGCCGCCCCACAGGCCCGGTTGCTGGCTGACCGAGGTTACTCCATGGCCGCCTATCCTTGCCGGGCAGGCCATGTAGCGCCCGGTCAGGCAGGTTTCGCAGGCGCGGCACGGGATCAGGATCTCCAGGGCCACCCGGTCGCCGGGCGCAACGCCCCACCGCCGCGCGGCCAGCTCGCCGACCTCCTCGATGACGCCCAGCGGTTCGTGCCCGGGAATGCACGGCAGCGACTTGTTGGGCAGGGTGCCGTGGTACAGCTCGACGTCGCTGCCGCAGATGCCGCACGCCTCGACCCGAAGCAGCCCGTCCTCCGGACCGATCCGTGGCCGGGGGAACTCGCGCAGCTCGATCCGCCGGGGACCGGTCTGCACCGCCGCGAGTACCGAGTCAGCCATCGCCGTCGATGATGACGGTCTTGATCTGCGTGTACTCCTCGAGGGCGGCGACGCCCATGCTGCGACCGAAGCCACTGTGCTTGTAGCCGCCCCACGGGCTGCCGATGGCACCGCGGAAACCGGTGGTGTTGACGTAGACCTGGCCCGCCTGCACGCGCTTGGCGAGCCGGACGGCCCGACCGACGTCGGAGGTCCACACCGCGGCGGTGAGGCCGTACTTGGTGCCGTTGGCGATTTCCAGGGCCTCCGCCTCGTCGGTGTAGTCGATGACGGACAACACCGGGCCGAAGATCTCCTCCTGAGCGATGCGCATGTCCGGGGTGACCCGCTGGAAGATCGTCGGTTCGACGAAGAAGCCTCGGTCGAACTTCTCACCGCTGAGCTTGTGCCCACCGGTGACCACCTCGGCGCCTTCCTCGCGGCCGATGTCGAGGTAACCGAGGACCCGCCGTTCCTGCTTGGCGTTGATGAGCGGTCCCATGTCCACCCGTTCGTACCAGGGACCGACGCGGACCTTGCCGAACTCCTGGCTGACCGCGGCGACGAGGTCGTCGCGCATGCCCGGCTCCACGAGAACGCGCGAGCCGGCGGCGCAGATCTGGCCGGTGTTCAGGGTGATGCTGCGCACGATCGCCGGTACGGCCTTGGCCAGATCGGCGTCCCGGAACACGATCTGCGGGGTCTTGCCGCCCAGCTCCAGATGCAGCGGGATCAGGTTCTTCGCGCACGCCTCCATGACCTTGCCGCCGGTTTCCGGCGAACCGGTGAAGCTCATCCGCCGGACGCCGGGGTGCAGCGGCAGTGCCGCGCCGGCCTCGGGGCCGTAGCCGGTCACGAGGTTGATCACCCCGGGTGGGATGCCGGCCGCCATTGCCAACTTGGCCAGCAGCAGGGGGGTCAGCGGCGCGTCCTCGGCCGGCTTGAGCACCACCGTGTTGCCGGCGGCGATCGCGGGCGCCACGTCGGCGACCATGAGCGGAGCCGGCGCGTTCCACGGGATGATGCATCCGCTCACGCCGTAGGGCTCGCGCAGGGTCATGGCCAGGGTGTTCGGCCCGTGGGTGGGCAGCGTCATTCCGGTGAGCTTGTCGGCCTGGCCGGCGAAGTAGGTCACCATGCCGGGCAGTGGTGACGGACCCCAGTGCGGCCGGCCGACCTCCATGGATTCCAGCTGGTCCAGCGTCTGCTCGTGCTTGCTTATCTCGTCCGCCCAGCGGTACAGCAGCTCCGCGCGGACGGTCGGGCTGGTGTCGCGCCACGCCGGGAAGGCGTCCTCGGCGGCCCGTACCGCGGCGTCGATGTCCTCGGCGCGACCGCGGGGCACCCTCAGCAGCAGGTCTCCCGTCGCCGGGTTGATGACGTCGATGGTCTCACCACCGCGGGCCGGAACCCATTGTCCGCCAATCAGATGCGTGCCGTCAGTCAGCTCGGCACTGACGTCCAGCCCGGCCGGGGCGGTCATGGTCATGACAGTTCCGCCTCTCCGGGATTTACTGCTGTCGTTACGTTCCAGCTGGCGGTGCGGTTGGCGGGTCGAGTGTGGCTGGCTTGCGTCACGGTCCCCTGAGGTGCGGTTGGCAGGCCTGCGGCCTGATCTGACCTTGAGGTCATGGCGATTCCTCTCTCATGCGCGTGGCCATCTGCTCGGCGATCATCACCACGGTCAGATGCGGGTTGGCTCTGGGAATGTCGGGGATGACCGACGCGTCGATCACGCGGAGACCCTCCGTGCCGAGCACGCGGCAGTCGGGGTCGACGACGGTGGTGGCGTCCTCCGGCGAGCCCATCCGGCAGGAGGAGGCCAGGTGCACGGTGTCGCCGATGATCCGGGGCAGCTCCTCCGGGTCGGGCAGTTCCGGCGGGCCCGTCATGATCGCGCGGAATGCCTTGTGGTGCAGCAGCTCCTCGGTCCGCTCGAGGGCGTCGCGCATCCGGACGAGATCGCGCTCGTCGGTCAGCAGGCACTGCTCGATCAACGGGTCGGCCAGCGGATCCCGGGAGGTCATGGTCAGCCGGCCCCGGGAGAAGACCTGTTCCTGCTGCAACACCATGATGCCGCCGCCGAACCGGAGTCCGTTGTTGGGCAACAACATCATGTCGTTGGTCCCGGCGCCACCGAGGCCGGAGGAGTAGCGCAGGGCGCAGTTGGTCACCCGGTTGTCGCGTGAATGCCGTGCGCTTTCCTTTGTCCGCACCGGGATCAACAGCATGGGGTGGTCCTGCAGGCCCTGCCCGACCGGCAGGTCGGCGACCACCTCGATGCCGAGTGCGGACAGGCTGGCGGCCGGGCCGACACCGGAGCGCATCAGCAGGGTGGGGGAGTGCGCCGCGCCGCAGGCGACGATCACCTCACCGCCGGGGTTGACCAACAGCTCGGCGCCGCCGACCAGGCGTACGCCGCGCGTTCGGGTTCCTGGACCGAATAGGACGGTGTCGACGTGGGTCGCACCGCGAATCGTCAGGTTTGGCCGGTCCCGCACCGGTTCCAGGTAACCGTCGTTCGTGGACACCCGGTGCCCGGCCCGGATGTTCATCGCGAACGGGCTCACCCCGGTGGCGTCCGGCGCGTTGTGGTCGGCACACCACGGGTGGCCGAGGTCGAGTGCGGCCTCGCGGAAGGCGTGATCCATCCCGCCCCACCCGTCCTCGGGCTCGCGGTAGATCGGCACCGGGCCGTTGCGGCCGTGGTAATCCGCGTCCGGGAAGTCGTGCTCGTCCTCCAGCTTGATCAGCGATGGCAGCACCTCGCCGAACGACCAGCCCTTCGCGCCGAGGCGCGCCCAGTTGTCGTAGTCGTCCGGTGTTCCCCTGATCGCGCACAGCCCGTTCACCGTCGAGCTGCCGCCCATGCCCCGGCCGCGCATGTAGTAGTACGGCTGCTGCGCCGGGTTGCGCCGTGCCCTCAGGTTCGGCCACCAGAAGTCCGGGTTGGACTCCAGCGCCATGTCGATGTCTCTGGTCCGGAAGCCCGGCGGCGTGTCCGCCGAGCGGAAGTCGGGTCCGGCCTCAATGAGCAGGACGTCCGTTGCCGGGTCCTCGCTCAGCCGGGCGGCGAGCACGGCTCCCGCCGAGCCGGCCCCGACGACGATGTAGTCCCACGCCGCGAAGTCGCGATTCACAACCCACTCCTTCGCCGCGACAATGATTTGGGCGCTCGTGAAGCCGACTGAACTCGTGGTCGGCGGGTGATGTCAAGGCCGCTGCCGCCTGATGGAAGACGGATTGACACACGCTCGTCCGGCGATGTGCCATTGTCCCGTGCCGGCGCCAACCTTCGTCCCCGCAGCGACACGGGACCGGGTGCTGGTCATGCTGCGCCGGCAGTTGGACTACGTGACCGAGCGTTCCCCGTTCTACGCGGACCTGTTCGCCCGGCACGGCGTCGTCCCGGCGAAGCTGGCCAGCCTGGCCGACCTGGCGCGCTTTCCCTTCACCACCAAGGACATGCTCCGGGACAGCCAGGCGGCCGCCCCGCCCCTCGGCCGGCACGCCGCGGCGCCGATGCGCGACGTGATCCGGGTGCACGCCTCGACCGGAACCACCGGCACGCCGAGCTGGGTCGGGGTGACCAGAGCGGACTCCGCCGCGTGGACCGAGATGACCGCGGCCGCGTTCCGCACCCTGGGACTCACCAAGGAAGACGTCGTGGTGCACGGCGCCGGGTTGACCCTGTTCGTCGGTGGGCTGCCGATCCGCGACGCCATCGAGGACATCGGCGCGACGATGGTGCCGATCGGCACCGGGGCCTCGGAGAAGGCCGTCCAGGCGATGACCACGCTCGGGGTGACCGCGCTGCACTCGACCCCGTCGTACGCGCACTACCTCGCCGAGTACATCCGTGACAAGGCGGGCCGCGATCCGCGGGAGTTCGGGCTACGCAAGATCATCGTCGGCGGGGAGCCCGGCGGCGGGGAGCCGGCGTTCCGCGCGCACCTGGTGGAGCAGTGGGGAGCCCGGGTCACCGAGGGGCTCGGCAACGCCGACATGGCGCCGGTCATCTTCGCCGAGCCGCCCGGCGCCGCCGGCATGCGGCTGACCGGGGGCGGGCACGTGCTGGTCGAGCTGATCGACCCGGACACCGGGGAGCCGGTGACCCCGGAGCCCGGTGCCGGCGGCGAGCTGGTGTACACCGCGCTCGACCGGGAATGCTGCCCGCTGGTGCGGTTTCGAACCAGGGACCGGGTCCTGGTGACCGGTATAGACAGCACAGTCACCGGCACTGACAATGCTGGAGTCCCGCTCATCCGCTGCGTCGGCCGCACCGACGACATGCTCATCGTGTTGGGCGTCAACGTCTTTCCCTCGGCGATCCGCGATCTGGTGCAGTCGTTGCACCCTCGGACGACCGGCTCGGTGCAGGTGGTGCTGGACCGGCCGGGTCCCCGGGTGGACCCGCCGCTGTCCGTCGAGGCCGAGTGGGGGCCCGAGCCGGGCGACCATGATGCGTTGCGCGCCGAGCTGGAGCGCCTGATCTCTACCCGGCTGTCGGTCCGGACGCGGATCACCTTGGTGCCACCGGGATCGCTCGAGCGGTTCCAGATGAAGTCCCGCCTGACCAGGCTCACGGCGGCCGACCGCGTGGAGGTGTGATCATGAGGACCAGAGCCGCCGTGCTGCGGACCGCGCCGAGCGAGTGGGAGATCACCGAGCTGGACCTCGACGAACCCAAGGAAGGCGAGGTCCTGGTCCGGATGATGGCGTCCGGGCTCTGCCATTCCGACGACCATGTCAGCAAGGGCGACGCTCCCATTCGGCTGCCGCTGGTCGGCGGCCACGAGGGCGCCGGGATCGTCGAGCGGGTCGGTCCCGGGGTCACCAGATTGGCGCCCGGCGACCATGTTGTCACCATCTACGTCCCGGTGTGCGGGCGCTGCCGGTGGTGCGCGACCGGCCGCCAGGGCCTGTGCGTCGAGGTGGTCCGGTGCAGCGTCGGCTGCCTGAAGGACGAGACGTTCCGGTTCCACGACGGGGACGCCGATCTCGGCGGCATGTGCGTGCTCGGCACGTTCTCCCAGTACGCGGTGATCGACCAGGACTCCTGCCTGAAGATCGACCCCGACATCCCCTTCGAGGTGGCGTCGCTGGTCGGCTGCGGGGTGGTGACCGGGTGGAGCTCGTCGGTGCATCTGGCTGGCGTCCGGCCCGGCGACACCGTGGTCGTGTTCGGGGTCGGCGGGGTCGGCAGCGCCGCCGTGCAGGGCGCGCGGTACGCCGGCGCGCGCAACGTGGTCGCCGTCGACCCGGTGCCGTTCAAACGGGAGATGGCCAAGGTGTTCGGCGCCACCCACACCAGCGCCCCCGGCGAGGACGCGCAGTCGCTCGTCACCTCGCTGACCGGCGGCGACCTGGCCGACCACGCGATCCTCACCGTCGGCGTGCTCGACGCCGAGGTGACCGGCCAGGCGGTCGCGATCGTGGGCAAGGCCGGGCAGGTGTCGGTCACCGCGGTGGGGCGCATGGGCGATCTGACCTTGCGGGGGGTGTCCGCCGGAATGCTGGTCGGGCCGGGCAAACGCATCGAGGGCGCGGTGATGGGCAGGGCCAACCCGCTGCACGACATCCCGCGGCTGTTCGACCTGTACCGGGCCGGCGACCTGAAGCTGGACGAGCTGATCACCCGGCGGTACCGGCTCGACGAGATCAACGACGGGTACCGGGACCTGCTGGACGGCAAGAACATCCGAGGGGTTCTCGTCCATGAGCACTGACGGCGGTCCAAACGCCATCCTCGATCCTACCGGACGAAGCCGGTCCGCAAGGTCCACTGTGGAGCTTGCGGCGCGCCGGGTGGACCTGCGTGGTGCCCGGGTGGGGCTGCTGGAGAACACCAAGCACAACGCCGACCTCTTCCTCGACGAGTTGGGCCGGCTGCTGCTCGACGAGCACGAGGCCGCCGCGCTGTTTCGCCGCACCAAGACGGCGTTCGCGCTGCCGGTGTCCGAAGCCGAGCTCGCCGACATCGCCGCCCACTGCGACGTCGTGATCACCGGCGTCGGTGACTGCGGCTCGTGCAGCGCGTCCGCCGTCGCCGACGGGGTTGCCTTCGAGCGCCACGGCATCCCGGCCGCCGTGATCTGCAGCGACGCCTACCGGGTGACCGCCGACGCCATGGCCGAACACGCGGGCATGCCGGGCTACCGCTACGTCACCACCCCGCACCCGGTCGCCGTCCTGACGCCAGAAGAGGTCCGCGAGCGCGCCCGCCAATGCCTCAACGACGTGCTCACGCTCCTCACCTCGGCCGCGGACCTGCCAACCGCACCTCAGGGGACCGTGACGCAACCCAGCCACAATCAACGCGATAACCGCACCATGCGCCGGAACGCAACAACAGCAGTAAATCCCGGAGAGGCGGAACTGTGGGGGTGGTCCGACGGGTTGCCGGTGGTGCCGGTGTCGGCGCCGCTGCTGGCCGAGTTCCTGGCCACCACCCGGCGCGACCCCGGCGAGGTCATCGGACGGATGCCGCAGCTGGATCGGGACTGCACCGTGGAGCTGGCCGCGATCAACGCGGCCATGGCCGGGTGCCGGCCGGAGTACTTCCCGGTCGTGCTCGCCGCGTTCGAAGCGCTCATGCGGGACCGGACGACGCGGGGCGGCGGCTGGCAGAGCACCAGCGGGCCGGCGCCGCTGATCGTCGTCAACGGTCCCGTTCGGACCGAGCTCGGCTTCAACAGTGCCGGCGGGGTCTTCGGCCCCGGATTCCGTCCGAACGCGACGGTCGCGCGGGCGATCGGGCTGATCGTGCGCAACGCGTTCGGTGTCCTGCCGCAGGTTTTCGAACAGGCCACGCAGGGTGTCCCCGGCCGGTGGTCGATCTGCCTTGCGGAGAACGAAGAGGAGAGCCCGTGGGAACCGCTGTCGATCGACGGCGGGCTACCGGCCGGGACTTCCGCCGTGTCGGCCATGCTCACCCGCACGTGTGAGTTCGTGGACAACCGGCACACCAGCGATCCCGAACAGCTGCTCGCCGACTTCGCCGACACCATCTCCCGGTCCGGCGCACTGATCTTCCGGCATACGTCGTGCGGCGTGGTGTTCGGCCCCGAGCACGCCCAGCTGCTCGCCGATGCCGGTTACACCAAGGCCGACGTGCGGGCCTGGCTGGTGGAGCACTGCGGACGGTCCACCGCCGACCTGCGGCGCGCCGGCAAGGACGGCGTCGGCGAGAACGGCGTGCGGTACCCGGCCCGGACTCCGGACGTCAACGGATTCCAGCGCATCCTGCCTGATCCGGCGAATGTCCCGGTGCTCGTTGCCGGCGCCCGCAACGCCGCCATGTCCATGGTGGTGCGGGTGTTCGGGGTCTGGTCCGGAGTGTCGGTGGCAGTGGAAGGGAGCAGTGATGGCCGACCAGGACGGGCTGCTGGCGCTACGGTCGGCGCTGTCGGCTGACGGCTACGAGCTCGACGTCCGGCATGCCGGTGATCGCGTCGCCGTGCGCATCTCCGCCACCCCGGCGGCGTGCGCGGACTGCCTGGTGCCGGAGCCTGTGATGCGCGGCATCCTCGGCAGGGCGCTCGGGATCGACGAGGACTCCATCGACATCACCTATCCACGGGGGACGCGGTGAGGCTGGCAGGCCGCGTCGCACTCGTCACCGGATCGTCCTCGGGGATGGGCGCCGCCATCGCGGTGGCGCTGGCTAGGGAGGGCGCCTCGGTCAGCCTGACCGCCCGCCGCGGCGATCGCCTTGCCGAGGTGGTCGAGAAGATCACCACCGACGGTGGCGTGGCAAGCCACGTGGTGGCCGACGTGGCCGACCGTGAGCAGGCCGCAAACGCCGTATCCTCCACAGTGGACAGATATGGTCGGCTGGACATCGTGATCAACAGCGCCGGCGGTGGCACGATGGGCCCGGTCGAGGGCGCCGACCTGGACATGTGGCACCACATGGTGAACGTGAACCTGCTCGGCGTGCTCAACGTGACGCATGCCGCGGTGCCCCACCTGCTGCGGCAGTCCTACAGCGACCTGCTGGTGATCTCCTCGCACAGCGGCCGCCTCACCACACCCTTCAACAACGTCTACGCGGCAACGAAGTTCGGCGTCGTGGCGTTCTGCGACAGCATGCGCCAGGAGATGGCCGACAAGGGCCTGCGGGTGACCGTCATCGAACCGGGTATGACCCGCGGCACCGAGATCACCAACGCCTCGAACGATCCGGAGCTGCAGAAGTTCGTCCTCGACTTCCTGGCCAACAAAGTCACCCTGTCCCCGGAGGACATCGCCGCCACGGTGCTCCACATGGTCTCCGCACCCCCGAACGTGACCCTCGCCGAGGTTCTGATCCTCCCCACGTCGACCTACACGTCCACCAGGCCGGCCACAGACCTCGACTCGGCATCCCCATAGAAGTACCGTCACCCCTCCCGGGCGACCACGGTCAGCCAGCGAAGCGCCGCGTCACAGATGGGGGTCGGGACACCGAGCTCGGCGAGGTGGTCCCGGCTCGCCCGCACCTCGTCGATGCGGCGGGCAGCGTGCCGCCGGCTGCCGGTGATCAGACGCTCGACCAGTTCGGCGCCATCCGGCCCGAGCTCACCGGCGACCTGCGCGCGCATCCAGTCGCCACATCCCGCGGCGGTGGCGGCGGTCATCGCCTCGAGCACGGTCGCCGCGAGGCCCTTCATGAACACGCTGCGCAGCAGCTTGCGGCTCGCGGCGGCACCAACGGGCTCATCCAGCACGTCGACCTCGGCACCGATCGACCGGAACGCCACGGCCACGGCGTCCGCACCGTCGCCGGACACGAGCAGGGGAGTCGCCGCACCCAGGCGCGGAACCGGCGCCAGCACGGCGACATCGGCGACGCACGCCCGGCGAACCCGTGCCGCGACGGCACGTTTGACCGCCGGCGCGGCCGTGTTGAAGTCGGCGAAGCAGGCGCCGCCGGCCAGCGCGCCCGCGGCGTCCTCCGCGGCGGTCTCGGCGAACCGGGATCCGGTCAGCGAGATCACGAGCTCCGCATCCGCCACGGCGTCTCGAATGGACGGTACGCGGACGACGGCGGGTGGTGTCGGGACCGGCGCGGGGTCGTAGCCGGTGACCTGCCAGCCCACCGCGGCGAGGTCGGCGCCGTAACGCCGGCCGGCTTCACCCAGCCCGAGGATCGCGAGGCGCATGGATCCCACCGTAATGTGGTGAACAATCTTGTCACAAGGATTGTTGACAATATGTCCCGCGGATCCTTACGGTGCCCGAGTGGGCACCACGCCGCAGACGGGCGAAACCGGCAAGCAACTGGCGCTCACCGCGCTGCGTAAGGCGATCGGCGCGGGCGACATGGTCCCCGGGCAGCGGCTCGTCGAAGCCGAGCTGGCCGAGTTGTTCGGCGTGACGAGGGCGAGCGTGCGGGCGGCGCTGCTCGAGCTGACCGCGGCCGGTCTCGTCGAGCGGGTGCCCAACCGGGGTGCCCGGGTTCGGCTGGTCACCGTGCCGGAGGCGGTGGCCATCACCGAATGCCGGATGGTGTTGGAAGGCCTGTGCGCGGCCAAGGCGGCCGAGCTGGGCACCGATGAGCAGATCGCGGAGCTGATCTCGCTCGGCGAGGCGATGCGTCGGGCCGTCGCCGACGGCGAGCCGATGAAGTACTCCGCGCTCAACCGCGACCTGCACGCGCGGGTGCGGGAGATCGCCGCGCAGCCGGTGGCGTCGGAACTTCTGGACCGGCTGCAGGGTCAGCTCGTCCGGCACAGGTTCCGGTTGGCGCTGCGTGCCGGCCGGCCGGCCAAGTCGCTGTCCGAGCACCTGGCGATCATTGCGGCCATCGCCGACCGGGACCCGGCCGGCGCCGAAGCGGCCGCCCGCGCGCATTTGCGCAGTGTCATCGACGCGCTCGAGGAGTCGGACGGCTGAAGGGACCGCAATGCCAGCACTGCTCGTGGTCAGCGCGCACGCGGGAGACTTCGTCTGGCGGGCGGCGGGGGCCATCGCGCTGGCCACCGCCCGCGGTGAGCGGGCCAAGGTCGTGTGCCTGAGCTACGGCGAGCGCGGTGAGTCGGCGCGGGCGTGGCGGGAAGGCCTGGCGCTGGAGGAGATCAAGGCGGTTCGCCGGCGGGAGGCGGAGAACGCCGCGGCGGTGCTCGGTGCGGAGATCGAGTTCTTCGACGCGGGCGACTATCCGTTGCCGGAGAGCCCGGAGCTCGTCGACCGCCTGGTGCGGGTTTACCGGGAGGTCGTTCCCGACGTCGTGCTCACCCACCCGCCCGCCGATCCCTACAACGGAGATCACCCCGCCGCTTCCCGGATGGCGTTGCAGGCGCGGGTGCTTGCCCAGGCCATCGGCTACGACGCCCCCGGCGAGCCACTCGGCGCGCCGCCGGTGTTCTTCTTCGAGCCGCACCAGCCGGAGCAGTGCGACTTCAAGCCGAACGTGCTGCTGGACATCACCTCGGTGTTCGACACCAAGCGCCGGGCGATGGAATGCCTGCCCGCGCAGCAGCACATGTGGAACTACTACACGGACCTGGCCACCCGCCGGGGAGTCCAGCTCAGGCGCAACGCCGGCCCCAACCTCGGCCTGCCGCAGAACACGATGGCCGAGGCCTACGTCCGGCTGTTCCCACAGACCACGGAGGTGCTGGCATGAAGCTTGCGGAGTGCCAGGCGAGGGAGTTGGCCCACCGCGACGAGGGCAGGAGTGAGCGGAGCTTGCGGAGCGAACCATTCGATGCTCCTGCGGCTGCGAGGAACGAGGAGACGCAGGCTTGGCGGAGCTTGCGGAGCGAACCATTCGATACTCCTGCGGCTCGGAGGAACGAGGAGACGCAGGCTTGGCGGAGCTTGCGGAGCGAACCATCCAATGCTCCTGCGGCTCCGAGGAACGAGGAGAGGCCGGCTTGGCCGAGGAACGAGGTCTGCCCGAGGAGTGGTCCGGTGACCCGGCACCCGAGGCGACCCACGACATTGGCCAACATTCCCGAGCTGGAGGACACCGCATGAAACCCGTTGTGGTGACCGGTACGCCGCGAGCCGAACTGGACACAGTGGACGCGCTGGCCGGGCACGGCGTGGCGACGGCGCACGAGGCGATGGACCGGACCGGCTACCTCGGCACGGCGTTGCGGCCGATCCAACCCGGACTGCGGATCGGCGGCACGGCGGTCACGGCGCTGTGCTGGCCGGGCGACAACCTGATGATCCACGCCGCCGTCGAGCAGTGCCGTCCCGGCGACATCCTCGTCGTGACGACGACATCTCCGTGCACGGACGGCCTGTTCGGGGAGCTGCTGGCCACCGCGCTGCGGGTGCGCGGAGTGCGGGGGCTGATCACCGAGACCGGGGTGCGCGACGTCGCCGAGCTGCGCGCGCTGGACTTCCCGGTGTGGTCGGCCGCGATCAGCGCCCAGGGCACGGTGAAGGCCACCGCGGGCGCGGTGAACGTGCCGATCACCGTGGGTGGCCAGGTGGTGCGGCCGGGCGATGCCATCCTTGCCGACGACGACGGCGTGCTGTGCGTGCCGCGTGCCGAGGTCGCCCGCGTGCTTGCCGCGGCGCGGGCCCGGGTGGCGAAGGAGGAGGCAGCCCGGCAGGCGTTCCTCGCCGGCGAGCTCGGCCTGGACCGCTACGACTTGCGGTCCACTTTGGAGCGACTCGGCGTGCGGTACCTCACCGCCGAACAGTATGCGAAGGAAACGGGGTGAGCGGAGCTTGCGGAGCGAACCATCGAGCACTGCCCCATCGCCGAGGGACGAGGCGATGGGGTCGCCAGCACCGAGCTTGCGAGGTGCTGATTTGACCGGGGTGCGCTGCATGCTCATGCGGGGCGGCACATCCAAGGGCGCGTACTTCCTCGCCGAGGACCTGCCCGCCGGTCCCGCGGAACGCGACGAGCTGCTACTGCGGATCATGGGCAGCCCGGACCCGCGGCAGATCGACGGGATCGGCGGTGCCCACCCACTGACCAGTAAGGTGGCCGTCGTGTCCACATCGGCCGATCCCGCCGCCGATGTCGACTACCTGTTCCTGCAGCTGGGTGTCGAGCAGGCCACCGTGTCCGACCGGCAGAACTGCGGCAACCTGCTCGCCGGGATCGGGCCCTTCGCCGTGGAACGCGGGCTGGTCGAGCCGGCGACCGACCGGACGACCGTGCGTATCCGTATGGTCAATTCGAACTCCGTTGCGGTGGCGACGTTCGCCACGCCCGGCGGGATCGTCGACTACGCCGGGGACACCGCGATCTCCGGCGTCCCCGCCACCGCCGCGCCGATCACGCTGGACTTCACGGACACCGAGGGCTCGGCCTGTGGTGCGCTGCTGCCGAGCGGAGCGCTGCGCGACCGGATCGACGGCGTCGAGGTCACCTGCATCGACAACGGCATGCCCGTCGTCATCCTTGCGGCGAGCGACCTCGGGGCGAGCGGGTACGAGCCCGTCGGGCAACTCGCCGCCGACGGCCGCCTGCGCGAGCGAGTGCAGTCGATCCGGCTGCAGGCGGGGAAACTGATGGGACTCGGCGACGTCGCCGACACTTCCGTCCCGAAGACGACCCTCGTCGCTCCGGCTCGCGCCGGCGGAATTCTCTGCACCCGCACGTTCATCCCGCTGCGCCCGCACGACTCCATCGGGGTGCTCGGCGCGATCACCGTCGCGACCGCCGCCGTGCTGCCCGGCACAACGGCATATGACGTCGCCCGGCCGCCCGCAACGGGAATGTCACCAGGAATGCCGCTGCGCATCGAGCATCCCACCGGGCATCTCGACGTGACGGTCGAGCTCGACGACGACCCTGCGCCGCGGGTCCGGCGGTGCGGTGTCATCCGTACCGCGCGCAAGCTCTTCGACGGCATCGCCTTCCCGCGTCCCCAGGAGTGATCATGGGTCTACTGCACGACATCGCCCATCTCGGCCACGTCGAACTGCTCACCCCGGAGCTCGAGCGCAGCCTGTGGTTCTTCACCGAGGTGCTGGGAATGACCGAGAACGGCCATGACGGGGACACCTACTACCTGCGTACCTGGGACGACTACGAGCACCACAGCCTCACCCTGACCGGTCACCACACGTCGGGCCTGCGGCGCACCTACCTGCGGGCCGCCAGCCCGGAAGCCCTCGACCGGCGGGTCAAGGCGATCGGCGCGGCGGGCCGCGGAATCGGCTGGATCGACGGCGAGCCGGGCATCGGGCCGATCTACCTGTGCACCGACCCCGACGGCCACGAGTACGGCCTGTACTGGGAGACCGAATGGTATGACCCGCCGGAGAACCTGCGCCCCTCGCTGAAGAACCAGGCGCAGGCCTACCCCGCGCGCGGCGTGTGCGTGCGCCGGCTCGACCACGTCAACTTCCTCGCCGCCGAAACCGCGCCCAACGGCGACTTCGTCCGCGACCTGCTCGGCGGCCGGGTCACCGAGCAGATCCAGCTCGACAGCGGCCTGATCAGCGCACAATGGCTACACTTCGCCCAGAAATCCTACGACCTCGTCTACACCAACGACTGGACCGGCAGCACCGGCCGCCTGCACCACATCGCCTTCGCCACCGACACCCGCGAAGACATCCTCCGAGCCGCCGACATCTGCCTCGACCGGGGCATACACATCGAAACCGGCCCCCACAAGCACGCCATCCAGCAGACCTTCTTCCTCTACGTCTACGAACCCGGCGGCAACCGCATCGAACTCTGCAACCCGGTCGCCCGCCTGGTCTTCGCCCCCGACTGGAAAACCATCACCTGGACCGAAGCCGAACGCGCCAAAGGCCAAGCCTGGGGACTCAAAACCATCGAAACATTCCACACCCACGGCACACCCCCGGTCCCAACACCTGATGTGGTCAAATGATGTCCGCGTCATGCGTTCTCGACCGGTTGGCCACGGTCATCGCCTATCGTCCTCAGTAGAGGATATCCTCAAGTCCCGCTCGGCTATGGGATGGTGCGGCCAGTCATCGGCGAGGAGTCCGAAGCGGAGGTCGCGGTCCATTCGTTCTTGATCCAGGTGTGGGCGCGGCGGTGTCCTTCTTGGCGGAAGCCGGGTCGGTGGAGCAGTCGGGCGGAGCGGGCGTCGCATTCCGCTGATACCCGGTGGAGGCCTTGGTTGGTGAACAGGTGCTCGAGCACGGCTCGGAGGGCTTCGGTGGCGTAGCCGTGGCCGTGGTGTGCAGCGGCGGGACGGGGGACTCGTCTGCCGGCGGGTGCGGTCTGATCCGCATCAGCCGTTGCAGTTCGTCGGCGAGCACCCGGATCCGGCTGATCCGGTTCCCGGTGAGGGTCAGCGGGTCGATGCCGAGTTCGGTGACGGTGCGGCCGGTGGGGGCGAGCGCGCCGAGCGGGGTGTGCCACGGGCCGATGTGCCGGGCGCGATGCCGGAAGGCGATGGCGAGTCTTCCCGGCGAGGTGATTCGGTCGACGATGTCGATCACGTGTTGGTCGAACGTGGCGTGCGGGGCGCGGGCTCGATCGACGAGGTCGGCGAGCGGCGTCCGGGACATCGTTGATCCACACCGGGTCGGGGTGCCGGTCCGGTGGCCGTCCACAGCGCGACCAGACGTTCCTCGGCGGTCATTGGGTTTGCTTCGTACGTCGCGGACCACAGCGCTGCGAACATGGTCGCGGTGGGGGGTCGCGAGGTCCTTGGCCGGGCGTATCAGGAAGCGGGCTCGGTCCTCTTGTAAGAGGGAAACAGGGGAAGGCATTCAATGATCACCACGAGAAACGTGCGCGCGTTGGTGCCGTCATGACGTTCACCAGCTGCCCGGACTGCGGCGAGATCGCCGAAGTGATCGACCGCTTCGTACTGCCGAGCACCGACGGCCCGGTCGAGCACGTTCGTACCCAATGCTTGCGCCGGCACTTTTACTGGTGTCACTGGCAGATGTCCGACAGCATAGACTGACATCAACCTGGTCAAGCGTCCTGCCGCATGGTTTGGCCTGGCGACAGGCTTCTCTGGCCGGTATGCCGGTCCGATCCGCGATGGCGGCATCCTCTTCTGTCACTTTTGGCGCCAGAGTATCGAGTTCCCGAATGGGCAGACCTTACTGAGTTTTGCCCGAGATTTGCCGAATTCCGTTGTCACGGTGTCGCCCGAGGTGCATCGTGGCCATGGGCCACACCTGAGGTGAAGGGGGTGGGCCCGATGGGCATTGAGTTGAGTATTCAACTGGTTGAGGTCGACGCGGATACCGAGCGGGCGGGTGCGTTGGCCGGGTTTCTTCGCCAGGAGCTCCTTCGACTGGACGTCGACGACGTGACCGCGCTTCGTGCGGGCGAGGCGCCGCCGGGTGCCCGAGCCTTCGACGTCGTCGCGGTTGGTGGGCTGCTGGTCACGCTCGGCCGGTCGGTCGGGGGGCTGGGCGCGGTCGTGTCCGCGGTCCGGAAATGGCTGGGGCGCGGCGACGGAGCACCCCGAACGGTGCGCCTTGAGATCGCCGGTGACGTGTTGGAGCTGTCCGCGGCGACGGCGGCCGACCAGCAGCGGTTGATCGAGTTGTTCGTTGCCCGGCATGCCACCGGGGAGAGTGAATAGTGGACGGGCAGCGCAAGGCACTGATCGTCGCCAGCGACGAGTACGAGCACCAGGGGCTGCGGCGGCTGCGGTCACCGGCGGCCGACGCCGACGCGCTGGCCGGGGTGCTCGGCGACCCGCGGATCGGCGGCTTCGACGTGCAGGTGGTGCACAACGAGCCCGCGCACGTCATCCAGGCCCGGATCGAGGATCTGTTCTTCGACCGCCGGCCCGATGATCTGCTGTTGCTGCATTTTTCCTGCCACGGGCTGAAAAGCGAGTCGGGGGAGTTGTTCTTCGCCGCCAGCAACACCCGGCCGAACCGGCTCGGTTCCACCGCCGTTCCGGCGGAGTTCGTCCAGCGGTGCATCCGGGCGAGCCGGTCACGCAGCATCGTGGTGCTGCTGGACTGTTGCTACGGCGGTGCTTTCGGCGAGGGCGTCACCGTCCGGGCGGCCGGGGACGTCAATGTGCTCGACAGCTTTCCCGGTGAACGTGGGCGCGGCCGGGCGGTGATCACCGCGTCCAGCGCGATGGAGTACGCCTTCGAGGGAGACCAGCTCGCCGAGGAGGGCGACCCGCGGCCGTCGGTGTTCACCGCGGCCCTGGTTGAGGGGTTGGCCACCGGCGACGCGGACCGGGACGAGGACGGCTGGGTCGCGATCAACGAGTTGTACGACTACGTGTTCGAGCGGGTGCGCGAACGGAACCCGAACCAGACGCCGAGCCGGGACATCGAGATGCAGGGGGAGCTGTACCTGGCGCGCAGCCGGCGGCGCCGCATCCGGGCCCTGCCGATTCCGGCGGACCTGCAGGCCGCGGTCACCGACCCGAACATGTTCACCCGGCTCGGCGCGCTGACCGAGCTGCGCTCGCGGCTGGGCAGCGACAACCTTTCGGTCGCGGCGGGCGCCTATGACGCGCTGACGGTGATGGCCGCCACCGACATCAGGCACGTCGCCGACGCCGCGGCGGCGGCGCTTGGCGAGGCGGCCGTCCGGCTCGACGAGCCCGCGCTGCATTTCGGCCGGGTGGCCGAGGGCTCGGACCCCGCGCACCGGGCGGTCCGCCTGCTCGGCCCGCCGATCGCCAGGGCCTGCACTCCGGTGCCTTCGCACGACTGGATCCGGGTCGACGAGACGGCCGGCGGCTTCGACGTCACCGTGGACACGTCCGCGGCCGGCACGCGCAGCGGCAGCATCGCCGTCACCGGGCCGACCGGCGAGGCCGTGATGCCCGTCGACGTGGAGGTCGTAGCCGGCACCGGCCGCCGGCGAGAACCGGACCCGCCACGGGCCGGCTCCGTGCGGTCTCGGCCAGCTCCGACGTCCACCGCGCTCGACGGGACCGCGCCGCGCCGGCCAGGCGGCGCGGCGCTCCGCCTGGCCGGCGAGCTGGCCGTCCTGAGCGCGGCGCTGCTGGTCGCCGGGTTGCTGCCCGACTACCGCGGGTCCAACTCCCTGCTTGAGGAGGCGGGGTATGACGGCGGCGCGGAGCGGTACGTGTGGCAGACGCTCACGATGGTCGCGTTGCTTGTCGTTGCTGGTGTCTGCATTTTCGTCCCGCGCACCAGGAGGTTGGTCGGACCGGGACTGCTGCTGGGTGCGGTGGCCGCATCGAGCCTGGGCCTCGCGCATCTGATCCGTGATTCGACCGGCGGCTCCCCGGAGGCGGGATACTGGCTCGAGCTCGGCGCGCACCTGGCGCTGGTGCCCGCGGCCGGCCTCGCCGTGCTCGCCCTGGCGCACGATCCCGACGTGCGCCTGGCACGGGTACCCCGGGGCGTGCTTGCGTGGTGGGTGCTCGTGCTCGGCGCCGGCGGTGCGCTGACCCTGGTCTTCCACACCCTGCTGGTCTTCAACAACGTTGCGGACGACAGGCACCAGACCCTCTACCTCAACATCGCGGCGACGGTCATGGCGCTGGTCGTCCCCACCTGCGCGGCCTTGGCGATGCCGCGCAGGTTCGGGGTCTTCCTGCTCGCGGGGTGGATCATTGCCGGCACGACGTTCTCGCTGTTTAACTTCGCGTTCCTGGAAAGTCAATCACTCGACACCACCACGATCGTCATTTTTGGTTCCACGTTGCTCGGGCTCGCGGTCGTGGCGATCAACCTGTTCCAAGCCGGGCCGGGACGTATTTCTCCGCCCGCGAGTGCATCCTCCTCGTAGAGGTGTTTGCTATGAAACTGCTCCGCTTCATTCGTGACAATTCGCTCGTCGCGGTCGCCGCGGTGCTGCTGACCGCGTGCGGTACGCAGGCCGAGGAGAGCTCCGAACCTACCGCTCCTCCGGTCGAGTCGACGGAGTCCACCGTGGACCCGAGCGTCGAGCCCACCGATCAACCCGAGAAGCCCCAGCAGCCCGGCGGGGGTGCGCCCTCGATCCCGGTTCCGACGTTGCCGATCGGTGGCTCCGCGGATGACGACTCCCAGGTGGACCAATGCGTCATCGCCAACTGGCTGGGCGATTCGGAGGTACCGGAGAAGGTCTCCATTCTCGTCAAGACCATTGACATCAAGCCGCCCGGCGTTTTCGACAAGACCGGTTCCGGTTGCGGCGGCACCACCAGTTGCAGCGGGGGCTTCGCCTTCACGTCCTCGCGAACGAAGTGCTCCGTCGCCGTCCGGGCGAAGGCCGAGCACGGCCGATCCGCGCGCCTGGTGTTTACCGGCGCGCTCCGTTGTCCGGCCGGACAGGACCGGATATGCCGGGACTTCGTGAAGAAGATCAAGCCGCAGAGCATCCCACTGCGCCAACCCGGTGAACCGCCGTCGTCGGAGGAAAGCCCGCCGAGCTCCAACCGCTGATGCCCGACGAAACGCCGGCCCCCGGCCAGATCGAGCGGTGGATCCGGTCCAGCGCGACCATCATCGCGCCGGTCACCGCGCTGAGCGCGCTGCTGTTCTACTTCGGCTACGTCTCCGCCCGCTCGCAGTTCGAATACTTCGGCGTCGACGTCGACACGATCGGTCTCGGCACGCAGGACTACATCATGCGCAGCCCGCAGCCCCTGCTGGCACCCCTGCTCGTGCTCACCCTGGTCGGCGCCGGCGCCTTCGCGCTGCACACGGCCACCCGCCGGCGGATCGCGACGGCGGCCGCGAGCGTCCTGCGCGTGGCGCGCGGACTCAGCATCGCCGGGCTCGCCCTCCTCGGCGCGGGCGTCATCCTGCTCGTGATCTACGCCCAGGTCCGGGACTGGGCGCTCTACAACCTGGTGACACCGCTGCTGATCGCGCTGGGCGCCGCGCTGACCGCCTACGGGTCCCGGGTCCGGCACCTCGCCGGCGACGCGCTGCACGACACCGAACCCGCCCAGGCACAGCGCTCCCTGCTGGCGCGCCGGACCTCAAGCACGTTGATCTACGTCCTGGTCGCCGTCGGCATCTTCTGGATGACGGCCACCGTCGCCGAGTGGACCGGCCGCGGACTCGCGCAGTACCAGGCGCAGAACCTCGGCCGCCTGCCCAGCGTCATCCTCGACACCAAGGAACGCCTGTACCTGCGCAGCCCCGGCATCGAGGAGACCGTGCTGCCCGAGTCGCAGGGCCAGACGTTCCATTACCGCTACCGGCGGCTGCGCCTGCTCATCCACGGCGGCGACCGGATGTTCCTCGTCCCCGACACCTGGTCGGCAAGCAACTCCACCCTGATCGTGGCCCTCGACGGCTCGGTACGCGTCCAGTTCCAGTTCCAAAACCGGCGCCCCTGATCACGGCTGGCTTCGATCCGTGAACAAGACCCATATGTTCAAGGGCACCACCTCGGTGCCGCTGGACGAGGAGAGCAACGGCAAGTCCCCGCAGATCCGTAGCGCGTTCCCGTCAAGAAACCCGCCCTCAGCTCCTCGCGCGTGGCGATATCACCGGCCACGCCGCACGGTCGTCGCGCCGGGCAGGCTGCCAAGGGTGGGTGTGAGAGTCAACGGCACATACCGCCAGACCGCTCGTCGATAATGATGTCCGGGTCGAGCGGTGATCATCGGATGCTGCGCGAAGGCGAGGAGGACCGGGTGGTTTCAGCTGATCGGTTGGACAATGACCGGTTCCCGCGGGCATCGGCCTATCACCCCGACTGGGTGCGGGCCGGCGTCAGCGGCGGAGCGAACTCGCTGTGGCTGACCGAGTGGCTGGCCGAAGCGGTCGAGCTTCGACCCGGAATGCGTGTCCTGGACCTCGGCTGTGGACGCGGCGCATCCTCGATCTTCCTGCACCGGGAGTTCGGCGTTCAGGTGTGGGCGGTCGATCTATGGTTCAGCGTCGACGAGCGGCTCGCGCGCGTCCGCGACGCCGGCGTCGGCGACGGCGTGTTTCCGATCCACGCCGACGCCCGGTCGCTGCCGTTCGCCGCCGGCTTCTTCGACGCCGTGGTCAGCATCGACTCGTTCGTCTACTACGGAACCGACGACCTCTACGCCAACTATCTCGCCCGGTTCGTCACACCGGGCGGGACGATCGGCGTCGCCGGTGCCGGCCTTACCCAGGAGATCGACGGGCCGGTTCCCGATCATCTCCGGTCGTGGTGGGAGCCGAGCATGTGCTGCCTGCACTCCGCGGCGTGGTGGCGCCGGCACTGGGAACGCAGCGGCATCCTCGACGTCGACCAGGCCGACGACCTGCCCGACGGCTGGCGTCACTGGCTCGCCTGGCAACGTGCGGTCAGCCCGGACAACCAGACCGAGATCCACGCTCTGGAAGCCGATCACGGCCAATACCTCGGCTACGTCCGCGCCGTCGCCCGCCGTCGCCCCGTCCCACTCGACGATCCCATCACCACTGTCCCCGTCACCTACACCACCAGCCCACTGCTCCGCCCCTAACCCGGATCTCGTCGGCGCGGATCGACGGGATGCCGCAGCGGGTCGCCTCGCCGGGCGGATCGAGGTGCGCGGCGAGGCGATGATGCGGCAGGACAGCCGGCCGCCACTGAACGCGATCGTCGTGGGGATGGAGAACGGTGCCGGTGAGCCGGTGGCGAACGATCTGGTCAGGTTGGGGGAGCGGTGGCCGAAGCGGCCGGCGCAGTGGCGGGACGGGGAACGACCGGGCGGCGGGGGAGTACCCGGCGCACATCCGACGTGGTCATCTGGACGCCGGGCGCGCCCGCGGGCGTCCGCCGGACTTCGCCGGCGTGCTGGATGACGAGGACGAGTTCACCGCGGCGGTGGAGGCAGTGGTGGCCACCTTCGCGCCGCACGCCAAAGTGGACGGTCGCACCAAGCGGCGGCGCGCGGGCGGGCGGTGCTGCGAGGTGCCGGCGCACTGCGCCCGGACAGGATCGCGCAGTCTCAGCGGGTTCATCGGCGTGCTGGCCGCGTTGCCGGACGGGATGAGCCGGTTGGGAACGCTGCCGCCGTCGCCGCGGATCTTGCCGAGCCGCGCTGACCGCGGCCATGGTGCACGACCCCGCCGCCCGAGCCACTTTCCGGCCGGACCGCTACGCCTCGAGGAGGTCATCGACCGGGCCGGGGGGCGGCCCGCGGGAGTGATCATCGCTGCCCGGCGACGACGGTACCTAAGTTGAAGTCGCTGTAGCTCTGCGGCAACTTCGGCCTAGGGTGGGAGTACCGGTCTGTGACACAGCCCGGAAACCAGTGACGAAGCGGGAAGACGCGCGACGCGGGGCCAGTCCGCGGTATGCCCGGCCGCGACGAGCGGCGACCGGCGCGGACCGCGCGCACGCCGTCGGGCGTTGCGGATGGACCAAGGGCGGTTCTCCACCATGAGGGATGTACATCGGCTTGATCCCATGTCGGCGAACCCGGGCAGCGGCATCGTGCTCGCGGCGTGGGAACGGTTCGTGCAGGGCGAGGACCACGTCCCGGGTGTCCGGCCCGAAGTGGCGATCTCCTGGCATCGCTGCCGAGAGCAGTACCGGGTCGATCCACACCTCACGCAGGCTCCGGTAGCCGTCGCAGAGGTCGACCATACGCCCGAGCACGACGTCGTGTTCGCTGAGCTGGGTTTTCGTGCCGCGTCCCTGGCACATGAAGTGAGCAACCTCGGTGGCGTCGTCACCGTCACCGATTCCACCGGCCGGATCCTGGCCGAGTGGGGCGACCACGCCACGCTCGCCAGAGCCACCGACTCCAGTCTGGCGCCCTGGTTCTGCTGGTCCGAGTCCGCGGCCGGCACCAACGGCATGGGCACGGCGCTCGAGGCGCACGGCCCCGTGCTGATCAGGGGCGCGGAGCACTGGTGCCAGGCGTTCCACAACTGGGTCTGCGCGGGTGTCGCGGTGCGCGACGTGGTGACCAGGGGGCCGATCGCGGTTCTGAACATCTCCTGCTGGCGCAGCCAGCTCCCCGCCGCCGCGGGAAGCTGGCTGGCGAACGCGGTCACCAAGACCCAGGGCACGCTGAAGCGGCGCGCCCGGGACAGCGGCGCGGAGTTGGTCGCGGCGTTCACCCAGGCAAGGGCCCGCTCGAGTGTGGTGCTCGCGGCGCTGGACACCGCGGGCAAGGTGGTGATCGCCGACGAGACGGCGAGCGTGCTCATGGGCGTCCCGGCCTCCACCCCGGCGGTCGATCCCACGGTGCGGTGGAATCCCGGGCTGCCGGAACTGATCGGAGCCGCCCGGTACGCCAGCCGGCAGGCGGCCCGCAATCCCGACTGGGTCGGCTCGACGCAGATCTTCCCCCACCTCGCCGACGAGCCGACCGCGATCAGCATCCGGCCGGTCTTCAGCTCGGGTCACCTGATCGGGAACCTGGTCTCGTTCGGTCCCTCCGACGGGGCGCAGGTGCCCGAGACGGAACGGTCCGCGCGCCCTCGACGGCCGCCGCGCCGCGTGGTTGCGATGCGCGACAACCGGATGGTGCTGCTGCGGCTGCCGGAGGTCTCCTTCGCCGAATCGGAAGGAAACGACGTGTGGCTGCACACCGATCAGGGGCGGTTGCGAGCCGCGTCCGCGGGCCTGGACAAGTTCGACGAGGAGCTGGCGGATGTCGGCTTCCTGCGGGTGCACCGCCGGTATGTGGTCAACCTCAGCCGCATCCGGGAGATCGAGCGCGGAGTCAAGGGCGAGCTGTCACTGATCATGGATGACCGGAGAAGCACGGTGGTGCCGGTTTCCCGGCGCAACGCGCCGGCCGTGCGTCGCGCGCTGGACATCTGAGTTCCCGGAAGGATTCCCGTGTCTGAAAGCCCGGACACCGTTGCCGTCTCGAAGAAGGCTGGGAGCGCGGGCGGCGGCCTCGGCCTCTCCGTCCCGGCCGAGCACCGCGGTCGCTCGATCGGGGGTGCACGCAATCGGGACTGGTGGCCGAACCAGCTCGATCTGACGATCCTCCGGAAACACCCTGCCGTGGCCGACCCCATGGGTGCGGACTTCGACTACGCCGCGGAGTTCGCCACGCTCGACCTCGACGCCCTTGCGCGGGATGTCGACGAGGTGCTGACCACCTCGCAGGAGTGGTGGCCGGCCGACTTCGGCCACTACGGGCCGCTGGTGATCCGGATGGTGTGGCATTGCGCCGGGACGTACCGCATCGCCGATGGCCGGGGCGGCCCGGCCACCGGCATGCAACGCTTCGCGCCGCTGAACAGCTGGCCGGACAACCGCAACCTCGACAAGGCACGCCGGCTGCTCTGGCCGGTGAAGAAGAAGTACGGCCGCAAGATCTCCTGGGCCGACCTGATGGTCTTCGCCGGCAACCGCGCCCTGGAGTCCATGGGCTTCACGACCTTCGGCTTCGCCGGCGGCCGGGCCGACGTCTGGGAACCCGACGAGGACGTCTACTGGGGTCCCGAGCGCGCCTGGCTCGCCGACGAACGCCACCGCGGCGTCCGGGAGCTGGCCCACCCGCTGGCCGCCGACCAGATGGGCCTCATCTACGTCAACCCGGAGGGACCGAACACCGTCCCGGACCCACTCACCTCGGCCAGGGACATCCGGGAAACGTTCCGGCGCATGGGGATGAACGACGAGGAGACCGTCGCGCTGATCGCGGGCGGGCACACGTTCGGCAAGACCCACGGCGCGGCCGACCCGGAACGCCACCTCGGCCCCGAACCCGAGGGCGCCCCGATCGAGGAGCAGGGCCTTGGCTGGAAGAGCAGCTACGGCACCGGAAAGGGCGCCGACGCCATCTCCAGCGGGCTCGAGGGCACCTGGACACCGACGCCGACGAGGTGGGACAACAGCTTTCTCGAGACCCTGTTCGGTTACGAGTGGGCCCTCGAGCTGAGCCCCGCCGGTCTGTGGCAGTGGGTTCCGAAAGACGGCGGCGGGGCCGGCACCGTGCCGGACGCGCACGACCCGGCCAGGACACACGCCCCGACGATCCTGACGACGGACCTCGCGCTGCGGTTCGACCCGGCCTACGCGCCGATCTCGCGACGTTTCCTGGAGAATCCGGACCAGCTCGCCGACGCGTTCGCCCGTGCCTGGTTCAAGCTGACGCACATCGACATGGGCCCGATCCAGCGCTACCTCGGACCGCTGGTCCCGCGGGAGACGCTGATCTGGCAGGACCCGATCCCCGCCGTGGACCACCGGCTCGTCGACGCGGCGGACGTCGCCGCCCTCAAGGCCAAGGTCCTCGACTCGGGACTGCCGATCGCGACGCTGGTCTCCACCGCGTGGGCGTCGGCCTCGACGTTCCGCATCAGCGACAAGCGCGGCGGGGCCAACGGGGCGCGCATCCGCCTCGAGCCGCAGCGCGGCTGGCGAGTCAACGACCCCGACACGCTGGCGCACGTGCTGCGCACCCTGGAGCGGATCCAGGAGTCGTTCAACAGCGCCCAGACCGGCGGCAAGAAGATCTCGCTGGCCGACCTGATCGTGCTCGGCGGATGTGCCGCGGTCGAGCGGGCCGCCAGCAACGCCGGCTTCGACATCGAGGTCCCCTTCACCCCGGGACGCATGGACACGTCGCAGGAGTGGACCGACGTGGCGTCGTTCGCGCCGCTCGAGCCGACCGCGGACGGGTTCCGCAACTACTACGGCAAGACGGGCAACCGGCTGCCGGCGGAGCACCTGCTGATCGACCGGGCGAACCTGCTGAACCTGAGCGCGCCCGAGATGACCGTCCTGGTGGGGGGCCTGCGCGTGCTGGGGGCGAACTCCGGGCAGTCCCCGCTGGGCGTGCTCACCTCGACCCCCGGGTCGCTGACCAACGACTTCTTCGTGAACCTGCTCGACATGGGCACGGTCTGGACGGCGACGTCCGAGGACGCGGAGACGTTCGAGGGCCGCGACCGCGCCACGGGTGAGGTCAAGTGGACCGCCAGCCGCGTCGACCTCGTGTTCGGCTCGAACTCCGAGCTGCGGGCGCTCGCCGAGGTCTACGCGAGCGACGACGCTCGGGAGAAGTTCGCGCACGACTTCGTGGCCGCGTGGGACAAGGTCATGAACCTCGGCTGATCCGCCTCTCCGGAATCAACCGCTGTCGTTGCGTACCAGCCGGCGGTGCGGATGGCGGGTTGATCGTGGCTGGCTTGCGTCACGGTCCCCCGAGGTGCCCTTGGCCGGCACGCGGCTCCTCGTAGTGGCGACGAATCGGGTACGAACGGTAGCCGGTGGCGGACGAACGGCGTGGCCCTGTCGATTCGGCGCTGGTGTGTTTTCTTGTGCCAAGCAGGTACTGGATTCTGCATGAGGAGATGACGCCCCGATGACGACCGCGCAGGAGCGCGCCGACCTGCTGAACGAACTCGGGTTGAACGCGCAGAACAAGGCGGCACTTGGTCAGGTGCTGGGGACCGGACGCATTGGGCACGCCACGGAACGGGCCGATGGTCGAATGGAGGCGACAATCCGGATTCGGCCCGACGAGATCGCCTGGGACCCGTCGATTCTGGTCATGCCCCACGGCGGTGATATCGAGCTCGAACTCATCAACGACGACCTGAACACGCATTGCGCGCTCCTGCCGAGCAATGGCGACAGAAAATTCATCTGGTTGGTGAACCATTCGAAAGGAAGGGCGACCCTCAACCTCGACGGCCCTGGCTACTACTGGTTCAGCTCACCAACGGGCAACGACGAAGGCCGGGGCCTGACCGGCGCCATCGTCGTGCTCGGCGACGTCCCACCGGAGGCGCGCCTCGACCGTCCCGACCAGCCGCGGCCCTAGCTTTGGAGGAGGCACCAATGACCGTCGAATACGTGGACGCGGGCGAGGCCATCGACCAGGGCAGGCTGAGCGGCAAGGTCGCCGGGGGAGACGTTGCGCCGCCGGTGGTTCGCGACGTCAACTACGAGCGCATTCTGAACGCCCGGTCGGAGCCCCACAACTGGCTCACCTACTACGGCGCCTACAACGGACAGCGGTACAGCCCGCTGGACCAGATCAACACGGAGAACGTCAAGCGGATCGGTCCCGCCTGGATCTTCCAGGCCGGCACGAGCGGCATCATCGCGGGCGCGTCGACCTACTCGTTCGAGGCCGCCCCGATCGTCGTCGACGGGGTCATGTTCCTGTCCGGTTGGGACGGTTGGGTCTGGGCCCTCGACGCGAAGACCGGTGTCGAGATCTGGCGGTACAAGCACGCGGTTCCGTTCGATGTGTCGCTGTGCTGCGGGAACGTCAACCGCGGGGTCGCCGTGGCCGCGGGGAAGGTTTTCTTCGTCACGGCGAATGCCCATGTGCTCGCGCTCGACGCCACCACCGGCAAGCGGGTCTGGGACCGGACCTACGGGGACGTGCGGGCCGGGGAGAGCGCCACGGTCGCGCCGCTGGTCGTGAAGGACAAGGTCATCGTCGGCAGCTCCGGCGGGGAGTTCGGCGTGCGCGGCCACCTGGACGCCTTCGACCTCGAGACCGGCGAGCACCAGTGGCGTTGCTACACGGTTCCGAAGCCCGGGGAGCCCGGCTCCGAGACCTGGCCCGCCGACGGTGAGGCCTGGGCGCGTGGCGGGGCGAACTGCTGGATCACCGGCACCTTCGACCCGGAGACCAACCTGCTGTACGTGGGCACCGGCAACCCGGCGCCCGACTTCGACGGCGGCGTCCGCGAGGGCGACAACCTCTACACCGACAGCATCATCGCCGTGGACGTCGACGCCGGTCAGATCCGCTGGCACTACCAGTGCACCCCGCACGACGTGTGGGACTACGACAGCATCGGCGAGTGCATCCTGTTCGAACAGGACGAGCGCAAGCTGCTCGGGCACTTCGACAAGAACGGCTATTTCTTCGTCCTCGATCGCACGAACGGCGAACTGGTCCAGATCACCCCGTTCGTGGACCGGATCACCTGGGGCGCGATCACGCGGGACGGCCAGGTGACGGCCAAGGTGTATCCCGACGAGGAGGGCGTGCCCGTCCACTTCTACCCGGGTCCCGCCGGCGCCAAGGAATGGACCCACGCGGCCTACAGCCCCAAGACCGGGCTGTTCTACGTCCCGGTCCAGGATGTCGGGGCCACCGCCACCCGGCGGCGCCGGGAGTTCAAGGAGAGCATCCCGTACTGGGGCGCCGGCGTTCAGGTCGACATCGAGGAGGCGACCGGGAGCGTCAGCGCGTTCGACGCCAACGGCGACGAGAAGTGGCGCTGGCGCAACGAGCTTCCGATGTGCGCCTCGGTGCTGGCCACCGGTGGCGACCTGGTGTTCGCCGGTGAGCCCTCCGGGGAGTTCAACGCGCTCGACGCCCGGACCGGGGAGCTGCTGTGGCAGTTCCAGTGCGGAAGCGGTCACCACAGCAGCCCGACCACCTACATGGTCGACGGCCGGCAGTACATCGCCGTGCCGGTCGGTTGGGGCGGCTGGGCCGAGGGGTTCCTCCCCGGCATGCTCGGCGCCGGTCACGGCAGCGCGCTGATCGTGTTCGCCCTGCCGGAAACGTCGTAGTGAGGAGGTGGATCCGTGGAATCTCAGCTCATCGCGTGGGAGACACCCGAGTTCGATGAGATCGGAGTCGCGCCCGAAGTGACCATGTACATCGCTCAGCTGGAGGACTGACGGACGTGGGTAGCGCCGTGACGACAACCGAAACAGACGTCTTCGTCGAGACATTGCGGGCGCACTCGCGGCGCTACCACGACCGGCACCCGTTCCACGTCCGGATGAACGCCGGCCGGCTGAGTCCACAACAGATCCGGGGCTGGGTGGCCAACCGCTTCTACTACCAGGAGAACATCCCGCGCAAGGACGCGGCGATCCTGTCCAACTGCCCCGATCTCGAGGTCCGCCGCCGCTGGATCCGGCGGATCGTCGACCACGACGGCGCTGTCGCCGGCGAGGGCGGCATCGAGGCGTGGCTGCGACTCGGCGAGGCCGCCGGGCTGACCCGCGAAGAGGTCCGGGACCACCGGCACCTGGTCCCCGGGGTGCGGTTCGCGGTCGACGCCTATGTGAACTTCACCCGGACCCGCCCGTGGGTGGAGGCGGTGGCCTCCTCGCTCACCGAGCTGTTCGCTCCCGACCTGATGGCGGAGCGGCTGGCCGCGTTCGAGCGGTGGTACCCGTGGATCGACCCGGCGGGTCTCGCCTACTTCCGCGCCCGCCTCGAGCAGGCTCCCCGAGACTGCGAGCACGCCCTCGAGGTGGTCACCGCGCACTGCCGGTCCGCCGAGTCCCGGGCGCGCGCCGTCGAAGCGCTGTCGTTCAAGTGCGACGTCCTGTGGAGCCTGATGGACGCCATCGAGTCGGCCTACCCGGAGTGACCACAATGGACTCCACTGACCGGCCCCGGTTGGCACGCCATGTCCGGATGACCTTCTGCCGGACCCGGCAGCGGCACATCCTGCAGCGACCCGAGACGGTGGTGGTGCTCAACGGCAGCGGCGCGGACATCCTCGCGCTGTGCGACGGGCGGCACACGGTGGCCGAGATCGTGGCCGAGCTTGGCGCGCGCTACGGGACCGTCCCCGGCGACGAGGTGCGGCGGTTCCTTACCCGGCTCGTCGCCCGGCGCTGCGTGGAGCTCACCCATGGATAGCCCCTTCGGGTTGCTCGCCGAGCTCACCTACCGCTGCCCGCTGGCCTGCGCGTACTGCTCCAACCCGCTGAACCTGGCCGACTACTCCGACGAGCTGGCCACCGACGAGTGGCGGCGGGTGCTGGTCGAGGCGAGCGACCTCGGGGTGCTGCAGTGCCACCTGTCCGGCGGGGAACCGCTGCTGCGGCGCGACCTGGTGGAGATCGTGGCGGCCGCCCACGACCTCGGCCTCTACACCAACCTCGTGACCAGCGCCGTCGGGCTCTCCCGTCCGAGGGCCGAGCAGCTGCGGGCCGCCGGTCTGGACCACGTGCAGATCAGCATCCAGGCCGACGAGCCGGCCCGGTCCGACCGGATCGCCGGGATCCCGTCCTGGACGCGCAAGCTCGAGGCGATGGGCGTGGTCAAGTCGCTCGGCTGGCCGCTCACCGTGAACGTCGTGTTGCACCGGCACAACATCGACCGGATCGCCGACATACTCGGGCTGGCCGAGAAGGTGGGCGCCGACCGGGTGGAGCTGGCCAACACCCAGTACTACGGCTGGGCGTGGCGAAACCGGGACGCGCTGCTGCCGAGCCGGGCCCAACTCGAGGCGGCCGAGGTCGTCGTCCGGGCCGCCCGCGAGCGGTTGCGGGACCACATGGACGTCAGCTACGTCATTCCCGACTACTACAGCCGCTACCCGAAGCCGTGCATGGGCGGCTGGGCCTCCCGGCAACTGACCGTGACACCGAACGGCGACGTCCTGCCCTGCCCGGCCGCCCAGTCCCTGCCGTTGCCGCGGGCCAGCGTCCGGACGGACCCGCTGGCGCGGATCTGGGCGGAGTCCCCGGTGATGACCGCGTTCCGGGGGACGGACTGGATGCGGGATCCCTGCCGGAGCTGCGACCGGCGTTCGCTCGACTTCGGCGGCTGCCGCTGCCAGGCGTTCCAGCTCACCGGCGACGCTGGCCGCACCGACCCGGTCTGCCACCTGTCACCCGACCACGCCCTGGTCGCCAAGGCCGTCGAGGCCGCCAACGCCGACCCTCGGGCCGATCTTCCGCTGACCCCCCGCCCGCACCGGGCTAGCCGCCGAACACCAGCGGCAACGCCGCGGCGGCGATGATCAGGGTGACCCCGCTCAGCAGGTCCGAGCGGATCCGGACGAGGCGCGCCGCCGCCCGCCCGAGCCGCAGCCCGACCAGCGACAACACCACCGTCATGACGCCGAAGACCGCGGCCGAAACCCATGGCGAGAGTCCGAGGATCCCCAGGCTCGCCCCGGCGAGCAGATTGTCCAGGCTCAGCGTCAACGGAATGCCGAACAGCGCCCACGGGTGGTCCAGCTCGTCCGGCTCAGGATTCCGAAGAGCCGAGATGACGAGGAAAAGACCGTACCCGCCGAGCGCGGCCGCCCCCACCACATCGGCGACGTCCCCCACGGACTCCCCGATCTGGCGCCCGATCAACAGCCCGACCAGAGGCATGATCGCGTCCCACAACCCAAAGGTCAGCGCAACCTGCATCGCGCGCCTCAACCCGAACGGGACGGTGCCGAGCGCGATCGAGACCCGAAAATTGTCGAGACTGAGCACGAAACCAAGCACCAGCACTTCCCAGATCATGGCAACGTCACTGCCCAACGACGACCGACGCCACCAAGAATGACTCCGTCCCGGCCAGCATCCACCATAGTTGGAGATAATATCTCAGATGACCCCCGAAATAAACCCGGCAGCCATTTACGCCAGCTTTTTGGATCCCACCCCGACCGGCGGCGGCAACCGAAGGCTCATCTGGACGCCCACGAGCGCATATCGCGGTGATCAACGTTCCGGAACACCCCCGCGTCCACGGAATCCGCCGGAGCAGAAGCCAATCCCGGACACGCCGGCGGCCACGGACAATGGACCGCCGGAACTTCGCCCTTGTCGTTCGCCCCTCACCGTCCCTCGACGAACAGCCCGGAACAGAACCCGCACCGTCTCGGCGACGGCCCGATCCCCATCACCCAGCCAGTGATCGTCCGACGATAGACCTACCAGGCTTGCCGTCCTCGCGGACATTCATGGTGATACAATGGTCTCCCAACAGACCCTGTCGTGTGAAATCGCCAAGCCGCGACAATATGGCAGCGCGATACGCATCACCTGGTTGTTGCACCAGCACCCTTTGGCAGCTTGCTAGCGATCGTGAAGAACCGGCTCAAGCGCATCCAGTACCGACCCGAACTCACCGACTTGTTCTTCGCCCACACCGGACTCATCCTCGACCTCGAGCCTCCGTAATCCTGGCCCTTCAAGATCTGTAACCACCACTGGCGGGCTGCTTTGTTTCAGCAAATCCGGTCGAGCTTGGGAGCCTGCCGGGGCGGTGAGCAGGGTCGTGTAGTCGTCGGGTGCTACTGGTCACGGATTCTTCTCAACCTGGTGCGGGTTGAACCGACCTCACCTGGTCGGGTCACACCACCCACGCGGGGATGACAGGCCGTCACGAAGGCATCGTGGCCAGTCTCAGGCTGGGTCAACATCCCCACGCTCAGGCGGTGCTCATGGCCGCACCCGCGGCTTGACCGCGATGTCGATGTGGACATATCCGGGCGCCCTTCAACTGTCGTGGCCTCGTCCAACATCTCGGACCGGTGAACTCATGTCGACAACGCGCCGTGTACGAGGTTGAGAGGGTTGGTGCTACCGGGCGGCGGAGAGGTGCGGACGTGACGGAGCGGCCACGGCTGGAGGTGCTTGACGGTCTGCGGTTCGTGGCCGCGATGTCCGTCCTGGCCTACCACTACACCGCCATAGCCCACGTATGGCACCGCTCGGCCGCTGAGGTGTTCCCGAGCCAACCGTTCGCCCACGGTTGGCTCGGGGTCCACCTGTTCTTCCTGATCAGCGGCTTCGTGATCTGCCTGAGCAGCTGGGGTCGCGGGATCGGGTCGTTCCTGCTGTCCCGCGCGGTCCGCCTGTATCCCGCGTACTGGCTGTCGGTGTTGGTGGTCGCCGCGGGGCTGACCGTCTGGCCCGGCCTGCCGTGGCGGCCGACCACGCTCGACGTCCTGGTCAACCTCACGATGTTCCAGGACGCGGTCGGGGCGCCGGAGATCGCCGACGTCTACTGGTCGCTGTGGGCGGAGCTGCGGTTCTACCTGCTGTTCTCCCTGCTGGTGTGGTGGGGGCTGACGTACCGGCGGGTGGTCGCCTTCTGCGCGCTGTGGCTCGGCGCGACGGCCCTGGCGACGGCCTTCCTACCCGACGGCGGCGTCGTCCAGACCGTCCTGACGACCGACTACGCGCCGCTGTTCACCGCGGGCATCGGGTGCTATCTGATGTACCGGTTCCGGCCCACGTTCGCGTCGTGGGCGATCGTCGCCGCCTCCTTCGTGCTGGCGCTGCCGCCGGTCATGCGTCGAAACCAGCTCGAGTCCAAGGCGGGCGAGATCATCCCGAACGGCCCGGTGATCGTGCTGCTGGCAGTGTGGTTCTTGCTGATCGTTGCGGTCGCGCTCGGCTGGCTCAGCTGGGTGCGGGGCCGCTGGCTGGTCGTCGCCGGCGCGCTGACCTACCCGCTGTACCTGCTGCACCTCGACCTCGGCGGCGCGCTGCTCTACCTGTTTCAGTGGCGCGTGCCACCGCCGCTGCTCGTGCCCGCGGTCACCGGCATAATGATCCTGGTCGCCTGGCTGGTACACCGATACGTAGAGCAACCCTTGGCTCCACGGCTGAGACACGCGTTGCGTCGGTCGGCCGCCCACGCACGCGGCCCGGTCCACCGCGAACGAGCTACCTCAGCGCGCCCGCAGTCAGCCCACCACAATGCGCCGGTTCGCGATCTGGTGAGAAAGCAGAGACCACACGTGAATGGTGACCCAGGGACTTGAATCCCCATGATGTCCGGGGACAGAGTTGCACACTATTCATCAGTTACGTCCTGGGTGCGTGGGTCTCCAGTTGTTGCTGATGGGGCATATTCAAGATAGGACGCATGGATTGGGTGCTCGTGGAACCGTACTGGACGGGCCGCAACGTTGTTACTCGCCTAACAATTCCGAGCAAGTCCATCGAGGGATGAACTGAATTTATGCTTCCGATAGGAGAAAGGAGGATCTCCTGGGAGTAGTAGGCATGGAACGATTGTAGGCTCAGCCAGCTTCTCCTATAAAAGCGGACGTGCGAATAATCAGTCAGGTCGACGCGATCCAACTTTGGCACTCATTCCTTAAGGATTCCGAGTATACCTTTTGTCTGCTGCTCGCGTCAGCACTTCCGGAACTCCCCATGGTCATCATTCGTAAAGAGCCGTATTTCACGTGCAGCTCTCGATGCGGCAAGGTAGAGTAGCGAGAGCGCGCCACGTCTGCGAACGCCTTGATTTGGCGCATTGACTGCCAATTCGGGAGGCCCTGCAGCAAAAAGGTATCAAATTGAAAGGCCGGCCAGGTATTCAGCGGGCCCAACAACGATACCGCGCTTGTGATAGTGTAATAGCCCGACGTCATCACGGCTAGTGATTTCAACAATTCGGCATTTGCCAGATGTCCCTATGCTTCGAATCATCGATTATAACGTTTGTACAAGTCTTCGTCGATGAAAGCTATTGCCAGTTGTGTTCCAGAGCTAGCCGTAGTCGAATAGGTAGAGCTGACAACTCGCAAGATCGCGGCCTCCTCGCCCGGCTCGCCCGTGCTGGCAATGTATCCGCCCGCGGTATACCTGCGGGAGGACTCGATCCGGGATGCCGTCAACGGCTGGCTCGGCGAGTTGTTCGACTCGGAGCATGTTGATCAGACTGTCGCGGCCCTGATCGGCTCGCAGGAACGACCGCGTCCCGAGCCGGCAACGGCGCGGAAGCGACTGGCGGACGCCGAGGCGAAGCTACGCCGTTTCCAGGCCGCGATCGGTGCGGGTATCGACCCGGCCGCACTGGTCGAGGCGATCAACACCGCGCAGACCGAGCGGGCTGCCGCGCGGGCCGAGCTGGACAACGCTCCGCCACCGGCCGCGATCACCGAGGCCGAGGTGTACGCGATGATCGACTCACTCGGGGACGTCGGCGCGGCGCTCAACAGAGGGAAACCGGAGAACCTCGCGGAGCTGTATGCGCGTACGGGACTGCAGGTCTGCTACGAGCCGGAGACCTCCACGGCGGAGGTATCGATCCGGGTGAATAGTGTGCGTGTCCGAGGACGATCTTGCACACTATTCACCCGTCGCGTACTCGGCGCCTGAGCGCCGCGCCTCGGCCGTCGACGGTGGATCGGCTGCTCGGCGATGTCGGCCGTAGCGCTCGCGTTCGAGCGGGTGGGCTGGGGAGTCACGGCACCCGAGTCCGACGTCGGCACGGACTTGGACCTCTTCGTCATCGTCGACCGCTTCGGCGAAGGTCTACCAGCCGCCCGGGCCGCGAAGCCAACCGCGGTCTACAGGTGACGAGATCTCGTCGACGTTCGCGAGCTCCTCGACTTTCGCGAGTTCCTCCTCGAGCTTCTTGACGGCTTCTTCGACTTCCTCGATGGCCTTCGCGACCTTCGTGGCGTCCTTCTCGGACTCCTCAACGTTCTCGAACTTCTCGATGGCCCTCGCGACGTCCTCGGCGGCCTTCGCGACCTCCTCGGTGGCTTTCTCGGGCTCCTCGAGCTGATGGCCGACATCGGCGAGCCTGTCCGCGGCCAGCACCTCAAGGTCCTTGCGCAGCAAGTCGCGCGCACAGGCGGGATCGCCGAGGCAGGTGCCGACCATGCGGACTGCCCGGGCGATCGGCTTGAGCTGCAACGGCTCCAGCGCGGCGCGGGTCACGACCTCGGCGAGGACCTTGGCCGGGAACTCCGGCAGCCCGACGATCTCGGTGGCGCACCAGGCGATCCCGTTGCGGACCACCTTCGGCACCTTGTCCAGCCCGGTGGCGATCGCGTTGAGCCCGGACCACCGCACCGGCGCCACCCGGTCCAGCGTCTCGCCGACGAGCTCGCTGGCCTCGCGCGCGACGGTCTTGGCGAGGCCCGCCAGCGGCCCGTGCTCGAGCAGGTCGGCGGCGAACTTGACGGTGTCGATGCGGGCGACCGGCTGTTCGGGCGGCTCACTGACCGGTGTGGGCACCTCGGCCACGACCTCGGGGGCGGTACTGGTCTTGATCTCCCACAGCCGGTGCAGCGGCTCCTCGGTGCAGACGGCGCAGCCGTCTCCGACCGGCCGGCGCACGGCGCAGGTCTGGTCCGGCCGCGTGCTCAACAGCCACAGCGACGAACATTCCAGGCAACTGAACAGGTCCGTGGTGGTCTGCTCGTCCAGCTGCGCCTCGGCTACCCGCTGCTCACGCGCGCGTCGCTCCGCTGCCTCATAGGCGCTGCGCCACCGCGCCGAGCTCGCCTGCTCCGCAGCTAATGCCCGGCGCAGTTTCTCGGTCGCCGCCTGCTGCCCGGTCAACTCCGTGCGCAGCTTGCCGGTGGCCGCCTCCAGCTCCGCAACCCGCCGTCGCAACTGGTCGTTGCGCTCCTCGCTGTGCACCAGCGCCACCTGCTGACGGTGGAGCACCTCCTCGGCACGGCCCAACTCCCGGTCGACCGCCCGGCCAACCTCATCCCGCATGGCGCGCCGAACCGGCCCGCGGTCGAGCAGGAAGGACCAGAGTCGTCCGTGCATGGTTCTCAGGAAAGCACAGCGAGCGACAACACAGCGAAGGCCGCGGTCACGTCCCGCCATCAAAGGCGCTGATGCAGTGCCAGGTCGGTTCGCTGGTTTGGCGCGCGTATGGCTGGCGCCCGGTCCGGCCGCGGCTATCATCCCGGTGGCCGCCGTCGTTGGCGAGGTCTGCCATCCTGTGGCTATGGCGACGTCAACGGTGTCTGCGGATCTGGCTGCCCAGCACGGCCTTCCAGGACTCTTGGGCATCAACCGGCATCACAGCGAGATCTTCGTCGAACTTGACCTGCCTCAGCACGCCGACCGCATCGATGAGAAGTTCGTCCCGGGTGTGGAAGCCCTCGTGATCGGGTTTCTCAAGCGACTTGTTGCCCGGTCGAAATCGGCTCAGCGGGAGGGTCGAACAGCGGGTGTTTTTGACGACTACGTCGCCGCTTGGGTTCACGCAGACGATCTCGACCACTTCTTGATCAGCCTCGCCGCGCTATGGGATGGCGCGGCAACAGATCAGTCGCACGAATAACGGTTGGTCCGCGCAGGAATACATGGCCTCGGGTGTCCACCTGGAACGGACCGTGCAGGCTGCGAGCGCAGCGGCACCGGGGCAGCAGCTCGAGATCAAGAACCGGTCCCAGGTCTTTGATACTAACGACCGCCGTTCATTTCCCATGGTAATGGCGTATCTGGATTGCAGAATGCATTAGATGTACCCTTGGCACAGTACTCGGCGATCGGATATTTACCCAATATGCCCAAATTCTCGATCGAACGTAAGTCGGCTTCGCTACCGTAAGGATACGGAGTAGCGTATAGATCCTTTAAGTCGGCTGTCCCAGATGTAACCTCGAACGGCTTGCCATTCGACGCGAACACGTCCACCGTATGACGATTCCCGTTCGCGCTCACATCTAATTCGAAGTGATATCGACAGTAGCATCCAGTTGAGATCACCTCGACTTGGAACTCCACTGGCTCGCCAGGGGTCAGCGTGTAGTTATTGCGAGCAAAGTAGTCAGATCCGTCCCCGCCCCGGGCGGGTATGCCCTGTCCTCCCGCCCCGCTGCGGTCGCCCAAATCGTACCAAACAGATACAGGTTCACCTCCGCCTTGAGAACCGACGATCAACATACTCCCACTGAGAGGTTTCAGGTACTCATCAACCACAACTCTTAGTCCTGTCAATAAGACGGTCGAGGTTTTGGCTTGTACGACTATTTCCTCGTTATCTGCACCAACGGGAACACCCATATCTTCAATAAGAGAAGAGCTAATGATTTTGTCATCCAAGTCGTGCTCCAATTCGGAGCGCTGTTTGCTGTCCAGTCCACCGGGGACTATGCGAGCGAACCCGCCTTCAGAATGGTAGATCTTGTTAACGCTGGTATAAACCGGGTCTCCGCCGGATGTAGAGCTCTGTGATGCGGTCTCCAGAGAGCTATGGGCATCACCTCGACGGTCCCGAGCCTCCTGTTCACCATGAAAAACCACAAGATAACCAACAAGCGCCAGCGCTAAGGACGGCGCACCGACGAACGCGGCACGCTTCCAGCGGCGACCCCGCATTCGTCCCGACACCCATTTTTCGTGATTGGATTTGAGAAGGCGTAGATGCTCTGCGGTGTACCGACTCGGCTGTCTGTCAACCTCAATATGGTCATTAGCGCACAGCAGGATCAGATTTTCATAGTCGTCCCGCGCTCCCTCACCAAGCACGTAACGCGGCCCCCCGGGTGAACGCGCAATAATGTGCGCCTCGTTGCCGATCAGCGCGCCAGGTACACCTTCAATATCATCCCGAACCAACTCTTTTCGACAGATCACACAGCGGTTCCCCGACCGCGCCCACAGCCGCTTTCGAGCCTCAGATGTGATCGTCACTCAGCATCCTCTCCACGGGTGGCGACCTCACCCTATCCCGAGCCATGGCACAACCCGGGCGCTATCTGGCTGTGCCTACCTCGAAGCACCCAGCGATAGCCAAGCCCACCGCGCCGCCAGCAGCAGCGACCATGTCGTCACCGGCCGCATCAACTGCCCCGCTGCGGCAAGCCGATGATCGGCACCCGCGCCACCGGCCGCCACAAGACCTACCGCTACAACACATGCTGGAACGTCAACCGACGACGGCAACGCCAAGCGCGACTACGCGCGCATCAACGCCGGCGCCCTCGACGCCGCCATCCTCGAAGCCATCACCGGGCGTGGTTGGCGGTGCCCCGTAACAACCGCGCGCTGGGTATCGACAAGACCCCAACTGGCCCGGCATGTCCGGACGACACGGATGATGATCATCTGTACGCAGGACACCTGCGGCCTGACCAGGACCGCGTCAGATGTGGCAGGGATGCCACCAGGGGGTGTCCGAGGCCGGAGTTGCGCACTATTCCTACGCCTCGATCTGGCCTGATTAAGAAGAAGGCGGGAGGAGGGGTTCCTGCTTGCGAGTGCTGGTAGCCGCAACTTGACGATGCCGCGACGACGAATGCCCGCCTCAGTGACAGTGATCGCCGTCACCAGATCCGACACGATGGCAGCGGCTCTCTCGATGTTGTGCCGAGCGCGGCGGTTGGCGGGTCATGCCCGCGCGCACGAGCGCGCCGCACCGCCGGCGGCTCGACACCCGCTGTGAGCGCGCCGGTGGCCCGTCATGCGGCGTCTGCGGGCGCAGCGGCCCGACCCCGACTGCGGCGGCCAGCGCGGCGTTCGTCGGCGGGTCGGTATCGGTGACGTTGTACGTCCCAGCCGGACGCGGACGATCGCGGCAATGGCGGTCGCGGCGTCGTCCAGCCAGAGCATCCGCCGCGCGCGGCCTCCAGGGTGACCCGCTGTCGGGCCCCGTGAAGAGCCCGAAGCGCAGCACGACCGTGTCGCCGTCGAAACAGGTCGCGCGGGTTCTGCTCGGCGGTCAGCGCCGCCGTCGTGAGGCCGCCGCCGGCGATCGGCGTGTCCTCGTCGAGCCAGTCGTCGCGAGCGTCGACGAACAGGAACGCGATCGACTCCTTCCTAAGTCGGCGCACGCCGGCGGGCCGGGCGCGATCGCCGCCGACGCCGCGGTCCGGAGGTGGTCGTGCTCCGCCTAGGCCGAGGGGCGACCATGCTGTCGGCGCTCGGGAGGTGGGTCAGCAGGTTGACTACGACGTCCGTCCCGTCGAACGCGCGGCGCAGCGACGGCTCGTCGAGCGCGTCGGCCTCGATGGCGCCCGCTCGAGGCCCGCGAGCCGTTCGCGATCGCCCGCGGAGCGCGTCACACCGGTGATGTCGGTGGATCCGGTGATCACCATGTCGCTCATGCCGGGGTGATGGGGTGACCCGCCCGGTCGTGACATCGCTTAGAACAGGGTCGCGGGCCCGACCGGTTCCGGCTCGGGCAGCGCGTCGAGGCCGGGCACCAGCGCTCGCACGTTGTCGTGGAACCGGCGGGCGAGCGCCGGCGCGTCGTTGTTGTCGGGGGTGTGCACGAAGACCGTCGGCGACCGGCCCTCGCGCAGCCAGCCGGCGACCACCCCGGTCCACGGCCGCCAGCCCCCGACCGTCTCCTCGACCGAGTCCCGGCCCAGGTAGCGGACGATCGGCCGGTCGGTCAGCGCCCGCGTCCGCCGCGGCAACCGCGGTTTCTTGGCCCAGGCGTCCTGCTCGGCCTCGCTGGTCGGCGGGCTCTGGAAGAAGACCGTGGTGTCGAACGGCACCCACTCGGCGTCCGCGTCGGCGAGTGTCCCCTCCAGCAGCGACGTCGAGCCGGCGTCGGTGAAGAACCCGGGGTGGCGCACCTCCACGGCGCGTTGGCGGTCGACGGGCAGCCGGCGCAGGAAGCGGCCGAGGGCGTCGACGTCCGAAGGGCCGAACGAGCCGGGCAACTGGGTCCACAGAACTGCCCGTTCGCCGAGGGGTTCGATCGCGTCCAGGAACGCCCGCATCTCGGCCTCGACACCGACGAACCGGCGCTCGTGCGTGACAACCTTGGGCAGCTTGACCACGAACCGGAAACCGGAGTCGACTTGCTGAGCCCACGTCGCGACGGTGCTTCGGGCGGGCGTCGCGTAAAAGGTGGTGTTGCCCTCGACCGCGTTGCACCAGCCAGCGTAGGCCCGCAGGCGCTCCTTGGCTGGCAGCGACTGTGGCAGGAACCGCCCGGGCCACGCCTGGTGGGTCCACATTGCACAGCCGACATGAAGACGTGCCACTTCGCCCAGCTCCCGTCGGTCGTGATTGAAACTAATACCCGAACAGCCATTTCTACTCACGACCCCGGAGCGGCACCGCCGGCAGCAGCGCCGCGGGCACGCACACGAGCAGCGTGAGGCGGCGTTCGCCGAGCTGAACGGCCTGCTCAACGACGGCGACCCCGCGCAACTCGAAACGCTCTACAGCGATCTACGCCTAGTGATGATCTACAACGCCGACTGGCGAACGGTCGACGTGGCCACCGAGCCAAAGGACGGGATGACCGTGTCCGAGAACGATCTTGCGACCACTTCACCCGCACGTCGTTTGACCTCGACAGCAACAGAACCCGTCCCTCTAACGTGTCCACTCGTCGCTCTTGAGCCGAGAAACCATCAGCTGACCTGTGAATTGTTCGCTGGACGGCCGGGACATCCATACGAAACCCCGTCCAATGCGTCCCATGGCGATGCCTCCAGACGCTTACGGGGTGTCGGGCACGCCGGTCCAGGACAAACGCTGCGGCGAGCTGTCCGAGTTCGTGCTGGTCGAGAGCACTTCGACGAAGGTGACAAGCCGGACCTCAGGATCGCGAGCACGTCGGGCGCGGATGAGTCCGGGCGCAGTTCCTGCCAGTCGAACTCGGCGAGAACGCTCGGGTGGAAGGAAGCCAGGATCCTCACGCTCGCCGCCCGAGGCGGACGCTGACCGTGCCAGCCCTCACAGCGACTACCGCAAAGCCCGATCTTTCGAAGTTGCGTCGGGGCCGGCCGGGGTGTTCAGGTAGTGGGGTACTGGGTGGACCACACTGGAGGGAACCATGAAAAGACTCAGCAGGACGGTCGCGTCGGTGATCGCGGCGATCACCATGGCGGCCGGGTTCACCGTCGTCGCCGCCTCCGCAGACACGCTCGTGCTGACCCACAATTGCGGCGGGATCTGGACTCCGCTGCACACCAGGGTCATCGAGACCACGATCAGCGCCCCGGCAACCGCGTCGCCCGGCCAGACGATCACCGTGACGGTCAACCGGATCGTCGACCGGAACAACGTGCAGAGCGAGGCCCGTCCGGCCGGCTACTGGAAGGCGACGGCCCGGGTCAGGTTCGGCGAGGGGCCCGACCAGTGGTTCGAGACCACCCGGATGTCCAGCCCCGCGCTGCAGGCTGGGGAGTACTTCCGAGTGGAGAACGGGACGGCCCAGGTGACCATGCCCGCCTCCGGTCAGCTCGACTTCCGCCCGGCCGGGTGGCTGCTCTCCCCGAACCCCGGGTGGATGTGCTGGCCCAAGGATCAGCCGGTGCCGGTCGCGGCCACGACTCGCGTGCAATAGCTGGATAGCCAGGGGTAACGGGACGCGTCCCGGCGCCGATCATCAGCGGAGAACCGCAACCGAAACGCGGGCGCCATGCATGACAAACCGCTTCCCCGCCAGATTGACAGCGTCTCCGAGGATGACATCGACGCCGCCCAGCGGCTGCTGATGACCCTTTTCGAGGACCCAGATCCGGACGCCGCCGCGGCCGCCGTCGAGGCGTGGCAACGCATCGTGGACGCCACGCCGGACGATGACCCCGACCGCGCGGACCAGTTGGCGAGGCTGAGCCAAGCCGCACGCGTCAATGCCGGGTTCACCGGACCGCCCGACGGTCTCGAGGTCGCCGTCGCCTCGGCGATGGCGGCCGTCGAGGCCACTCCGGACGGCGATCCCCGGCTCGCCTACTACCGCGCCAACGCCGCGGCGCTGCGGTGGATTCGGTTCGAGCGGACCGGAACCCGGGAGGACCTCGACGCGGCCATCGACACCTTGGCGCAGGCCATTGCCGAGCTCCCGGCGGATGCCCCGGTTCGCGGCTCCTTCCTCGACGAGCTTGCCACCTACCACTACACCCGCTTGGAGCTCGCCGGCGACCCGGCCGACGAGGAGGCGGTCTTCGACCGGCTGCGCGAGGCGCTGGACACCATGCCCGAGGGCGACCCGGATCGCGTCGGCACCCTGTCCAAACTCGGCTCGGCCTCGCGGAGCCGCTTCGAGCGCACCGGCGAGCCAGCCGACCTCGACACCGCTGTCAAGCTCAGCGAGCAGGTCGTCGAACTCGTCGGCGAGGACGATCCCGATTGGACCACCGCCCGGTACAACCTCGGTGCCGCCCAGCACATCCGCTACGAGCATGGCCGGGTACCGGAGGACCTCGACGCCGCGCTGGCCAACCTGCGCCGGGCCGCCGAGGCCACGCCGGTCGGGCACCCCGGCCACGCCATGGCCTGGTCCAGCCTCGGCATCGCGCTGCGCAGCCAGTTCGAGCGCACCGGTGACCTGGCCGATCTGGATGCCGCGATCGCCGCCGGGCAGCGGGCCGTCGACGCCGTGCCCGCCGACGATCCGGAGCGCCCGGCGTTTGAGGCCAACCTGGAAGGAACGCTTACCGTCCGCCTGCGCCACGCGGGTGTCGGTGATGTCGGTGCCGGGTTCTCCGTTTGGACGGCCGCGGCGATCCGGGTCGCCGGCGAGGATCCCGAGCGCGGTCTCGCGTTGTTCGACGAGCTGCTCGACCGCGCCGCCGATATCGACGCGCCGGCGGACAGCACAGCGAGCCTCGGCTACAACCGGGCGGCCGCCCTGCGCGCCCTTGAGCGCACCGAGGAGGCGGCGGCGGCCTACCGCCGGGTGGTCGAGCGGTTCGCCTCGCACCCCGACCCACACGTGATCTTCTGGGTGGGTTTGGCGCTCTACAACCACATCACCCTCCTGCTCAATGCCCCCGGCCGCGCGGCCGCCGAGCAGGTGCCCGCGCTGGTGGACAAGTTCCAGGAGCAGGTCGCCGACCATGAGCACCCCGGCTTGGCCCGGCGGCTACGGATGGCCATGCGGATGGAAGCCGAGCTGTTCGAGGAGCTCCAGCGGACCGAGCAGGCGCAGCGGGCCAAGGCCCGGCTGGACGACCTGCTACGGCCGGCCGTCCAGCACGTGCTCGCCAGGCTCGAGGAGAGCGATCCGATCAAGCCGGTCGATGAGGCCGCGCCGCGGTGGCCGATGGACCGGCGGCCGCTGGTCGAATGCCTGCTCTACGAGCTTGACGAGTGCCTTGACGCGGTGCGCGAGCTGGCCGACGCCTCGACCGACGACATGATCAAGCTGATTCGCGCGCCCCTGTTCTCGGTCGCCGCCATCGAGATGATCACGGCGGCGCGGGACGGGTTGATTCCCGGAGCGGAAAGCGACGACGATCGCGACCGAATCGGCCGTGGGCTGGACGTGCTGAACGCGTTGCTCCAGTTCCTGTTCGAGAATCCGGGCGCCTTCCCATGGGGCGCCGGCCTGATCGAGACGCTGTTCACCTCGGTCGACGCCTCGGTCAGCATGGCCGATGCCCTCGAGCACGCCCGCTCGGCGAGCGTGGTCGCCACGCTCTCCCTTCCTTACGTCCACGCCCTTGTCGAAGCGACCGCGATGAACCTGATCGGGGAAGGGAAGTGGCGCCAGGGGTCACGCCTGCAGCAGCTCGTGCTCGCGGCCGCGGAGCGCTTGCCGAACTCGGAGGAAGGCAGGGCGATCGTCGCGATTGCCCGGTACCGCTGGCTTTTCGTCGCCAGGCAGCTGCTGATCAACCTGCCGGATGGCCGGGTGCTGCACAGCGCGCGGGATGCCGGCGAGCGGTTGCTGCGCTCGATCGAGGCGACCCCCGACGAGGAGCCCGGCCAGCGGGCCGAGGTGCTTCTCGCGTTGGGGGCGCTGTACATCGCTCCTCACAACAATCTCTACAACGGGGGTTCATCGGACACGATCAACCTCAGCGGATATCGCCGCTGGTTGGACCGGCGGAGTGAATACGTCCTCGACCCGGTCGAGGTCCCGGGTGGGGTCGGCGTTGCGATGCCGGACATCATCGAGATGATCGACACCGGCGAGGCGTACCTGCTCCGGGCGCTGGAGCTGGCGGAACCCGTGCAGCTGAGCCATGTGCTGAACCTGATCCTGAACGTCTACTCGATCCGGTCCGCGCTCGGTCTGAAGATCGACGAGGAGGCACTCGCCGACATCGCCGCACGCGCGGTCGCCAGCACCGACGCCGAGGCCTATCCCCAGCTGCTGACCAATGCCCTGCTTTCCCAATGGAGCGCCGGTCAGCGGCCGGACCCGGCGGCGATCGAACGCCTGCTGTCCCGCTCAATCGCGGAGATCGCCGAGCAGGTCGGCGCGGAAGCCGCCACCGGCACGCTGGTCGGCGTCGGGCAGCTGCTGCGGTATCTCGACCGGCCAAGGGCAAGGCGGTTGTTCGCCGACGCCGAGGACTACATCCGGGGGCTCGGTGAGCGCGACCGGCTCAAGGTGCTCCAGGTGCACCAGCTGCTGTGGCTCGACGCTTCCGACTTGGCGGACGGCGAACCCGGTCCCGGTGCGGACCCGGAGGAGGCCAGCATTGCCCTGCTCGAGCAGGCGGCCGAGGCGGACTGGCCGAGGGAGCGCACCGCCTTGGCGCTGCTGGCGCTCACCGGCCGTGGCTGGTTGGGGGCCGAGAACGCGGCGGGCGAGGAGGGCTGGCTCACCAACTTGGAGGTGATCCCCGAGTACTTCGAGGACGTGTTCGCCGGGCACACCGACGCGCTGTCGGCCCTCACCGCCGCCTGGTACACCCAGGTGTCGACCCGGGCCTACGAGCGCGGCGAGTTGGAGCATGCGATGCGCACCCAGGCCGCCGCCTGCGCGGAGTTCCTGGCGCTGTCCGCGCCGGACGCCGCGATGGAGTGTCTGACCCTGATCGCCAAGTACGTCGCCGACGCTGGCGGCAAGGGGCTTGCCACCGCGGCGGCGGAGACACTCGGTCCGCTGGCGGTGACCGCCGAGAACCTGATCGGCGCGGCCGCGACCGAGGTGCTGCAGACGATCTGGTCGCAGGTGATCGGCGCGGTGACCGACGGGAGCGAGGCGCCGGCGTTGTTCGCGTGCCTGCAAATGGCCAAGGGTGCCCGGTTCGTCGACGCCTTGCGCGCCGGGGTCGAGTTCGACGCGCGTGCCGACGAGCAGTCCGCCCACCTGCTCGAGCTGCTCGGCCAGCTCGACGAGGAGCCCGACCGCGATGTGGACCTCGACGCGTTCACGTTGGTGACGCCATATTCCGAGCGGCTGGACGCGGCCGGCATGAGCCTCGCCCAGCAGCGGATTAACCTGGAGCGCACCTTCGACGCCGGGGTGCAGCGCCGGCTCACCGGGGACGAGTCGTTCCGGCTGCTGAGCATCGACTCCCTGCTCGGCCTGCTGCCGGTGGACACCGTGCTGCTCTACATCTACCTGTCGCACAACCCCGAGGGCGGGCGCTCGCTGCTGTCGCTGGTCGCCACCAGCGATCGGCTGGTGCTGGTGCCCAACCCGATCGCCGACGCCGAGCACGCGAACCAGCGCACCGAGGTCCACGTCGGTGACCGGGTCAGGGTGCTCGACGGGCTTGGCCTGTCCGCCGACTGGATGCGCCGCGCGGTGCTCACCGAGCCGGGCCCGGTCCGCCCGATCGCACGCTCGACCGAGGCCGCCCTCATTGACGGGCTTCCCCAGCTGTTCGGCCCGGTCACCGATCTGTTGCGGCAGGAGTACGCGGCCGGCCGGCGGCATCTGGCGATCGTTCCGCACGCCGGGCTGCATTTCGCGCCGCTGCATCTGCTGTACCTGGATGGCAGGCCGCTGGCCGAAACCTGGGCCGTCACCTACCTGCCCAACCTCGCCCTGCTGGAGCGCGACGTGGTTACCCGCGCGGGGAAGGGCACGCTGGCCTCGGTCGGGGTCGGCTTCGCCGACGGCCGGCTGCCGCCGATCCCCGAGGCGGTCGAGGAGGCCCAGGCCGTCGCCGCCGAGTTCGGCACCACCGCGCTGATCGACGAGCAGGCCACCGAGGTGGCGGTGTTTGACGCGCTCAGCTCGGCGCGGCTGTTCCACATCGCCACCCACGGCGTGCACAACGTTGCCGCGCCGGCATTTCAGAGCCTGTACGTGGCCGATGAGCGGGTCAGCGCGCACGAGTTGCTCCGCCTCGACCTGAGCGGGCTCGACCTGGTGACCCTGTCGGCGTGCGAGACCGCGCTCGGCCGCTTCGACGCCGCGGACAACCTGCGCGGCATCCCGGCGAGCCTGCTGCTGCGGGGCGCGTCGGCGATCGTCGGCACGCTCTGGCCGGTGGAGACCCGGACCTCGCGCGACTTCTTCACTACGCTCTACCGGGAGCTGCGCCGGGGTCGGTCCCGGCTGGACTCGTTCACCGAGGCGCAGCGGCAGACCAGGGCCGCCCACCCGCAGTACCGGGACTGGGGGGCCTTCTACTACACCGGTGACTGGCGTTGAGAGGGCGGGCATGGAGATCGAGGTACCCGATCTGACCGAGGCCGCCGGGGAGCTCGTGCCGGACGACCGGGTCACGAGGGCAGCGGACCGGCCGGATCCGGTGCGCGGCGCGGTTTCCCTCGGTGTGCCGGTCGTCCAGCCGATCACCGCCGAGCTGGCCGGGGACGACGCGGCGCTCCGAGCGTTCCTCGCCGACCAAGCGTGGAGCTTTCACCTGGTACACCTCGGTGCCACGTTCACCCCGGGTGAGGACGCCAGGTTCGGCCAGGCCTGGCTGACCGTGCGGCTGGCCCGCGACGACGGCGCCGAGGTGCCGCCGCCGATCGTGTGGTCGTTGACGCCACAGCGGGCCGAGCGACCGGTCGAGCGGTCCCGGTCGCTCAAGCTCGGTGCCAACCTGGGCTTCGAGGCGTCGGTCGAGCTGGGCACGACCGGCAAGGCCAGCGAGGTGTTCGTGGAAAGCTACGGGTTGCAGGAGCCGGCGTGCACGTGGGAGTTCACCCCGACGTCGAGCGACGAGGTCCGTGGCTCGCAACGGCTTGCCCTGGTCGCCCGCATCCCGCGCGAGGCCGCCGTCACCGGCTCGGTGGATCTGCGCGCCACGCTCACCCGCAAGCGGCTCGGCGTTTTCCCGTTCCGGGTAGCTCTCGATTCCGGCGAGCCGCTTTCCTTCGCACTAGCTTAGACCCGCGGCTGGTCGTCGTCGCGAGGGCCGAAGATCGCTAGCCGACCGCGGTCGTGCGCCCCCTGGTGCGGTCGGTGTCCGTCGAAGACCTCAGCGGGTCGCCCGGTCAGCGACGAGCGCTACGTGCTCCTAGCCCGGGGTGGGCTGAGCCGCTGGCGCCCTCCAGGATCAGGTCGAGCAGGACTGTCGGGCGCGGCACCGCAGACGGTGTAGGCAGTGCGACCAGCTCTGGCGGCGTGTCGTCGGGCAGGGCCTGGGCCAGCAGCACCCACGCCTCCGACTCCTCCGGCGCACCCGACCCATGTACTACCGCTGCCCGGCCCGGACGCTGGCGCCGGAGTCCCCGGTGCTGGCCGCACATCCGTCAGCCGTGTACCTCCGCGAGAGCACGATCCGCGACGCGGTGAACACCTGGCTCGCCGGCCTGTTCCACCCCGACAACGTTGATCAGACGGTGGCCGCGCTCGTCGCTTCGCAGGAAGGCACGACGCGAAAGCCCGGCGGGGGAGAAGCCGCGCGGAAGCGGCTCACTGACGCCGAGCGACGGCTACGGAAGTTCCAGGCCGCCATCGCTGCCGGCGTCGACCCGAGCGCGCTCGTAGAGGTGATCAACGCAGCACAAGCCGAGCGGACGGCGGCCCAAGCGGACATAGACAACGCTCCCGCGCCGAACCTGATGGATGCCGCCGAGGTATACACGCGGATCGACTCGCTCGGCGACATGGCCGCCAAGCTCAACGACGCGAAGGGAGACAAGCTCGCCGAGCTGTACGCCAGCACCGACCTGCAGGTCGTCTACGAACCGGGAGCATCGATCGCGGAAGTGTCGATGCGGGTGAATAGTGTGCGTGTCCGAGGAGGGACTTGCATACTAACCACACGCCTGGCCGTCACCTGAGTCCTGGACACCTGGCACTCTCACTTTGGTTGCCGGTTCAGTTGGATCATTAGACAGGTGCCCTGCCTTCACCGCAGTGGCCGCGCGGTGACGGGTACTCCCTGATTGCCGTCACGGCAGCCTCTTCGCTCTCGGCACTCGTCACTCCACACGGGAATGGACGGTGACACGGCGGTGTGGGTCTACTCGCGTTGTGCGGCGTCGCCGTCCGCGGCGGCGGCCTGGGCCAGTGCGGCCACGGTCTGCTCCAGCTCTTCCTGAACTTCGCCGCCGTCCGCCTTCCGGACGCTGTGCAAGGTCACGGTGATGCGTGATCGGCCGGGTTCGAGTTCGTCGACCTGGAGTTCGCCGCGGTAGTCGTCCGGCCCCTCAGCGCCCCACTCCAGCCGGCGCGCAGACTCGTCGGGCCGCACCCATGCCTGACCTTCGACATGATCCCCGTGCACCTCGGCCTCGACATGCACCGTCTCACCACCCGATGGCTCGGCCGCCGTCATCTGTGGGAAGTACCGCGGCAGGTTCCGCGGGTCGGCCAGGAACCGGAACAGCACGTCGGCCGGAACATCGGCCTCGGCGCTGTGCGTGTAGATCGCCATGGCCTCCGGATAGCCCGCGGTCACGGCATTCACACCTACCCGATCGGGCAGAAGACGAGGTGAGCGCGGATCGCCGGACCAGGCCAGCAGGAATGCTCCAGCGACGACAGCCGCTACGGCTTCGGCTTCCTCGACACCATGCGCCGCCGTCGCGCTCGCCTGGGTCACATGCTCCCGTCGAATTCGAACACGTAGAGGCGCATCACGGTGTGGCATGCCCCCGTGGCCGGCTCCCAGATTCACGCACCGACTTGTCGCGCTCCCCGACGAACGCCAGCCACTGCCCCTCGGATGCGATGGCCACCGCCGCCACCTCGTCGGACAGTCCCGGTCGGCCTCCGCGCCCTTCGAGGGTGCTCTAGCCGAACCCGGCAGGACTTCGGCGGGATGCTCACAACCGGACCGACCCATCGACCCCACCGGAGGCGAGCCAGCGCCCGTCCCGCGTGACGACCCGCATTGTCGGCTGTCCAGGAGAGCCGAAGGACGTGTCCATGGCACAGTTGATCCGTGATGCGGACGGTGCGCGCTGCCCGGTCCCGGGAGGCTGCTGGTGGTCACACGGCGGTGCGGGGTGCTTGATCGGGATTGCCGTGGCGGTCGCGGGCGGCCTGGTTCCGGCGGCGGTCGAGCAGCAGCATGGCAGGGGCGGCGGAGATGCCGTGTAGGACGATCGAGGCGATCACGACCAGGCCCGCCACCCGCCACAGGGCGGCCGGGTCGGCGAACTGGCCGGCCGGCAGGGCGTAGGCCAGGTAGAACAGCGTGGCGACGCCGCGCACGCCGAAGAAGGAGATCGCCGCGCGCTCACGGGGCCCGGTGCCGCCGCGAATGAGGGCGAGTTGGCCGGTGACTGGGCGCAGCACGAGCAGGACCAGTAGCGCCATCAGGATCTCCGGCCATCTGAGGCCGGCCAGCAGGCCGGTGGCCACCGTTCCACCGAGCAGGAAGATGATCAGTACGGTGAGCATGCGTTCGGTCGGCTCGACGTACTGGTGCAGGATACGGTGGTAGCCGTGATGCCGCTCGCCGGCCCGGATGGTGCAGGCGCAGACGAAGACCGCCACGAAGCCGTACCCCTCGACCAGTTCCGTCAGCCCGTAGGCCAGGAAGGTCGCCGCAAGCGCCACGAATCCCTCGGCGTGCTCGGCCAGCCGCATCTTGTCCGATCGTGCGGAGAAGAACAGCTTGCGCAGCATCCACCCGGTCAGCAGGCCGACCAGTATGCCGGCGGTCAGCCGCCACCCCACGTCCACGCCGATCCACCGTGGCAGCCACCCCGACGGGCCGGCACCCACCACGCTGATCGCGATCGCCAGATAGGTGAACGGGAAGGCCAATGCGTCGTTGAGCCCGGCCTCCGAGGTCAGCGCGAACCGTGCCTCGTCCTCTTCGGCCTCCGGGCTCTCAGCGGGTTCGCCTACTTGGACCTCGCTGGCCAGCACCGGGTCGGTGGGCGCCAGAGCCGCGGCCAGCAGCACCGAGGCGGCCACCCCGAGCCCGAGCAGTGCCCAGCCGAGCAGGCCGACCGTCACCATGAACACCGGCATGGTGATTCCCAACAGCCGCCACGTGGTCGACCAACCGGGCAGGCTCACCGCCCGGTTCAGCGCCAGGCCCGCGCCCATCAACGAGATGATCACGCACAGCTCGGTCAGGCGCAGCGTTACCGTGCCATAACGCAACGGGTCGGGATCGGGTAGCCCATCGATCATCCCGAACACCAACACTCCGGCGCCGAGAAACACCATCGGCATCGAGATCGGGGCCCTGTTCAAAAGCCGCGGCAACAACGCCGCCGCCAGGGTCGACAACCCGGCACCGGCATACAGAACAGGTGCCGGATCCGCCACCACACCTCCACCGTCAGCCCCACCGTCATGCCATCGCCAATGGCCGTACCCGGCGGCAGCACCCGCAAACTCACCGACGTGAAGGCCGCCAGGCCAACCGTCTCCGTCCCCGAGACGGCGATCGACGAGCCTGCCACGGATCTGTTGCGGCGGGCAGTGCTGCCGAGCGTCCGGCCTGGCGTGTCGGGCCGTGTCAGGCTGGAAGGACCGGACGAGGTGCGGAGGAGACATGTCGGAGGCAAATCCCGCACGACCGTGTGGTAACACGTTTACCTTCGCCGGCGCGACGGTCGAGCTCTTGGATGCCGCGGCGATGCTGACTGCGGCCCGGGTCGGTCCGGTCGTGTTGCTGCGTGGGGCGGTGTGGCCGGGTGCTGTGCAGTGGGTCGAGGTTGGGGTGAGTAGCGCGGACGGGGAGGACGGGCCGGTGTGTCTGTTCACTGGCGCGATCGGCATCGCCGACAAGGAATGGATCCGTTCGTTGATCCTGGGCCATGACCCGGTGGGGTTGCTGTTGTCCAAGCGGATCGAGGCCGGTGACGCGGTCGTCACGCGAATCGTGGATGGGGTTGGGGCGGTGGCAGTGGCCGCGTACCGCAGACTGGGTCTGGACTGGTCCGCCCAGCCACCGGCGAACCGCGCGCCGGGTCGGCTGGTCGATGCTGACCTGGGGCTGGCGGCCGAGGTCGCCTACGACTCCTCGGGGACGGTGGTGCGGCTGCGGGCCGCGGTCCCGCGTGAGGAGGTCAACCCTGATCATCTGCGTGGTTTCATCGGCCTGACGCTGCAGGCGGTGCTGGAGATCACCGGACCGGACAGCCTGCGCGGGCGGCGCTACACGGTGTCTCGGGAGTACCTGCCAGCGGTGCCGGTCACCACCCGGTCGGTCACGTTGGATCAGGTCGGTGGACTGACCGACGTGGTGAGCCAGTTGCGACAGATCGCGGTGTCGTTTCAGCACCCGGAGGCGATGGCGCGGTGGGGGGCGCGTCGTCCGCAGGGCATCCTCATGTACGGACCGCCCGGCACCGGAAAGACCATGCTGTGCCGAGCGTTGGCCAATGAGATCGGTGCCGACTTCCGGGAGATCCGTACGCCGGAGATCCTCGACAAATGGCTGGGCGGGTCCGAGCGCAACATCAAACAGGTCTTCCGGGACGCCCGGCGCTACCGGGTTCCCACGCTCATTCTGTTCGATGAGTTCGACTCGATCATTAGCTACGCGGGTGCGGGTGGGGACGCGGCCAGTCAAGCGATCAACGCCGTGGCCGGCATCTTCAAGCAGGAGATGAACGACCTCATCGAGGCGAACCCGAACGTGCTGGTGGTGGCCACCACGAACTTCCCCGACCGCGTTGACGCTTCACTGATCCGGTCGGGCCGCTTCGACGTGAAGATCTCGGTGCCCAAGCCAGACGAGGACGGCCGCGCGGAGATCTTCGGCAAGATGATCCGAGGCCTGATCGCGGCGCACGAGCAACCCGGCTTCATGATGTTCGCCGACGATCTTGACCTCACCGCGCTGGCCCGGGCCAGCCGCGGCATGACCGGTGCCGACATCAAGGAGGTGCTGCGTCGGGTGCAGCTGACCAAGGCCATGCAGGACGCACGAACCGGTGGCCAGGTAGGGCCGATCAGTCAGCACGAGCTGATCGCGAGCATCACCGAGTTGGCAGGGCCGCAGGTCGGCTGACACCAGATCCACACCAACGCGCCCCGCGGGGCGGCACTCGAGACCCGGGGCGATGCGCCAGGCCGACGACGGGAGCGGAAATCACGATGGATGTTCCCAAGCGTCGTGAGCTGGCCCGCAGGGTGCCCGACGGCTGCGACACTGGCCCAGACGCCACGACCCGGACGACAGCCCGCGCCCTGGCGAAGGCCACCAACGCCGTGGCCATGGTGCTCGTCGAGGGCATCAGCGACCAGATCGCACTGCCAAACGGCCGCCGTGGGCCGCGGCCGGGATCTCGAGGCGGAGCGGATCGTGGTCGGTCTGTACGACCTTGGTGAGCAGGACGTATTCCGGCGCGGCCTGGCGCGCTCCAGGTCGGCTCACCCCGGCACCCGTACCGACCTGGAGCAGCTCGGGTTCTACTGCTGCGTCAACGACCTGGAAGACAGCTGATTCGCACCGTCGGCACCGTGGGAGTC